>CAYFWH010000108.1:0-8031 GCA_964346785.1 uncultured Weeksellaceae bacterium | reverse complement strand
ATGACGTGATAGAAGCAATATAAGAAACATGGGCGATAGAAGATGAAACCGGCAACGCACTTGCTTCTTTCAGTCAAATTCCATTAAGACTTGCCTGGGCTATCACAGTTCATAAAAGTCAGGGAATGACTCTTGACTCGGCTATGATTGACCTGAGCAAAGCTTTTGAAAAAGGGCAGGGGTATGTGGCATTGTCCAGGTTGAGGGATTTGAACGGACTCAGACTCAGGGGTTTGAACCAAACTGCTTTGGAAGTAGATAATCTTGCATACAAAGCAGATGTGCGTTTCAGAGAATTGTCAAATGAATGGGATGATTCGCTTGAAATAAAGGAGCTTGAAAATGAATTCAGAGGATTTATAATACATTGCGGAGGGACACTGGATAAAAAAATAATTGCACAGACGAAGGAAAAGTTAATGACTAAGGGAAAGGCTGAAAAGGTTTCAACCTATCAATTGACAAAAAAAATGGTGAAAAAGAAAATGAATATTTCTGATATGGCAAAAGAAAGAGGACTTACCAAAGGAACCATTCTTAGTCATCTGATTAGAATTTCTGAAACCGACAGTGAAATTGATCTTGATATTTATAAACCTGAAAAACCTATTTTCGATAAGGTTTTGAAAGCTGCCAAAAATCAAAAGAGCAATCAAAAAATTTCTATAACCAAATTATACAATGATTTGAACAAAGACGTCAGTTATGATTTAATCAAACAAGCTTTGATTTTCTTGGATAAAAAATAAAAGGATTCAGACAGAAATCCGAATCCTTCCTAATTTATTTTGAATAAAAACAGATTATTCAACTATAAAATATATTCCTTTTCTGTTGACAACGGTTTCTGAATCTCCGGGCGCAAATTGCTGAAACTCAACTAAACAGGAACCCATATTGTTTCCTTTAATTTCAAAAATACGGGTACCGGGAACGCCAACCATATTATCACTGTTACTGCCTTGTTCAAAATCACCAATTTCAACACTGACTGAACAGTCTTTCTGAGATTCATAATTCCAACTGTAACCGGTCGATGGATTTTCTTCCATTTTCACAGTAACAGTGCTCCCTTGTCTGACCTTGATAAAATCCAGGTTGTTGTATTTTTCCAAATCTACCTGTTTTGGAAAGTGGTTCCAGCTGTCTCTCATTGTACTGCCGCAACTGTAAAAAAGAATTACAGAAATAAAAAGAATAAAATAATTTCTCATGTTAATTAAATTTGATGTGAATTTAACTTATTTTTCTGATATATTTAAAAAATAGATTCAAAAAAAAATCAAATGTTTGTGAATTATAAAAAATAATGGTGTGTCAAACTAGTATTTCAGTATTTAAAAGTATGTTTTATTGATTTTACGAATAGTTTTTCAATGCTTCTTCAAATCTCAGTTTCAACTCATCAGCAAGACTATTAGGTTGTAATACTGTCAGATTTGCACCCATTGACATCAATTCAAAAATAAAATCATAAGTCGGAACAAATTTTAGTTTCACCAGCATTTCATCTTCACTTTCTTCCACAATTTGCTGGCTGGAATGGAGTGGAAGCGTCCTGATGTATTCACCTTGCTTCTGAGTGAATTTAAGCAAAACATCTACCGCCTGATTACCACCGGGAGAAACAATTCCAAATGAATCTTTGAAATGCTCTTTTGGTTTTGTCTTTTGCGGATACTGAAATTTTTTATCTGAAATCCGTAGTGCCTGAATTCTGTCCAATCCATAGGTTCTGAACTCCTTTTTTTCGACATCATAAGCTCTGAGATACCACCTGTTTCTACATTCTTTTAACAAATATGGCTCGATTATTTTGGTTTCAACCGTATCGTGATAAAACTTCTTGTAGTGAATAGAAATTTGAAAACGGCTCTGAATCGCATACAGCAAGCCGTTCAGATGTTCAGATCCCACAGGTGTCCGAGAAGAGAATTGAATGAAATCAGAAATTGACTGATTGACATTTAGCAATTGAAAAACATCCATAACTTCAAATAATCTTTCGCTGTATTCATCTTGTGAATCTTCGTGGATGTAATAAACTTTTTTTGACCGGTCATATCTGATTTCAACATGGTAGAGTTCTAAAATCTCCTTTAAATCTCTCTGGAAAGTTCTCTGAGAAACTTCAAAATTTCTTTCATTCAAATCAGATTCATCTTTTAATCTGCCCAGAATATCTTCAAAATTACAAGGATTATTTCTTAATTTCTGAATAATAATCCGGTGGCGTGCAAGTGTCTCCTGTTTTGACATGATTTTAAGCTTTGAACAAATATAATTACATCAGGCGACAAAACATGTCGCCTGAACTGTAAATTTAAGAACTGAAAAAGATTTTTGTTTTTAACAGTCGATACAACAAATATCTCCGACCGGAACCAGTTTTGAGCTTCTGTAGATTCTGTAAAACCCAAGAAAATCTGTCAGCGGATTTCCCCAGCCGGAAGTCTTTTCCTCATATTCTGAAATAAACTCAGCATCAATCATTTGTTGTGGTTTTTTAAATTTATAATTATCATTGATCTGAATCCATTTATTTTTAACATACTGCCATTGATTATCTATCGGAAACATTTCAACAGCGATCACACTCAGACTGTTGTTGGCGGGCAGACCGAGTTGTTCCAGTTTATATCTTATCAAATCGACAGGAACTTTTGCGACGCCCGGCCTGTCATCGCTCTCTCTGATGTATTCCGGCGATCCGTTAGGACCTTTGGTGATTTTTGGTTTATAAAACATAGGCCCGGAATCAATCAGTATATTTCTGTAGGATTCGCCGTCTGCCTGCATTACCTGGGTGTAAAGCAAATACCAGATTGCTGTATTTGGTGGAAAGGCGGTAATGTTTTTGCCTTTCAGTACCGCATTTGCGTGGTAGGCGGTCAGTACGATTGATTTGTCATTTGGTTCATTTGATCTGAAGGCGGTGCAAATCAAATCCGGCGCAGGATGCTGAAGGCCGTTAATCCTCAACGGTCGCGAATATCTGGCCTGAGCAGTGCTCCAGCATTCTTTTTTATGAGCCAGTCTGATTTCATAAGTAAAAAATCCAAAGAGTTCATCGCTGTCGTGGTGTAATCCTTCTGGCAGCGGCAGCAAAAATCTTTTCGGATTTTCTTCAGATTCGGGTATAAGCTCCTGCATCAGTCCCACTCCTCCAAAATCATTTTCCATACCCGGAATAATTTTTCTTATTTCTTCTTCTCTGAGATTAAAGGGCAGGTCTTCATCTATATTTTTGATCAGATCATCATCGACCCTGCACAAATACGGATCGGGTGAATAAGCCATCACTCTTGCAAAATAAGTGTCTTTGGGGTCTGCAGGCGGTTCCTCAAATTCAAGCCACAAATATTTTCTTCTTTCATTTGAAAAAGTATAAGCTTCCTCATCGTATTTGTATGGACTCATTGCCAGACCAACCGAAACTATTTTCGGAGTCTGCGCCGGAGCAGTGCTGACCGGTAAATGAATTGAAGATGAGAAATTCAGATCAGGATTTACAACTGCTGAATTCGGTTTTAGTTTTGCTTTTAAATTGTATTCAACTATCAGTTCTTCGGGAAATTCAAGACCGAGATCTTTGTCTGAAATCGCATCAATAAACATGATACGGGTATGGCTTCTGTCGGGTTCTTTCAGCATTGACATATTTGCGGTCTGTTGCACTCTGACAGAACCTATTTTTTTCCTGTCTTCGATGATCTGGTAGATGTTGGTTCCAAATTTTTTTATAGAAATCTTTCTTTCAATTTCAAAACTCTGAACTTCCAGACCGTCCCACGACCAGTCTCTGAGCATACTCAGATCGACTGCAACCATCCATTTGTTCAGGATTTCATTGACGCTTGCCAGCGTCACCGAACCCGCTTCGGGCGATAGTGTATGCTGGATTTTACTGCTTACACCAAACTGCACCCGGTTTCCTTTCTTTCCTTCCAGGGTGAGGTTGTGAGCAGCAAGCCCGAGTTCTTCGGCAAGTCTTTTCAGTTCTGCAGAAGTCTTGTTTTTTCGACTGAAAGTAAATGCATATTTTTTTGGAGATGCTTTTGAAACCGGTGCTTCTTTTTCAGGCTGCAGATAATATGCTCTCAGGCCGCCATCGACCGGCGACAACAAATCTTTTTCATCCGGGTTCATTTTAAATGACCTCAGTACAGTCGGGCTGCCTTGCTTTACAAATCTGGCTGCATAGTCGCCGTCTGCATCATCGACAACCGGTATGACCGAAATCCTCAGCTGACGGGAATAGGGGAGTATGAGTTGATTTTTAGTGTTGTCGACAAAGCTTGTTCCAGCCTCTATTTCATTAAATTCCTGATAAACTATCCTGATTTGGGTTTCCAGATCATAATTTTCATTTGGCTTATCCGAATTGAGTTCAAAAATCTTTTCCTGCCAGACGATATAAGACTCTTTTCCGTTTTCAGAAAGCAGATTGTCCATTTCAAGTGATTTGATTTCAACCACAATTTTAATGGTATTCACATCCGGATCCGGCAGACTGACGCTGTACTGAGGTCTGTTTTTCGGATCATCCGGCTGAGGGAGCGAATTGAATTTATCATTCAGTTTTTTGACCACATCCTTGTATTTTCCGGTATAGACAACTGCCGGATAGCTGAGTTCGGGTCTTTTGATCTTCAATATATTGTCGTTCCCAAGTATGTTTTCGAGTATGCTGATATCTAATGAATCAACCGCAGGATTATCAGAGGCAGGAACCTCGACATTGAGCAGTCTTACTTTCTGAGCAGCAATATTTCTTCTGAAATGTACATCTGCCACCGGATTTTGGCCGCCGTTGATCATTTCATCATTCACTTCCGGTCCACCTCCGGATATATCCGAGAGCCTGACTCTAAACTGATAATCTTCGCCATATCTCAAATCCACCCGGTGTTTCGGAACCTGACTGTAAGGATGAAATGTCTGTTTGGGTTTGATATTGATTGCATTCTGATGGTCTTCGTCAGTGATTTCAAAATCATCATTGCTCTCATCTTCATTGTCGTGAGTTTTTACAATGACTCTTTCATCATTCATTCTGTAAATTTCTTCAGTCTCACTGTCCGGTATTGCCATACATTTGCCGTTCCAGGCCGAAAAATACATCGGCAGCCAGAAACCGTCATTTTTGGTATCACCGTGTGATGACGGATGAACTTCGGTAGGCAGTTCAAATGGCTCTGATTTTTTAAATATCACCTCATTTGTACCCACACCTGTGTCCTGATTGGCGGCAATCATATTTTGAGAACGCCAGTCAGTTTCACCTGCCTTCCGTACATCAATCTTGTAACCGAAAACACCGACAGGTGAATCAATAACCATATTGCTTATTTCATCCTTTCTGGTCAATTGCCGGTTTCCCCAGATGGCGAGTTGTTCATCATCCCAGCCAAGTCTCAGGCCTATGTCCTTTGAAGGCGGATTTGAAGAATCCTTTTCCTGAAGCAAATCCTGGCTGACCGGCTGATTGGCGTGGACGATTTTTGCAAAACCATCGTTGTAGATGATTGCTTCCTGCATCACCTGATCATAGGTAGAATTGTTGAAAACGCTGTCTCCCACAGGAAATAAAACGGGTGCAAATAATCTTCTGTCTTCATTTAGTGCAGGTATTCTTGCTGCATAGGTGTTGACGCTGAGTCCTGAATGAATGCTGCTGTCGTTAAATTCAGCAAAGATCCACCCTCCTTTTTCAAAACATTTTTCTGGTAAACTGATTTCTGCTTTTTGAATAAATCCTGCAGCTTCGGCCAGAACCGGATTTCTCAAAATGAATCCCACCAACTTTCCCCATGAAATATATTCACGGTGGGTGACCGGATCAGTTTGGTTAACCTGCTTGTTTTTGATTGAACAGTAATAACCGTCATCGGTGGTTGCAAAACGGGTTCTGGGATTGGTGAAGTTGAAAGCCTCCCTGTAACTCTGCGGAAGATATTTTCGGATGACTGCGCCGCTCCCGAATCTCTGCACATTCTCAGCAGCTCCTTTGTCGCCGTTTAAAACCGGATCGCTGCTGATTTTCAATCCGTCATTTATTTCCATCTGGTTAATGACACTCTCTATGATTTGTGCCTTGTTAACTGATTTTGACAAAATTACAGGATCTGTACTGATACTCACATCCTGATGCAACGGTAAACCTTCGAGACTGTCAATAATTCTGATGCTGAGTTTAAATTCTGAATTATAATAAGATGGTATGTTTGCTGCCAGCGGACTTCTTAAATCAATATTTCTGGGCAGTATCATTAAATTAAAATTTAATTTGCCTGATTTGTATTGTTGCGGAAACAGGAGTAAACTGAATATGGGTTCCATGACTTTGTTTTTTTGAGATGATTAACTGATTTGTCTGGTTTCTGACCAGGTTTCTGTAAAACTGATGTTGATAATCCATGCGATTGAAATATCGACGGCAAGTGTGACGCTTGCAGTACAATTAGCAGGACCGTTTCCGATTCTTTTCTGAACCTGTCCTTTTGCCTCAATTGCAATTGTAATGGTTGCCACACCACCAAATATTTCAACTCTTCCCTTGAAATAAAGAAACGCACCCACTGTGAAATCCTTCATGGTGAGTTCCATATCAATACCTGTCATAAAGGTGACCGAGGCATTTCCAATCACCGGGAATCCGACTGCGAGTTCTGCTCCGAAACCGAATTTGAAATGGAGTTTCGGACCGCTCACCAGATCGGCCGACAATCTGACTTCTGCGCTTCCGTTGGCATAGATTGTTGCAGCGGCAACACTGACGCACATCACCTTGAGCGTTGCGCCCAATTCGAGGTAGGCACCAACAGAGGGTTTGAGCTGATCGATTGATTCCGGAATCTTTAAGGGTTGATTAAAGAATACGCCGATCTTAAAAAATGCATCCATCTTTAGCGGACAGGTCGGTGAATTGTAGGCTTCATCCAGGAACGGGAATCTGACCAGCGGAATTTCCTTGTCTGCCTTGAATTTGTATTCCCAGCTGTCAGCCGAATTGCTCATTGCTATTTTCAAACCTTCGCTGATTGCTGCGGAAGCGGCAGTCTTTGGATCGAGTTTAGCCAAAAACTGGAGTATATCATAAATCTTTTGAAGTGCCTTGTCGAGTTTTAACTGAGGAGCTGCACCGCCTTCCAGACTTGCCTTTGCGTTATCTCCGCCCTGAAAATTTCCTGAGACATAGAGTATGGGTTTGAATACGCCGAGGTCGACCGCAATTGTGATGTTGTGCATATCATTTGCCCAGTTTTTCACACTTGCAACCGGATCGGTCACATAGTCTATAACCGTCTTTTCGTTTGTTACCGGATTCCCGTCATTGTCAACAGTGGTATATTTGATGTAAATTCTGAAATCATCTCCTTCATTGCCGACAATATCAAAAGAGAAATTATTGGGAACTGTATAATTAAATGTCTTTTTAATTCCTTCGGGCAGGAGATTCATAACCGTCTTTGCGGGATCTCCTTCTATCAGTTCAATTGCATCCTTCAGATTTGGAAAAGGCCCTTTTGAATTGAGCAATCTGAAAGAATCTGCAAGCAGTGCGGTGTCTGAAACAAATTCATCGACTTTACCTTTTGTAAATTCGACTGCCTTCATCATCAGTTTCTGAGTGTCTGTATTCTGAATAATGCCATAAGTTTTTGAGAAGGTCAGCATCGTGTTCTTCAAACCATCAGGAAACGCAAGCAATGATACCGGATTATTCATCGGCCTCGGATCACCGTTTTTCGGAATCATTCCGTCCTTGATCAGCCCGGGAGAAACGCCAGGTTCAAGATTGCTGACATCGCCGCTATCCTGATCTACTTCGACAACGCTCCAGCTGCCTTCTTTCGGGAACAGAAAAGAGCCTTTGACAGAACCTACAAAGATGAGTGAATTGAATTTATCTTCTTTGTAGGAAGCGGTCATCTCGACAGCATTTGCCCTGAACTGCTGCAGTGTGTCTTCAACCGGCATGACAACATCGGTATGACCCAGAATTGGCTGTTTGTTCTCCTCCATTAC
>CAYFWH010000107.1:924-8070 GCA_964346785.1 uncultured Weeksellaceae bacterium | reverse complement strand
CGAGAAACGGGACTCGAACCCGCGACCCCGACCTTGGCAAGGTCGTGCTCTACCAGCTGAGCTATTCTCGCAATTGGATGGCAAATATAGCCATTCCGTATTATTATGCAAATATTTTTTTAACTTTTTGCAGCTGATTTTTCTTTGGTTTTAGTTGACTGTTCTGGCATCATCATCCCAATTGCCTCATACAGTTGATTTTTCAGCATTTTTCTGTGAACAATCATGTCAACAAATCCTTTTTCCAAAAGAAACTCTGAAGTCTGAAAACCTTCGGGCAGGTCTCTCCCTATCGTTTCCTTAATCACTCTCGGTCCTGCAAAGCCAATCAATGCGCCCGGCTCTGCAATGACCAAATCACCTACCGAAGCAAACGATGCAGTTACACCGCCATAAGTCGGATTGGTCAATACTGAGATATAAGGTATTCTTGCTTCTGATAATTCCACCAACTTTGCTTCAACCTTTGCCATTTGCATCAGTGAAATGGCAGCTTCCATCATTCTGGCACCGCCTGATTGAGAAATCAATATAAAGCCTTGTTTGTTTTTAACCGCATAATCGATTGCTCTAACCAATCTTTCACCCATCGCTGAACCAAGTGAGCCACCGATAAATTTAAAATCCATTGCACTGATAACCACATCTCTGCCATTCATCTTTCCGGTCGCAGAACGAAGCGCCTCATTCAGTCCGGTTTTCTTTTTCACTTCTTTCACACGATCCTTGTACTTCTTTGTATCTTCCCAGCTCAGCGGATCCTTACTTACAACTTTTGAGTCAAGTTCCTTAAATTTTGAATCGTCAAAAAGAATTTCAAAATACTCCTGACTGCCAATTTGTACATGGAAGCCATCTTCGGGGCTGACATACAAATTTGCTTTTAACTCGTCTGTTTCTATAATTTTGCCACTGGGCGATTTGTACCACAAGCCTTTTGGAACATCTTTTTTATGTTCGGTAGTGATATTTTTCTTTGTTCTTCTAAACCAAGCCATACTACTGTCTTCTTCTTTATTACTTTCAGAGATATTATCCAAGTCTTCCAACATTATTCAAATCTTCAAATGATTGTATCAATCTGTTTTTAAAGGATATTTCACCTTCTCTCAGCCAGACTCTCGGGTCATAATATTTCTTATTTGGTGAATGATCTCCTTCAGGATTTCCAATCTGTGTTTGAAGATAATCTTTATTTTCATCAAAATATTTACGGACACCTTCCATAAATGCAAATTGCAAATCGGTATCTAAATTCATTTTTATCACACCATATCCGATGGCTTCTCTGATTTCTTCAATTGAAGAACCCGAACCACCGTGGAATACAAAATTAACAGGATTTTTTCCTGTATTGAATTTCTGCTCTACATATTTCTGAGAATTATCGAGAATTTTGGGAGTCAAAACCACATTTCCAGGTTTGTAAACACCATGTACATTTCCAAAAGCTGCTGCCACCCAAAAATTATCGCTTACACTTTTTAATTGCTCATAGACATAAGCAACTTCGTGTGGCTGAGTGTATAACAAACTATTGTCAACATTGGTATTATCCACACCATCTTCTTCACCGCCGGTTATACCAATTTCAATCTCAAGTGTAATACCAATTTTACTCATACGGTCGAGATATTTCTTTGATATTTCCATATTCTCTTCAAGCGATTCTTCTGATAAATCCAGCATGTGGGAACTAAAAAGAGCTTTTCCGTTTTTCTTGTAATATGCTTCATTAGCATCCATCATACCGTCCATCCACGGTAAAAGTTTTTTTGCACAATGGTCTGTATGAAGAATCACAGTTGCTCCGTAAGCCTCTGCTAACTCGTGAATATGTAGTGCTCCGGCAACAGCTCCTTTGATTGCCGGAAATTGATTTTCTCCTTTCAAACTTTTTCCGGCATTGAAAGCAGCACCTCCGTTTGAAAATTGAATGATAATCGGTGAGTTAACTTCAACAGCTGCTTCCATCGCCGCATTTACAGAATCCGAACCAATCACATTACAGGCAGGCAAAGCATAATGATTTTCTTTTGCATCCTGAATAATTTCCTGAACAAGTGTACCGGAAGCAACTCCGGCAGGGAATTTTCTACTCATATTTTTAATTTTAATGCCTGTTTATTCGTACAAATATAAAAAACTTATCCTGCATAATTCATCAAATCATTAATTGTAATTAACAACTTAATTTATTTTATTGATTATCAGAAAAATGTATAATTGATAATTTGATGTGAATCCACTGATGTGGAACAAGTTGTGTATTAAAAAATTGAATTTGTAAACTATGTGTAAACCAAAATCATGAGAGCTCATTCCTGATACCTGTATCCTGATACCTGCTACCTAAAAAGGATAATTAATACCAAACGCCAGTCTTGGTTTCAATAAATTTAATTCTTTAAATCTCCACCTGTCACCAATCGGGTAGCTTGGGTCATGAAGTTTGTAAGCAAAATCCAATCTCAGTAAAAAATAAGTGAAGTCAAATCTTAAGCCCAGCCCACCGCCAATTCCGAATTCTTTATAAAAATCTTTGAATTCAAATAAAGTCAGTTTATCTTTTTTATCTATTCCCCATATATTTCCGGCATCTACAAAAAGCGCACTGTTGATTCTGCCAGAAACATTAAAACGGTATTCTGCACTGATCAACAATTTGAACTGATCAATTGCAAATACATCGTCACCACCTTCGTATCTTGGCAAATCAGCCGGACCAAGTGTTGCCGGCTCCCATGCTCTGACATCATTTGCTCCTCCGGCGGTATAGCTTCTTACAAAAGGAATAAAATTCGTATTTCCGTATGGCTGTATCAAACCAGCAAACAATCGGGTTGCTATCGTTGATTTAGGTCCAAGCCCAAAATATTTTCGCAAATCTATATCTACTTTTACAAACTGTGAATAAGGCACATTAAACACATTTCCCATTTCTTTGCCAGTATTGTCAGTCGTTTTAATAAATCCAAAACTACGGTCGAGTATGTTCAGCATATTTCCGGCAAGCTCTATCCTACCCCTGAAAAACCACGGGTTTTTTAACCAGCTCCTATCACTCTGATTGAGTGTATATTGGTAAATAAGTGAAAGAATCAGTACATTTTGGGTAATGGTTTGTTTTCTGAAATTCATATTTTCAAAAACGGATAATGACCTCAAACCTTCAGTGTCTAAACTGTTTAAAAAAGATACATCGTTGAGCGCCATTTCAATTACATCATCATCATCCAACTGTCCGTTAAAGTGCTGTATGGCAGCCGAAGGATTATGCATAAAATAGTAATGGTCAAAGAAATCATTTTTAATTCTGTTGTCGCCGTCAAAGACTGTGAAATAATTATCTTTTTGTAAATTATTGACAAATTCAGTATTCAATATACTAAATAAATGAGAATGAGTATCCCGCAAAGAAAGATTGTAATCCAAACCGGTTGAATAGGTTACCCTACCCAGACCGATATTTCGTTGAACAGATGCACCAAGTCTAAAATCGGTTTGTTTATAAAATTGTTTGGGAAAAACCTTGTCAGTCCTTAACGGAAATAACAAATATGGGAAAGTCAGTTTCGATTGAAAAGACATTTCAAATGCATTGAAAAAACCGCTTGCATCAGAAAATCTCTTGTTCACATTTCCAAGTGTTCCTCTCACTGTAGTTTCCAAATTCTCACCTCCTTTGAAGAGATTTCGTGTAACCATAGACACATGAGGAGATACACCAAAGTTCATAAACTCAGACCAGGAAAGTTCAGCACCATAAAACAAATCGTATTTCTTTTTTGGTCTGAAACTAATTCTGGTGTAAAGCACACTGTCTCCCTGAATCAGAAATTCAGGTTCAGACACTCTGCTTTCATTAAATTTAGTCAGCGTGATACCTTCTCTTTTTGAAATATTTCTCCGAGTTTGTACTTCTGAATCTTTTCTGTACAATGCTCCGGTTTCAAAAACAATTGCATCTGTAAAAAACTTGGGTCTGAACTTCATCTTCGGATCCAGATAGTGCAAATGATAGCCGTCGTAAATTGTATCCAGATATTCAGGTGTTGGCTGCCCCTCCTTAGGTCCGTCTGAATCAGGGTAAATATGAATTTCTCCGTATCTGTATTTAGCGAATTTCTGTTTGACAAATGCAGAATCCTTCTCAACCGGAATTAACAGTGTCACATCCAGAAATTTATCTGAATTCGTTGTATCTGCTGTAAATTCAATGGCCATACCGTCATCGTTAAATCTGAAATAGCCTCTGTTTTGAAGATAATTTACGATTCTGTCCCTTTCAGCAACAAAATTATTCATATCATACCGCTGACCGGTTTTTAGCTTTGGTTCCCAGTTCAGCATTCTTTCATATTCTTTTCTGAGAACAGAATCTTTGATATTGTAATTGTATGAATTCATCACAGCCATTTCTCCCGGATCACTCCGATACTTCACCTCAGCCTTTTTTCCGGCAGAATCTGTTTTCTGTGTTGAATTAACTTTGGCATCAAAATAACCACGGTCAAAAAAGTAGTTTTCGAGATTTTCAGTCGAAAAATCAGATTGGCTTGAGTCGACTAAAACTGGTGGTTCACCCTGGTTAAAAATAAATCTCTTCAACCATAAACTCCTGCCTTTGTATTCGCTCAATCAGTTTTTAATCAATAAACTGTCAAGAGAATTTTGACTTTTTCTTCTTTTACTTAAATCTGAATATTCAATAAATGTAGTATCAAATTTAGGATTTACAGAATTATACAGCAATAACTTCAACGGGAGAAAACCAAGAAAACTCGAATTTGGTTTTTGTTTGACATAATTTGGTAATTCTGATTTAAAAACTTCGTTTTTCTCTTTGAATTCAAATTTGTTTTTGGTCAGAAGGTATTCTCCAGGCGGAATCTTTTTTACAGAACTGCACGCCGCAACTATGAATATTATTAGAATGGATAATACTATCTTTGTCTTCTGAAATCTCATTGTGTAATGTTAACCAATAATGACGCCAAGCTAATTAATTCGCTTGTCAAAAAAAAATCTAGGCAAAAATACAATAAGTTTATTGTTGAAGGCCCTAAAATTATCGAAGAGGTACTGAATTCTAATATTTTTGTCCACAAAATCTATTCTACTGATGATATTTTTGAAAAATTTA
The DNA here is from genome assembly GCA_964346785.1 of uncultured Weeksellaceae bacterium. Lineage (GTDB taxonomy): Bacteria > Bacteroidota > Bacteroidia > Flavobacteriales > Weeksellaceae > Moheibacter. The sequence goes on along the minus strand of CAYFWH010000107.1, from coordinate 2,924 downwards.
GTGAGAAAACCGAAATTATAACTGAGCGGGAACTCAAAAAAATCAGTCAGCTTGTCAGCCCCAATACTTCGGTTGCACTTTGTGAAATTCCAAATCAAAAAAAAATTATTACCGACGGTTTTATTCTTGCACTGGATGATGTGAGAGACCCCGGAAATCTCGGCACCATCATCAGACTGGCAGATTGGTTTGGCATCAGTCAGATAGTTTGCTCTAACGAAACTGTTGATTTATACAATTATAAGGTATTGCAATCCAGTATGGCTTCTTTTCTGAGAGTTCAGCTTAACTATACTGATTTGAGTGAGTTTCTTAGTAATTATCCACACACCGTACTCGGAACTTTTATGGATGCCGAAAGTATCTATCAAACCGAGTTTCCAGAAAATGCAGTTCTGTTACTCGGAAATGAAGCAAACGGAATCTCAGAAAAACTGTTTCAATACATCAGTAAGAAAATCACAATTCCAAGACGCGGGAGCAAACAACAAACTGAAAGTCTGAATGTTGCTATGGCTGCCGGAATTATTCTTGGTGAACGGACTTCAAGATTAAACTAAAACATATCACCGATTAATGTCTTGTAAATTGTTTTATTTTTTAATTTTAGCCAAAAATTTGGTTTGTAAATGAGGTTAAGTGTTTGGTTTTTGTGTTTATTTCTCACATTGAATTCAATTAGTTGTAAAAAAAGCAATCAGAATTCTGACGAAAGTTCAACTTCTAAGGTTTCATATCCGATTGTTGAGGATTGGTCAAAAGCATATAACTTCAAAAAATTAAATCCCGACGACAAAGAAAAAAAGTTTCAATTAATAGATAATTATTTCAAAACTGTCTGGCTGCCTGCAAATGTTAGCGGTGGTTTGATTGTTGCCCAACACGGACAAATTATTTATGAAGCATACAATGGTTTTGAAGACATTGAAAACCAAATACCGATGACTGCCGAATCTTCATTGCATATTGCATCGATCAGTAAAATCATGACTGCACTCGTTATTTTGAAATATGCAGATGAAGGGAAAATAAATCTGAATGACAAAGTGAGTTTGTATCTCGAAAATTTCCCATACAGTGATGTCAGTATAGAAAATTTGCTGAACCACAGAAGTGCACTGCCAAATTATCTTTATCTGTCGGATGACAAAGCATACTGGGACAATAGTCAGATGATGAGCAATCAGGATGTACTCGATATGCTGGTTACAAAAAAACCGGCAGTGAATGGTACAGCAGGAAAAAATTTCTCATACAATAACACCAATTTTGTTTTACTTGCCTTAATCATTGAAAAATTGAGTGGCATGACCTATCCGGAAGCAATGAAAAAAATGATTTTCGATCCGATTGGCATGGACCATACTTTTGTAATGGATTTTGACAAAGACGCAGATAGAGTTTCAAAATCTTATAATTTCAGAGGTTCATTCTGGGCTTATGACCATCTTGACAAAACTTATGGTGATAAAAATATTTATTCAACTCCCGGAGATTTGCTAAAACTTGACCTTGCACTCTATTCTGACAAAATCCTGTCCGATAAAATGAAAGAACTTGCCTGGAAAGGTTATAGTTATGAAAAAAAGGGAGTAAAAAATTATGGTCTTGGTTTCAGAATGATGGAATGGGACAACGGCGATAAAATGCTGTACCATACCGGAAAATGGCATGGCAACAATTCAGTATTAATTCATGATGTCAAAAATGAGGTAAGTATTATTTCAATCGGAAACAGACGCAGTCGTTTGATTTATGATGCGATGAGTCTGATTAGCTATTTCTCAGATTATCCGATGGGCATACCCGGCGGTAAAAATCCGGATAATTCTCTTCGACTCGGAAAAAACAATTCGAAAACTGATAATTCAGAAGAAGGAAGTGCGGATTGATTTAAAAAAATCAAATTCTGATTTTATGAATATTTTTATTTCTCAAGAAATACAAGAACAATAGAAACCATCCGATAATCATAAATAATCCTCCCAGTGGTGTTATAG
>CAYFWH010000107.1:0-914 GCA_964346785.1 uncultured Weeksellaceae bacterium | reverse complement strand
ATAGGACCCATCCATTTCAGATTGACACCCCAAAAGTCAGCAAAAGAAAGCAGGTAAATACTTACAGAAAAAAGAAATGTACCGGTTATCAGACAAATTGCTGAATTTCTTTCGGTCGATGTTTCAAATTTCAGATATAAACCCAAAACGAGTAAAACAATGGCATTGTACATCTGATATTTTACTCCTGTCTCAAAACTTGCAAGCTTTGTTGCATCCAGATATTGTTTAAACAAATGTGCACCAAAAGCACCTAAAATAACCGCTGTCATACCATAAACAGTGGCTGTGAGCAATACAATTTTTTTCAATTTTTTTCTAATTTATCTTTTGATTTGAATGTGTCTGTTTTTTTATCATAACCATAGGGACAATGTCTGCAACCACTCCTGCAACAGTATCCCCTTCTCAGAAGAAATTGCTCGGTGAAAACACGGTAGCCCTCTTCTGTAAAATAAAAATCTCCTTCTATAAATTTATCCTGATTCATTTTTTTTCAGTTTCTCTGTTTTTATAATCTTTCAGAATTTTGGTTACAAGTTTATGTCTGACCACATCTTTCTCGGTCAAATAAACCATGCCTATTCCATCCACTCCACTGAGAATTTGCATTGCTTCTTTCAGTCCTGACTTTTGTTTAGCCGGCAAATCCACTTGTTCGGGATCACCGGTTATGATGAATTTAGCATTTTTACCCATTCTCGTCAAAAACATTTTCATTTGGGCATGGGTTGTATTCTGAGCTTCATCCAAAATAACGAATGCATCATCAAGAGTTCTTCCTCTCATAAAAGCCAATGGTGCCACTTCAATAATTCTCCTTTCATAACTCGCATTGAGTTTCTCAAATGGAATCATATCTCTGAGTGCATCATACAATGGTTGCAAATACGGATCGAGTTTTTCTTTTAAAG
>CAYFWH010000106.1:7289-8093 GCA_964346785.1 uncultured Weeksellaceae bacterium | reverse complement strand
TAGATTGATTATGTTTAAAGTCATCAATGACATAGACAATTAATTATAACATATCACACAACTTATGAGTAAAAAAGCAATGCTGATGATTTTGGATGGCTGGGGAATTAACCACAATCCGACGGTGTCGGCTATTGAAAAAACGAATACTCCTTTTATGGACAGCTGTTTTCAAAAATACCCAAATGCAACATTGGTGACCTATGGTCTGGATGTTGGTTTACCCGAAGGTCAGATGGGAAATTCAGAAGTAGGACATATGAATCTAGGTGCCGGAAGAGTGGTTTATCAAAATTTGGTAAGAATCAATATGGCAGTTCAGGACAAGTCGTTTTTGAATGAAAGAATTCTGAACAGCCAATTTCAATATGCAAAGGAAAGCAAGAAAAAAGTACATTTTATCGGTTTGGTTTCAAATGGCGGTGTGCATTCTCATATCAATCATTTATTAGGTTTGCTGGATGCTGCTGCTTCCTATGGTTTAAATGAAAATGTTTTCGTACATGCATTTCCCGATGCGAGAGATTGTCATCCGCACAGTGCCGTAAATTTTATTGATGAACTGGAGAAACACATGAGTGAAACGACAGGGGAACTCGCTTCGGTAATAGGTCGTTATTACGCAATGGATAGGGACAAACGCTGGGAAAGAGTCAAGCTTGCTTATGACTTATTGGTAAAAGGAAAAGGAAAAAAATCTGAAAATGCAGTTCAATCCGTTAAGGAATCTTACGATGAAGGAGTTACAGATGAATTTATAAAACCAATAATCGTTGATGAAAATGGGTTGATTGAAGAGGGTGA
>CAYFWH010000106.1:6235-7279 GCA_964346785.1 uncultured Weeksellaceae bacterium | reverse complement strand
TAATTTTAACTTCAGAACCGACAGGGGGAGAGAAATAACTCAGGTACTCACTCAGCAGGATTTTCCTGAATTTGAAATGAAAAAATTATCACTCAGGTATATCACCATGACCAATTACGATAAAACTTTCAAAGGTGTTGAAGTGATTTATGATGAAAGTGAAATACCAAACACAATTGGTGAAGTGCTTGAGAAAAACGGCAAAACTCAAATCAGAATAGCTGAGACCGAAAAATATCCGCATGTAACATTTTTCTTTTCGGGCGGTCGTGAAAAAGAATTCAGAGGTGAAAGAAGAATATTATGTCCGTCGCCCAAAGATGTTCCTACCTATGATTTAAAACCTGAAATGTCGGCTTATGACATTACTGAAAAAATTGTTCCCGAACTCAAAAACGGAACTGCTGATTTTGTGTGTCTGAATTTTGCAAATACGGATATGGTAGGGCATACAGGTGTTTTTGAAGCAGCAATGAAAGCAGCTGAAGTTGTTGATAGCTGTGCTGAAAAAGTTGTGAACGCAGCACTTGAAGGTGGTTATTCGATTATAATTCTTGCAGATCATGGGAATTCAGATGTCATGGTAAACCCTGACGGATCGCCTAATACGCAGCATAGTACAAGCCCGGTTCCGGTAATTTTAATACAAAATCAAAGAGAATTTGAAATTGCAGAAGGCAAACTTGGTGATATTGCACCTACACTTTTGAAACTGATGGATGTAGAAATCCCTAAAGAAATGACCGGAAATATCCTGCTCCGGGATTAATTTAGTATTTTTGCAATTCCTTATAAATAAATCAGATGAAGAGTTACATTATTGCTGTTGATTTTGATGGAACTATAGTTGAGGATGCTTATCCAAAAGTTGGAAAACCAATGCTGTTTGCATTTGAATCATTGAAGCAGCTTCAGACACAGGGACACCGTTTGGTATTGTGGACTTACAGATCCGGAAAAACTCTTGAAGAAGCTGTTGAGTTTTGTCAAAAAAACGGAATTGAATTTTACGCAGTTAATTCCAGTTTCAAAGAAGAGCAATTT
>CAYFWH010000106.1:0-6225 GCA_964346785.1 uncultured Weeksellaceae bacterium | reverse complement strand
CTCGGTGGACGTCGCGTCAGGGGAAAAGAAAGAGAAATTATCAATAAAAGAATAGAGTTCTCAATCGGAGAGCACGGTAAACGAAAAGAGAGAAAGAAAAAAAGAGGCTTTTTTGGCTTATGATACATTTAAAAACAAAAGAAGAACTCGAACTGATGTACCACAGTGCACAGTTGGTATCGAAAACACTCGGGATGGTGGCCAAAGAAATTAAACCCGGTGCCACAACGCTGAAAATTGACAAACTCGCACACGATTTTATCAAAGATCATGGCGGTGAACCTGCATTTCTGGGTTACGGCGGATTTCCGAATTCGCTTTGTATGTCACCCAACGATCAGGTTGTTCACGGCATTCCAAACAATGAACCACTGAAAGAAGGCGATATTATCTCAGTCGATTGTGGTGTGTTGATGAATGGTTTTGTCGGCGACCATGCCTATACATTCGAAGTGGGCGAGGTGAGCGATGAAATCAAGAAATTACTCAAAATCACAAAAGAATCGCTGTACATCGGGATTTCGCAAATGCTGCCCGGAAACAGAGTAGGAGACATCGGTCATGCCATCCAAACTTATTGTGAAAATGAGGGTTATGGCGTAGTCAAAGAACTCGTCGGACATGGTTTGGGAAGAGAAATGCACGAAGATCCACAGGTGCCGAACTACGGCAGAAGAGGAACCGGAAAAGTTTTGAAGGAAGGAATTGCACTCGCGATTGAACCGATGATCAATATGGGTACCGACAAAGTCCGTTTTCACAATGACGGCTGGACGGTTACCACAAGAGACAATATGCCTTCGGCTCATTTTGAACACGATGCAGCGATAATAGACGGAAAACCAAGATTGCTTTCGACTTACAAATATGTTTACGAAGCACTCGGAATAGTGTCAGACGAGGAAGAACCATTTCTTTATAAAAAATGATTGGTCGTTTTCTGAAATCATCAAAATTTGCGGTTGAAGGAATTTTTTTTGGATTGAGAACCGAAAGAAATATCCAGATTTGGGTCGGGGTTCTCATAGCAAATCTTGTGGTGGCGTTGCTGCTTGGTGTTTCAAAACTCGAATTTCTGCTGATTCTTTGTGCTACTTTTTCAATCGGGATTTCTGAATATATGAATACGGCGGTCGAAGCATTGGCTGACAGGGTGACCCGGGAAAGAGAAGAAGTCATTAAAAGGGTAAAAGACCTGGCGGCTGCGGCTACTTTTTGTGCATCTACGCTGACGGTTATTGTGAGTGCAATTATTTATATTCCAATAATTTTAGAAAAGCTTGGCATCTCTTTTTAAAAAAATCATCAATATTTTTCCACGCGGATGGCTGATCAGAATGAGCTTAATCGCCCGACCGGTTTTGGTATATATATATAAAGGTAATCATTTCACAGACCCGATTGACGGAAGATCCTACCGGAAATTTCTGCCTTACGGCTATGAGAAACAAAGACAGAATGTGTTGTCTCCGGGAACTTTGTCTTTGGAAAGACACCGTTTGATGTGGCTTTATCTTCAGAATGAGACCGATTTTTTTACAGAAAAACTGAAAGTGCTTCATTTTGCACCCGAGCAGTCTTTTTACAAAAGATTCAGGAAAATGAAAAATCTGGATTATACGACCTGTGACCTCAATTCTCCGATTGCTGATGTAAAGGCCGATATTCAAAACCTTCCGTTTGAAGATAATTCTTTTGATGTAATTTTCTGCAACCATGTTTTGGAACATGTAGAAGACGACAAAAAGGCTTTGAGTGAATTGTACAGAGTGATGAAGGCAGGCGGTTGGGGAATTTTTCAGGTGCCGGTTCGTTACCAGTTAGAAAAAACTTTTGAAGACCCGACGATTACCGACAAAAAGGAAAGAATCGAAAAATTTGGTCAGTACGACCATGTACGGGTTTACGGGACCGATTATTATTCGACTTTAGAATCAATTGGTTTTAAGGTTGAAAAAGTCAATCTCTCTTTGAAACTTTCTGACGAAGAAATTCGGAAATACGCATTGGAAAAAAATGAGATTTTGCCGGTGGTGGGGAAGATTTAATCAGTATTCGCCAATCAGTAATTCAGCCGAAAGATTTAACTTTTTATTCAGTTTCCGAATCGTCTTATGAAATTTTTCTTACTCCGTATTTTTGAAGACAGCTAAGGCTTTTCCAAATCTGCAAATGAGCGAATTAATTCTTTGACAACTGCATCGGTGTCAGTCGTTTTGTATTCCGCTATGTTTATTTTCTCAATATCTTGTCCATGGTTTTGCCTTTCGCCAATTCATCGATCAGCTTGTCGAGATACCGGATCTGGCGCATTCTTTCTTCTTCTATTTCCTCTACCCGAACGCCACAAACGACACCGGTAATTTTGGAAACATTTGGATTGATTTGGGGTGCAGCTTCAAAGAAATTGTCAAAATCTGTTTTTTCGGCAATGATTTTTTCCAAATCGCTTTCATTGTACCCTGTCAACCAAAAAATAATTTCATCCACTTCTGCTTTTGTTCTACCTTTCTTTTCGGCCTTGGCGACATAATGCGGGTAAACGCCGGCAAAAGACATCTTATAAATTCGGGAATAATCTTTCATCATTTATGGTTTTTGTTTCCAAATTTTATCGGCTGCCGGCAGATATTCGGGCAGCGCCGCCGAACCGTACCAATTGTAAATTTCATAACCGAGCAAGCCGGCTTTGATGGCCGGGTCTGACTGAAGCAGTTCTTCAAGTTCTTTTTCAGATTCAATCGAATTAAAAATAAAAATTCCGCGGTAATTGTTTTTATTCTCTCCGAGTGGACCGGCGATTATCAATTTCCCTTCTTTTACCAGACGATTGATATTGTCGAGATGGCCTCTGAAACTTTCGCTGATTAACTTCTGATCGGTTGTGGTATTGCTTCCGGTGGTTAAAACAACCAAAAAATACGACTTCATTCCGTAATCGTCTGCACCCAGCTTTTCAGCCAGATTTTCATCGTAATTCGGGTTTGAATAACGGCTGGAATCGGTTTGTCCAAAACTCAGGTATCCAATAAGAAAGGTGCTTAAAATCAAAAAGGTTTTCATCTGATTTTGTTTTAATTTTTTGAATTAATTTTTAATTGCATATCAATTATGATTTTTCAAATTCATAAGAATTCAATCAATCCACTGATTTCTTTTTTGAAAAAAGTTTGACAATCACAGGAGCTGTTACAATAAAAATAATGGCCAGAATAATGAATTCCAGGTTGTTTCTCACCCAGGTATTGTTGCCGAGAATATAACCCAAAGAAGTAAGGGTACCCACCCAAACTACAGCTCCGAGTACATTGTAGAATACAAATTTTTTGAAATCCATTCGGACTGCTCCGGCAATAATCGGTGCAAAAGTTCGGACAATAGGCAGAAATCGTGCAATGGCGATGGCAAAACCGCCTCTTTTTTCATAAAAATCGTGTGCTGCACTGATGTGTTTTCGCTTAAAAAGCCAGTTGTCTTTGTCGCCATTGATCAAATATGAAAATTTATTTCCAAACCAATACCCAAAGAAATTTCCGAGTATGGTGGAAGTCGCAAAAAGTATCATCCAAAATGGGAGATTCAACAGGGTGGACGAAAATGGATAATGTGCTTCGGTGGCAGATGCAATCACCATTCCCGATACAAAAAGCAGCGGGTCACCGGGCAGAAAAAAGCCGAAAATTATTCCGGTTTCTACAAATAATATGGCAAGTACCAAATACAAACCTCCGTTTTTCATGATCCAATCCGGGTCTGTCAGGTGCTGAAAAGTTTCAAAAATTACTTCCATCGAATTATGGAATTTTTAAGGGTTAATGGTTAAAAACACATAAGCGACGAGATTTACAAGTAAAACCACGCCATAAACAAAATTACTTCTTCCGCCAATCAACGAAAGCATTACCGTAAAAATCGAAATTACCAATAATATTATCGGCAGGATCTCAAGACCCAAAACCAACGGAAATCCATAAATGTAACTCGCAATCGAAACCGCCGGAATGGTCAGTCCGATACTTGCCAATGCCGAGCCTAAGGCTAAATTCAAACTGGTTTGAAGTCTGTTTCTACGCGCTGCAGTAACGGCGGCAATCCCTTCAGGTAAAAGTATGACCGTGGCAATGATGATTCCGACCAAGCTTTTTGGCAAACCATAATTCACCAATAAATCTTCAATCGGGTGAGATAGCAATTTGGCGAGCAAGACGACGATAACCAAACTGATTAACAAAAATACGACACTGATGGTCATTGCCCAGTTCGAAACAGGATTTACGGCCGGCCCATGGTCGGATTCCTCCGAGTTATCGGGCATAAAATATTCGCGGTGACGGATAGTTTGTGCGGAAATAAATGCAGTATAAATCGCCAGACAGGCAAAAATCTCAAATACCAGCTGTGATTTTGTGTAAAACGGGCCAGCATGACTGTTGGTAAAAGTTGGCAGAATCATGGTGAATGCAACGATGGAAACCAAAGCCACCAGCGCAATTTTCACAGAATGAGATGAAAAAGTCTGGGTATGAAATTTCCGGCTGCCCAAAAACAGAGACAATCCGATTATACCGTTGAGAATCAACATTACGGCAGCATAAACCGTGTCCCGGGCAAAGGATGCGTATTCCTCTCCGCCCGTTGTCATCAGCGAAATAATGATGGCTACTTCAATGATGGTGATTGAAACTGCAAGAATAATCGTACCAAAGGGCTCACCCACCCGATGCGCCACAATTTCAGAATGATGGACGGCAGACATTACACAAAAAATCAATAAAACACCTGCAATCGACTGGTAAAATATGTTATCATCCAATAACCCGGAATAGTATAACCCAAAGGCTAACAAGGGAATGGATGTTGTCCACTGATAAAACTTTTTGATTTTTTTCACGCGCAAATCTAAGAAAAAATTATGTTTTTATTTTTAGTTCTGATGTGATTTGACCAAAATTTTCCTTTAAAAGTATTAATTTTTCATAATTAAAGTCGATGGAATTGCCGAAAGCCATAAACTTTTTGAATTTACTAATTTTTTCCAATTCTCGGAACTGATCAACATCATATTTTGATTTTTCAGAAATTCTTTGTCTATTTTTCTGTCGTTTAATACGCTGATGTGATTGGGTGCATTTTGCTCAATCGACCTGATTTTTTCTTTCAACTCAGAATTATTCTTAATCTTGTCACCCACATCCAAAATTGTAATTTGGGAGCCTGAATTGTTGATGAATTTCTGTGCAAACGGAACCAGTTCGGCATCTTTGTCAGAAAAAACCGGAACAAAAATAGTGTCTGCGGTGGTGAAACCCTTGTCAATCAAAACCCCGACCGGCATCTTACTTTTGTTGATAATGTTTCGGGTTCTTTCATCAAAAGGTGAATCTTCAAACAAACTTTCTTTTCCGGTCAGCTGGTTGAGTAGTTTTTCAGGATTGATGAAACGAGTGGTAAATCCCAATATCTTTCCCAGTAAACTTCCCTCAAAAATAGACTGCCGGATACCGATTAACAACAAATCATAATCGCCTTTGTTGGCAACCTCCGGAATCTCGGAATCAATATTTCCTGAAACCTTAAAAAATGTAGTTATTTTTTGATTTAATTTCCCTGATTCTTCAATGATTGGCGCAAAACTCTGTTCTTCATAAGCTTCGGTATTGAACTGATGATGCTCGCCATTGGAAAGGTGCATTGCGGTAATCTCCGAATTATCGCTGTGATTTCTCACCAAACTGTTGGCCAGCCTCAACAACGATTTTCCGCGTTCAGGATTTCCAAACGAAATTAAAATCTTGAATTTGCTCAATCTGCTGATTTCTTCGGGTACTTCTTTTTCTTTCGATTTAAAAATCCAGTCGATTAGATTCAGAATCGGGCCGGTCATAAAAGTTGTGGTCAATGCCATGATGACCAACATCGCAAAAATTTCGGGTGAAAGCACGCCCAAATCATAACCGATATTCAAAACGACCAATTCCACCAAACCACGGGTATTCATCAATGCACCGACAATCAGACTGTCTTTCCAGCTCTGTCCCACAAACTTGGCAGCGATAAAACTTCCGATAAACTTTCCGGTAACAGCCACCAAAATGATAATTCCTGTGATTTTCCAAAGAACCGGATCATTCAGCAAGCCGATTTCTGTCCGCAATCCCGTATAAACAAAAAACAAGGGTAACAAAACCAACATCGCCACAACCACCACTTTTCCACTAAAACCAT
>CAYFWH010000105.1:0-8127 GCA_964346785.1 uncultured Weeksellaceae bacterium | reverse complement strand
AGAACTATATAAGGCCGATCCATATGCCTTTCATGCTGAGGAGAGACCTAAGTCTGCATCAAAATTTTATGATTTGAAGAACTTTGAGTGGCAGGATGATGCTTGGTTTAGAAAGAAAACAGGTGATCAATATAACCAGGCTATGAATATATATGAGGTAAATTTACTTTCTTGGAAGCAAAAAGAAGGTGGTCATATCTATTCATATAGGGAATTAGTTGATGTCTTGTTGCCTTATGTTAAGGAAATGGGTTATAGCCATGTAGAACTTATGCCAATAATGGAGCATCCTTTCGACGGATCCTGGGGTTATCAGATTACCGGTTTCTTTGCTCCGACTTCCAGATACGGAACACCTCAGGAGTTGATGTATCTGATTGACATGTTGCACAATAATAATATAGGTGTAATTCTCGACTGGGTTCCCTCCCATTTTCCGAATGATGATCACGGTTTGTATAAATTTGATGGGACACATTTGTATGAACATGCTGACAGCCGTTTGGGTTACCATCCTGACTGGAAATCATCAATTTTTAATTACGGCAGAAACGAAGTCCGTTCGTTTTTAATATCAAATGCATACTATTGGCTCGATATTTTTCATGCAGACGGTTTGAGAGTCGATGCTGTGTCGTCAATGCTCTATCTGAATTATTCGAGAAACGAAGGTGAATGGTTACCCAATAAGTATGGCGGTAATGAAAATTTAGAAGCGATTTCCTTTTTAAAAGAATTAAATGAAGTTTTGTATCGTGATTTTCCGGATATACAAATGACAGCTGAAGAAGCCTCTTCATGGCCAAAAGTAAGCCATCCCACCTCAGAAGGAGGACTCGGCTTTGGAATGAAATGGATGATGGGCTGGATGAACGACACACTAGATTATTTCAAAACCGATCCATTCTTTAGAAAATCAAACCACCATAAACTGACTTTCAGCATTATGTATGCGTTTGAAGAAAATTTCATACTGCCATTTTCGCATGATGAAGTGGTACACGGCAAAAGTCCGATGCTGTTCAAAATACCGGGTGATGAAAAACAAAAACACGCCAATCTCAGAGCAATGTACCTTTATATGTTCACTCACCCGGGTGCAAAACTTCTTTTTATGGGTGATGAATTCGGTGAAACAAAAGAATGGGATTACGATCAATCGCTTGACTGGCATCTTCTTGAATATGATGCACATAGTAAATTAATGGATTTTGTTTCTCGATTAAATCAATTGTACAGAACCGAAAAAGCATTGTATAAATATCAGTTTGAATGGAAGGGATTTGAATGGATTGAAGCTGATGACGCGGCAAACAGTGTTTTTGTTTATCTTAGAAAGGCTTATTTCAGAAAAAACGATTTGTTAATCGTTCTCAATTTGACTCCGACTGAAAAGAAAAATTATAGAATAGGATTTCCTGCACACGGAAAATGGAAATGTATCCTGAATTCTGACAGTGATGAGTTTTGGGGAGGCGGAAGTGTAATCAAAACAATTAAAACCGAAAATCAAAAATTTAAAGGACAAAAATATTCAGCTAAAGTCACGCTGCCACCACTATCAGGATTGATTTATAAAAAAGAAAAAAATACAACTGTCAGAAAAAAACATTAAAGAATTAAAATACTTTATATATTTAATGATTGAAATAATTATATAAATAATATGAAGATTTTACATCTGAGTGCCGAATGTTATCCTGTAGCCAAAGTCGGCGGATTGGCTGATGTGGTTGGTTCTCTGCCCAAATATCAAAATAAAATCGGTTGCAATGCTTCTGTTGCAATGCCTTGGTATGACAGCCCTTTTGTACATGAAAATAAATTTGAAAATGTTTTTGAAGGAATTGTAGTACTCAGAAATCTTCAGTTTCCGTTCAAAGTCCTGAAAGAAAAGAAAGATGTATTGGGATTTCCACTCTATCTGATTAAAATTGACGGACTTACTGATAGACCAAATGTATATGGATACGATGATGCTGCATTGCAATATATAGGCTTTCAGACAGTTGCACTTTACTGGATCAGAGAAAATGTTGAGCTTCCGGATTTGATACATTGCCACGATCATCACTGCGGGCTGATTCCGTTTATGAAAAACTATACTTACGAATTTGAAAAAATTAAAAATATTCCTACAGTAGGAACTATTCACAATGGTCAGTATCAAGGACAAATGGGATGGGAAATGATTAACTATTTTCCTGATTTTGATTTGTCAAACAGTGGTCTGCTTGACTGGGATGACTGTATCAACCCACTTGCAGCAATGGTTAAATGTACTCACGCATTCACAACTGTATCAGAAGGTTATCTGAATGAATTAATGAATGGTAAAGGTGCAGGTCTTGAATCTCTTTATCGTCAGGAAAGTCAAAAGGGATTTGGAATCGTCAATGGAATTGACACTGAAGTATGGAATCCTAAAACCGACAAATTTCTTGTTGAAAATTATGGTCCGACTAACTTTGTCAGTAAAAAAAGAATCAATAAAAAGGAATTGTATCAAAGATATGGTTTGAATGAATCTTTGCCTTTGGTTTCTTTTATCGGTCGTTTTGCTTTTGAAAAAGGAGCCGATTTATTACCTGACATTGTCGAAAGAAGTATCATGGAGAATGGCGGAGATGTGAATTTCATGGTACTGGGCAGCGGTGATAAAAATGTCGAAAACAGACTCAAAGATCTTGCACACAGATATCAGGGGAACTTCGGATTGGAAACCGGTTACAACGAACCACTTTCACATTTAATCTACGCAGCATCAGACTATTTGATAATGCCGTCTAGAGTTGAGCCGTGCGGACTTAATCAATTGTATTCAATGACTTACGGGACTATTCCGATTGTGCGAAAAACGGGAGGCCTCAGAGATACCGTTCCGGATATTTCTAAAGAAAACGGAAGAGGTTTTCAGTTTGAAGATTCAGATGTAAATGGTGCATGCTGGGCAATCAATAAAGCATTGAATTTTGAATCAAATCAAAAAGAATCCCGGGCACTAAAAAGAAAAATCATGAAAATTGATTTTTCGTGGGAAAAATCTGCTGAAAAATACTTAGATTTATACAAGAAGATAAAACAATGAAAAACAAACCTAAAATATTGGCTGTAATTCTGGGCGGCGGCCAGGGAACCCGCTTGTATCCACTGACTGAATTGCGTTCAAAACCGGCTGTCCCAATTGCCGGAAAATACCGTTTGGTTGATATTCCGATTTCAAATTGTTTGAATTCCGGAGTAAACCGAATTTTGGTTTTGACTCAGTTCAATTCTGCTTCGTTGAATTCACATATCAAAAATGCTTATCATTTTGACCATTTCAGCCGTGGTTTTGTCGAAATTCTTGCAGCTGATCAGGACTTTGACAATAAAAACTGGTTTCAGGGAACTGCTGATGCGGTTAGAAAAAGTCAGAAACATCTGAATAAATTTGATTATGATTACCTGCTGATTTTATCAGGAGACCAGTTGTATCAAATGGATTTCAATGATTTGATTGATTTTCATATCAATACTGAAAGTGAAATCAGTATCGCTACTATTCCGGTGAATAAATATGACGCAAGTGGCTTTGGAATTTTGAAAGCCGACGGCAATCAGCAAATCACTTCATTTATAGAGAAACCTGCTCCTGATGTCCTACCCGATTGGAAATCAGAAGTAAGCGAAAAAAACATGGCTGAAGGAAAAGAATATTTGGCTTCGATGGGAATCTATGTTTTTAACAGAGAAACACTCAAAAAGATTTTTGATGAAGAAGATGGCAACGATTTTGGCAAAGAATTAATTCCAAAATCAATTCACAAATACAAAACAGGAAGTTTTCAGTATGATGGTTACTGGACAGACATAGGAACAATCCGTTCATTTTTTGAAGCAAATATGGATTTGACCCGTGATATACCGCAATTTAATATGTACGGGCCAAATAAGATTTATACAAATTCGAGGATGCTGCCACCCAATAAAATTATGGGCACAGAAATTATGCATGTGATTTTTGGTGGCGGAAGTATTGTTTCTGCCAAAAAAATAGAATCTTCGGTTATAGGTGTAAGATCGAGAATAGACACCGGTGCTGTTATCAAAAACATATATATGATGGGTGCTGATTATTTTTCGAAACAAAAAGACTTCGAAGATTTTATAAGCTATGGCAAACCACTTCTGGGAATTGGTGAAAATTCGCATATTGAAAATGCGATACTTGACAAAAATTGCAGAATTGGAAAAAATGTCAGAATCAGAGGAAATAAAAATTTATCTGATGGCGATTTTGAAACCCATACAATTTCTGAAGGAATTGTGATTGTTAAAAAGAATGCAATTATTGCAGATAATACGGTGATTGAATAAAGAACTTAAAATAAAGAATACGAACCAATGCCCGTCTTCTGATGTTTCGATTTAGCTTTTTTACCTATTGATTATTAGCAACATACATTTTTATTTTATTATTATCCACACATTTGAAACAGTACACGCTATTTATTTTAAATATTGTTCTTTAAATACCCCAAAATTATCTGACCGTATTATTTCGTAATCTTCACTATATGGTAAATATTTTTTTGAAGAATTGTCATATATTTTAAAATCACTTTTGTTTATTACTGAAGGTATTTCTTCCACAACATCCTTTACATCTATAGCACAATTTAAATCAATTGAATCCAATGGTGCTATTTTTAGATCACTTTTTGACATGAAACTGAATGGCTTTAAATCATTATCCCTGTATTTCATTCTCAGATTTTTCTCAATATTCTCTTTAGGAATAATCAATGTATCATTTATATTGTTTTTAATATTAAAAAAATTCTCAACATATACATTGTATGATTGATTTTCATTCACCTTAAAAATTACATATTGATAATGAACACTTATTGAGTACGGATTCGAATATTTACTGTCATTACAACAAATTGTAATGAGTAATAAAACTAAAACATAAAATTTATTTTTCTTTGGTAGATTCATAATTTGAAGAACCGGGTGTTTGTTTTTCTTAGGATAAAGGTATTAATTTTTTTCTTGACCAAGACTTCTGACGCACGACATTTGCTATAGATTGAAATTACAAAATGATTTGCAAATTGTTGTCTAAATAGTTAACTTTGTGAAGTGGAAACAATCAGGCAGGTAATTGTGTATAAAAGGTATTTTTTAGACTTCTATGAAGCCCAAACAGATACTACGCAGCGAAAAATCGAATGGACATTGAATTTACTGCAAAAAATTGAGAGAGTTCCTAAAAAGTATTTTGATCATATAACCGGAACAAATGGGCTTTTTGAAGTCCGGGTAGAAGTAGAAAGCAATATTTTCAGAATTTTCGCTTTTTTCGACAAAGGAAATTTGATTGTGCTGGGGAACGGCTTTCAAAAGAAAACACAAAAAACACCAAAAACAGAAATTGAAAAAGCATTAAAAATTAAAAAAGAATATGAAAACGAAAAACGAAAATAGCATTACAAATCTTGAAGAAATCCTTGACCAAAAATATGGTAAAAGAGGAGCGAAAAAGAGAGAGCAGTGGGAACAGGAATTTGAGGCCTTCCAATTAGGAGTTTTACTTGAAGAAGCAAGACTTAGACTTGGTATGACACAAGAGCAACTTGCAGAAAAAGTGGGAACGAACAAATCCTATATTTCACGAATTGAAAATAACGCAAGCGACATCAGGCTTTCAACCTTAATGAGAATTATCCAAACAGGTTTAGGTGGACATTTAAAATTGACTTTGGAATTTTGAAAAAGGTACGAACCCCTTATTGAAAATTGATATAGATGCGTGACACTATCCCTTAAAGTGTGTATTTAACATATTGATTTAGTTCAAACTTAAATATTTTAATTTACTTTTGTAATTATTAAATAATACAAAATGAAAAAACTACTATTAACTTTTTCTCTTTTTGCATTTGTAACTGTCTATTCACAGGATTCACAAATTCAAGAATTACCCATAACAACTCCTGTAAGTATAGGGCAAAGTTATGGAGAATCGGTTTCAAACAACGCTTTGGAAACTGCTGTAAGTCCTGATGAACTTGGTGAATTGCTTGAAAAGCAAAACAAAATTGAAAACATAAGCGTTCGCGGGACAGTTACTGAAGTCTGTCCCAAAAAAGGTTGCTGGGTAACACTTGAAACCGAAAATGATGAGAAATTCTTTGTTAAAATGAAAGATTACGGATTTTTCGTTTCAACTGACTTAAAGGGTAAAAATATCATTCTGAACGGAAATGCAGAAATTAAAGAGGTTTCGGTCGAAGAACTTCAACATTATGCTGAAGATGCCGGAAAATCTGAGGAAGAAATTGCTTCAATAACAGAACCTGGTAAGGAAATCAGATTTCTCGCATCAGGTATTCTGGTTGTTGAATAAGAGTTTAACTAAATACATTCAAAAAGGATTGTTCAGCTGTATCAATCCTTTTTTTTTATTTTAAATCACTTGAATCCGGGAGTTCTTTTGAAAATTCATAACGGCTGTTTTCAAAATCCATTTGGCAGTAATAATGGTTCAGGCCGTTGGTTACCATCAGATAGTCAGCATTTAACTCCAGGTTATATCTCGCTATTTGGTCAAATGTTTTTTCGGAAATAGTGATTTCAGGAGCTTTGCATTCTACAATCAAAAAAACCTTTTCTTTTTGATAAACAATCAGGTCAGCTCTTTTTTTCATTCCGTTGATTTCAACTGCAACTTCTGAATTAATCGCAGATTTCGAAAAACCTTTTTGTTGGATTAGAAATTGTATAACATGCTGTCTCACCCACTCTTCCGGAGTAAGTTGCAACCATTTTTTTCGAACAGGGCAAAATATATAATTGACTTCTTCTGATTTTTTCAGTCGAAATTGGTATTTTTCGGGAAAATTTAAAACAGCTAATTCAATTGAATTCATGGGCAAGGACGATAACATTATCAAAGATATAAAAAACAAAAAACTTCATCCGATATATTTTCTTCAGGGCGAAGAACCTTTTTTCATTGACCGCATTTCAAAAACGATTGAAGATGAAGTGCTGAGTGAAGATGAAAAAGGATTTGACCAGCATGTAATTTATGCGAATGATACTGAAATTGAAAACATTATAGCACTTGCCAAACAATTCCCAATGGCTGCTCCATTTCAGGTAATTATTGTTAAAGAAGCACAGTATCTATCCAGATCGATTGATAAATTACATTCTTATGCCGAAAATCCACAACTTAAAACTGTTTTGGTTTTCAACTATAAAGGAAAAAAGTTAGATGGCCGTTTGTCATTGTCTAAATTGCTCAAGAAAAACGACTGGTTATATGAATCACCGAAGGTTTATGATTCAAATATCCCAAATTACATCGATAATTTCGCTCATGATATTGGTATTCAAATCGATACCAAGTCCAAGTTTATGATGATTGAATTTCTGGGTGCTGATTTGGGAAGGATTTACAACGAACTGCAAAAACTAAAAACGCAAGATATTTTGGTGAAGATCCCAAAAGAAATCCTCTGGTTTTGACAATTACAGTGTTGTACAACATGTTCTCAAAATTGATTGTTTACCATACACTCAAAGATAAATCAACTGCGAATTTAGCAAGAGAATTGGGTATCAATCCTTTTTTTGTCAAAGAGTATCAAATTGCCGGTCAAAATTATCCGCTCAAAAAAGTCACCCGAATTATTTCAATGCTCAGAGAAACTGATATTAAAAGTAAAGGTGTGGAAACTACCGGAAATGTATCTTACAGTGAATTACTTGAAGAATTAATTCTTAAAATAATGAGCTTTTAAAAAACTCAATACGGATAATTATCCAGTTGGTCAGAAGCACATTTCCTGCCAAATTCAATTTGTGCCGAAGCCTTATAAAATTCATACAATTCACATGAAAAACGGGAAACCTGTATGTTAAAGTCTGCCGGATTTCCTTTTAATTTTAAATTTCCAATGGTTTCAGTCATCAATGAAATCACATGATTGCTCAATCTGAAAAGGCTCAGATTTCGGTTGTTATTGATTTTGGTATCCTTATCCAGATCAACTCTTGCGTTTACATCTACTGCAACTACGATGTCATCTTCTTTTGTCTTGATTGCAAAATCTACGGGAATGTTATCGA
>CAYFWH010000104.1:0-8203 GCA_964346785.1 uncultured Weeksellaceae bacterium | reverse complement strand
ATGGCAGGTGGGGCTTGTAAGCCATTAGTTTCAGGGATACTGGTTATCAACATTTTGATTCTGTCAATTATATTATATTTCAATAGACTTCTCCCATTAAAACATCAGGTATTTGATGTTTTTCTTATATTTTATATTCTTTTTAATTATGCCGAATTTGCCTTAGATGAGCGGTTTGAGAAGTGTTTTTGGCTCAATTTACTGCTGATTTTCCAATCTGTACTTATAATTTTATTAGCACTAGTTGAAACTTTTAAAAGAAAAAGTAAATCAAATTTATAAAGAGGCTAAGGATGTTGTTTACCAAATGTGTTGAAAAAAAAACAAATCACTATTGCCGACAGCAAATAAACTTTCATATCGGCTTTAGCCGCATAACAGATTAAATGTGGCTAAAGCCGGTTTTTGATTTTTAATTTATTCCGTTGGCTAAAGCCAAACGGCAATAAATATTATCAAACTCTAAAAAATTGTTTAAATTTATCCAATGAAAGTTTCAGTTTTATTATAAATAGTGATATTAATTTTATCTCGTAGATTTATGAAAAAAATATAAAATTAACTGGAAAAAAGCAAGGAATGAGGATAGTGTTCCGGGTGTGTAAATGGTAAAAAAACAAACAATGTAAGTTACTGATAATCAAAATATGGAATAATTACAATAAAATGGAAAAACACAGAAAGATTATATCTTATATCTTATTTAGTTTATTAGGGATTTATTTCATCTATGATTACTTCATTTATAATCCCTATTATTCAATAAATGATTTTGGATTAAATTATAACGAATTTAGGCAGAAGAATAACATTCCTTTACTGCCTCCTGATTGGATACCAGATACAGTTGGGAAGTATGGTATAGATAATTTCCACTCTCCTCAAATGGATAAAATAGGCCATCAAAAAAAATATATAAATACTTTAAAAAGTGAAATAGGTGCTGAAATGGATAAATTTTATTTAGGTAACGATAGTGTTATCAACAGTAGATTTGAAAGAAATACGGGTAATAAATATATATATTTTAAACCTTCAAATCTGTCCGGTAGCTCCGAATTTATATCCAACAAGCAAGCCAATGAACTTTTAGAAAAAAAAGGAATTGAATTTAGATTCGATGATTCATGGTCGATGAATTTAAAATAAAAGATAAGACAATAGAAAAAATAGATGAAGAAATGGTTTTAGATTTAAATCTAATTAAGTATATCAAAAATAAAATATTGATAGCTTAAAAAATGATTGACGCCAATATGCATGATAATCATAGTTATTCCCAACTTATTTACTATGATGAAGGAAACATTAATATATATGTATTTAATTCTTCTTTAAGAGAATGAGGGGTAATGTTTCATCCCGAAAGTTTTCGAGAGTGTAGGTGATAAAAAAATGTATATTGCTGATACTATTAATAATTATGAAGAATTTAATAATAATTTTTATACTCTGTTTCTCAATCTCCTGCTCTTCTTGGAAAGAAAACCTACAACAAACCGGAGATGAAAATGTTGTAATTCATAATGTAATTGCAGATTTTACACATAAAAGTAGTCTTTACAAGAAAAATAAAGTGTTTCATGTTTCTATTAGAGATATAAAAAATGGCATTATTGTCATTGGAGTTTTACCTTCTTTAGACAAGTTTCTGCCAGAACCTGAAGATACGATTGGCAATGAAAAAGGTTATATACCTACGAATTTTATTGAACAGGACGGTAAATTATTTTATTGGAGAGATTCAACTAAAGTATTGACAAAAGAAGCTGTTGAAGTACTTAATACATATAATCTCATAGATTCAATCAATATTCATGGTTTTATTGCTATCCCGGAAGGGGCCATGTATATTGACGAAAGACAAAAGAGTGTGGATTACTATGTTTGCAGAAATAACCTAAGAAAGTTTAAGAAGGTGACAACCAATATTGGATATGGCTATTACGAAGCACCAAAATTAAATTGTGAGTAGGCTTTGTGGTACCGTTCCATCCCGAAAGTTTTCGGGAGTGTAGTGTGGGTAGTAAAAAGAGCATATATTCCTGGCAATCAAAACACAAATTCCTATCAATAAAATCAGTTTTATTCAAAAACTGCGGAATTTCTCAATTCCGCAGTCAGTGTTTTTTTAATGTAAAAAATGTCTCATTCCGGTAAAGACCATCGGCAAACCGTGTTCATTACAAGCCTGGATACTCTCTTCGTCACGAATCGAACCACCGGGTTGAATAATCGCAGTTATTCCGTTTTCGGCTGCAAAATCAACCACATCTCTAAACGGGAAAAATGCATCCGAAGCCAACACTAAATTTTCAGTGTGTTTTTCTTTGGCTCTTTCAACCGCCTGTTGAGTAGCCCAAATTCGGTTGGTTTGTCCGCCACCGATTCCAAAAGCCTGACCGTTGGTCGCCACAACAATTGCATTTGATTTGGTCCACTTCACAATTTTTTGAGCAAAAAGCAAATCATTCATTTGTCGGTCGGTAGGTTGTTTTTCGGTTACGACTTTTAAATCCTTTGAAAATTGATTGTCTGTATTTTGAACCAACAAACCGCCATCAACTTTGGCATAAGTCAGTCTGTCTGAAACCGGATTGTTTATTTGGATGACTCTCAGATTTTTCTTGGTTTTGAATACTTCCAAAGCATCGGCTGTAAATGCAGGCGCTACCACGATTTCCAAAAACAATTTATTCAATTCTTCGGCTGTGGTTTTATTGACTTCCTTGTTAAACGCCACAATACCGCCAAAAATCGAAACCGGATCACATTCATAAGCTTTCTGATAGGCTTCATCTACATTTTCGCCGGTTGCAACACCACAAGGCGTTGAATGTTTGACCGCACAACAACAGGTTTCATCAAATTCAGAAACGACTTTGTAAGCCAAATCCATATCACGAATATTGTTGAACGAAAGTTCTTTTCCCTGTAACTGGTCAAAATCCTTCATCGCACCATTTCTGGTTTTATCTACATAATAAGCCGCCTGCTGATGTGGATTTTCACCATATCTCAAATCCATCATTTTTTGATAGGAAGATTCCAAAAATTCAGGAAATTCCTGATTCAGAATATAAGATGAAATCGCTGCATCATAAGCCGAAGTCAGGTTAAAAACTTTTCCTGCCAACTGTTTACGGGTTTCCAAAGAAGTTGAACCATTACTTTCAATTTCATTTATAATTTTCTGATAATCATCTACATCAGTCACGACTGTAACATCATAGAAATTCTTGGCAGAAGATCTCAACATCGATGGTCCGCCTATGTCTATGAACTCAATCATTTCGGCTTCAGAAAGTCCTGTATTCATTTTTTCGAAAAATGGATAGAGATTTACAACCACAATATCAATCGGGTTAATATTGTGTTCCTTCAAAGTTTGCATATGGTTTTCGTCCGAACGACGAGCCATAATTCCGCCATGAATATTCGGGTGAAGTGTCTTGACTCTGCCATCCAGAATTTCAGGAAAACCGGTGATGTCTTTTACTTCGGTAACTTCTACTCCATTTTCTTTTAAATGTTTGAAAGTTCCACCTGTGGACAAAAGTTTGTATCCCTTTTCAGAAAGAAATTTTGAAAATTCTATTAAGTTCGATTTGTCTGAAACGCTTATGAGTGCTTGTTTTTGCATTTTTGTGTTTTATGTGATTTTTGTTTCTGTTAATTTGTATTGGCCAATCCAGCAATTGCTTTTATCATCAATTCCTTTTCAACTTCTGCCACTTTTCTTTGTAAATCTTCGATTTTATCATCGGCATCAATTTTAAATTCTTTCTGAAGAATGATTTCACCTTCGTCAACTCCAGCGGTCACAAAATGAACGGTTGCACCTGATTTTTTATCACCGGCATCGAGTACAGCTTTATGGACTTTTTCGCCATACATTCCTTTGCCACCGTATTTTGGCAAAAGCGAGGGATGGATATTGATGATTTTATTTTTCCATTTTTGAGTAAATTCCGGTTTCAAAACCGTCAGAAAACCGGCCAAAACGATTAAGTCCACATTTTCACCATTCAGATTGAAATCGGCATCTTCTGAAAAAGTTGTACGGTCTTCGAGCAAATAAGTCGGTATATCATGGTCGAGTGCGCGTTCGATACCGTAGCAATCACGGTCGGCCATCACCATTGCTATATTTACATTTTCTAATCTTCCGTCTTCAACCGCATCGATGATGTTTTGAAGATTGGAACCGTTGCCCGAAACAAAAACGGCTATTTTCATAGATTTTTAAAATTAAAATGCAAAGATAGGTTTTGAAAAAGCTTTAAAACAGAATACCCGGTAATAAAATTCAAAAGAATATTAACATTTTCAGAAATTAAGTAAAGTGGTATCAGTTTAATCAACCTCTTCAAACTGATTGATAATAATCTCAAAATATTCAGGATTGTAAAAATTACTGAATTTTGGGCCATCAATCAAACCAATTTTAACTCTATCGGTAAGAATTTTTTCACCAAGTGCTTTTTGAAGCGACAGATCAATCACCTCAGTACAATAAAGCTCGGTTGTATCTGTATCATCAAATTTATAATCAAACTGTACTTTTCTTTCAAGATAGTTGTTCATCCATTTTATAAAATCCGGACGGTGTTTTTCCTGATTGAGCCTGACCACCATAATTGTTTTCGGATGGGAATCAATCAGAAATTGCCTCAAACCTGTCATTTGCATTCCTTCATGTAAGTTGTTGGATTCCGAATTTATCACATACCAGACAGAATCTCTGAGTGTCAACACACCGCAGTGAGTTACACCATATTTTTCTTTGAATTCTTTTTCAATCAAATCACTTATTCTACCAAATCCGCGACGAAGAATAATATCGCCTTCTTCGAATTTTTTGAGATCATTTACTGAAATTTTTGAATGCTCTCTGATTTTTGAAGTTTTACTATTGTCCTGATCAATAACAGAACTTTTAGCAATCCATCTGCCGGCCTTGTTTCTCAGATAATCATTGTTATAAATGAACAACAAGGAAACCATTGTTATAACCAATAAAATCAGGCTGTATTTAAAAAACTTCATTTTTAAAATTATAAAAAAACCTCTTTCAAGAAAAGAGGTTTTTATATTGTGAACAAACTTTTATACTGTATAATTATTTATCTTCGATTGCTTCTAAAAGGTCTTCAACGCTAATATCTTCTATACCTTCCAAATCTTCAAGATCTTCAAAAGGATTCTCTCCCGGATCGACTGCACCATCTTCCTTGGTGTTCAAACCTGCATCTTCTTTACTCATATCAACAAGCCATTTTCCGTCCACTTTTTTCAGAATAACAGGACTTACTTCCTCCTCTTTATCCTCTCCATCTAAATCACTTTTTATTGTCATTACGCATTTTTGAGTATTCTCATCGATTTCTGTGCATTCGCATTTTGTTACTTCAATTTTAGTTTTTGCAGCTTCTGCTTTTGCTTCTTTCATTTTTTCCTCGCCCATCATACCAATCATTCCTTTCATGGCATTCATAAATTCCTTTGTTTTATCTGTGCCAAATTCGCCGGCTTTGTCAAAATCCATTTTCATCAAAGAAGTTTGGAAAGCTATTGCTACATCTTCAGGTTTTGAACCGGATTTAGAACAAGATACAAATAATCCTGCTGTCATCAAGATTAGTGTTAAATTTTTAAGTGTTTTCATTTAATTTATTTATAGTGTTTTATTTAAAGCTGTAAATGTAAAATTAAATTTAAAACTATCTGAATGATAAAGAATTAATTTATTGATTTTGAAACTATAAATTTCTGTAAAATTTATTACAATTTCCAACTGTTGAAATTACTAAATTGCAAAATTAAACAACATTTAATATGCGAGAAATCAGACAATATTTTCCGGCACTTTCTAATTTAGTGTATCTGAACACACCTGCCAACGGACTTTTACCAACACCGGTTTTTGAATGGAGACAACAACAGGAAATAGAATTTCTGAATCAACCGGATCAGTTCAGAATGGAACACAAAAAGAAAATCTCTCAAACCAAAGATTTGCTCGCTAATTTCTATGAATCTGATTCAGAACAAATTGCAATGGTGCCGAATTTTTCATTTGGTATCAATATGATTTTGGAAGGTTTGGATAAGAAATCAAAAATTCTGTTACTCAATGATGATTATCCATCTGTCAACTGGCCTGTTGAAACCCGTGATTTTGACACTGTTTATGTGGATATAGATGAAAATCTTGAAAAGAATATTGAAACATCAATTGAAAAAAATCGCCCTGAGATATTTCTTTTCAGTATGGTACAGTGGCTGAGCGGAATTAAAATTGATTTTGATTTTTTAAAGAAATTAAAAAACACTTATCCCGAATTACTGATTATTGGTGACAGCACTCAATATCTCGGTACAGAAAAATTCAGTTTTCAAAGCAGTGCATTGGATATCATGGCAGGAAGTGGTTACAAATGGATGACTGCCGGGTTTGGAAATGGTTTTCTGATGGTAAAAGATTCAGCACAAAAGTTAATCAAAACATATACAGCAGGTTTTAATTCTGCACCAAATTTCAGTTCAGATCTAAGCGATTTACCTTATATAAGTCACTTTGAACCCGGTCATCTTGATTCAGCCTCGTACGGAACCATCGGTCGGTCGCTGGAATTTGTTATTGAGCAGGGTGCAGACAAATGTTATGACCATATAAAAGACCTGTCAGAAAAAGCGAAAATTGAATTCACAAAACTCAATTTACTGAGTAAAGCCGTATTGGGAAGAGAAAAACATTCAAATATTTTTAACCTTAATGGCGATCAGTCATTATTTGAAAGACTCACTCAAAATCAGATCAGTACTTCTCAAAGAGGCAGTGGCATACGAGTTGGCTTTCATTATTACAACGATGAAAATGAGTTGGATAAATTGATTGAAGTTTTGAAAAAATAATTAACTCCACTTTTCATTCAAACGATAAATATCTGGCAAATCATCTGCTCTTTCGGACATTTCAGAAAGATTTGAAAGATTTAATGCAGACACAATCAATTCAGCATAAACTTCAATGGCAAGTGCTGTATATAAATTTCCATGTGATGTAACTTTACTCACTTTGACAGTCAAATTTACACCGGCGTTCAACATATTTGCCAAAACTATATTTTCATAAGCCGCAATATATCCCAAACGAAGATGACCGTAATTTACCCGGATTGCAAAACTGTCGTATTGATTATCAGGCTCTCTTTCCAATTGCAAACCATCACCTGCCTTCAATTCCTTTCTAACCTTCCTGAAATTATAATGAGTCAAACCTCTCACATAATTATCATAAATTTTTAATTCTTTTGTGTTCAGAAATGTGTTTGAAGGAATAACCAGACCGGTTACACCCATTCCTAAAACTTTTAAAAAATCTGATCTTTTCATCTTTGCCTATTTTAAAACTATTCAAATCTAAAATGACAAAAAGACAAACCATGTCGTTGTAAAATAAATTGAAAAAAAATTACAGAGAAAAACCATATTATTTGAAATAAAAACTGAAATGTCTAAGTTTGTACAAAACATTAAATTTTGTGTATAGTCAGCATATTTTCAGAGGGAAATGGTGATTTTATTTTAACTCACAACCGTGATGAAAGCAGACTCAGGCCTTTTTCAAAAGAAATAAAAACCTCAAACTTCAAAGGTCAACAATGGACTGGGCCTGTTGATTTGGTTTCCGGCGGAACCTGGATTTATTATTCAGACAAATATGTTTGCTGCATTCTGAACGGTGCGTATAAAAAACACAGTCACAGACCGCCTTATAAAATGAGCAGAGGATTAATGATACTTAAAATTCTCAAATATCATTCAATTGATGATTTCTCAGAAAATTTTAATCCGAAAGGAATTGAAGAATTCACAATGATAATGCTCGGTTTAGAATCAGCCGAAAAGAAAATTCTGGTTTGGGACGGAAAAGAAAAATTTTTGGAAGACCACAGTCATGAAAAATTGATAGTCCGTTCCTCTACTCCTCTTTATTCTGAAACTGAAAAAGATTTTCATTTCAAATCATTCAATTCACTAAAGAATCATACACCTGAAAAAATTTTCGAATTACATAATCAACTTAAAATGTTGTCAAACAATCGGTTTGAAACCGTTCAAACCACATCAATTACTCAAATTTCATACAAAGAAAACAACTGTAAACTGAAATTTTGTCCGATTCAAACAGATTGAC
>CAYFWH010000103.1:7562-8329 GCA_964346785.1 uncultured Weeksellaceae bacterium | reverse complement strand
TATTCCAAAAAACAAAATGCAATGAACTACAGCATTATCCGTCTGGGTCTGGTACAATGGCAAATGCGGAAATTCAAAAATCTTGATGATTTTTTTGAACAAGTTGAATTTTTTATTGATGCACTATCAGATTACAAATCAGATTTTGTAGTTTTCCCGGAATTCTTCAACACTCCTCTACTCGCTCCGTACAACGATTTACCGGAGCATGAGGCTATGCGGAAACTCGCTGAACTAACAGAGCCAATCAGAAAGAAAATATCTGATTATGCAATTTCATACAATGTCAATATTATTGCCGGAAGTATGCCTGTTATAGAAAATGGATTGATTTACAACACTTCATTTTTACTACATAGAAACGGAAAAACAGACCGCTTTAGAAAAGTTCACATTACACCTAACGAGCAGAAATATTATGGCTTCACAGGTGGTGACAAAGTCAAAGTTATCGATACGGATTGTGGTAAAATCGGATTGTTGATTTGTTATGATGTTGAATTCCCTGAATTATCAAGAATAATGGCAGACCAGGGAATGAAAATTCTTTTTGTCCCTTATCTTACTGATACTCAAAATGCCTACAATCGTGTCAGAGCATGTGCTCAGGCCAGAGCGATTGAAAATGAATGCTATGTAGCAATTACAGGCTGTGTCGGAAATTTGCCCGGCGTCAGCAACATGGACATTCAGTTTGGTCAGGCCGCAGTTTTTACACCATCTGATTTTTCATTTCCGGAAAATGCTATCAAAGCAGAAGCAACTCC
>CAYFWH010000103.1:0-7552 GCA_964346785.1 uncultured Weeksellaceae bacterium | reverse complement strand
CCAAATACTGAAATGACTATTAGTGCAGATGTAGATTTGATGTTACTCAAAGATTTGCATTACAATGGTTCAGTCAGAACAATGACCGACAGAAGAAAAGATTTGTATGAAGTAAAATTAAAAGAAAAAAAACATGAATGATTCCACAAAACAAATCGATGCTTTCTATATTCAAAAATGTATTGAGCTGGCACGAATTTCAAAAGAAAGAGGTGAAAGTCCGGTGGGTTCAATTGTTGTCAGAAATTCAAAAATAATAGGCGAAGGAATTGAATCAGTCAAATCAAGAAATGATTTGAGTTTTCATTCTGAAATTGAAGCCATTCGGGATGCCTGCCAATACCTCGGCCATCGCAACCTGTCTGACTGTGTGCTCTACACTACCCATGAACCATGTATCATGTGCTCCTACATAATCAGACAGACCGGAATTAAAAAAGTGGTATTTGGCATTTCAAGTGATGAAATTGGTGGTTACAGTTCAAAACTCCCGGTTCTGAAAGATGAAAGTGTGAAAAGATGGAAAACACTTCCGGAAATTATTCCAAATTTCATGGAAAATGAGTGCCGTGATATTTAGGAATGACAGAGTTGAAAAACATTTTCAACAAACACATTTTTCTTTTGATTTGGGCGATAAATATTTAATTTCTATTTTTGATTTCATCTTACAGATTAAATTTATGAAGCCGTATCTCATTGCAATTTCTTTTATTTTATTCTCTTTCGTTCTTGGTCAAAATGATGTGAAATGGGGCAAATTTTCAGAAGACGAAATCAACCTGACTTCAGTAAGTTTTGAACCCGATGCAGGTGCAGTTGTACTCTTCGAAGATGGTAATTATACAATTACAAATTACGGCTATGAAATCACCTCATATTTCAGAATAAAAATCCTGAATCAATCCGGTTATAAATATGCTGAAATCAATGAAAATTACTACTCAAATGCATCCAATGATTTAAAATTAACCAAAGCACAGACAATAAATTTCGAGAATGGGAAACCGGTCATCAGCAAGGTAACCAACCGAGATATCATCATTGAAAATACCGATAAAAATGATAGCAGAAAGAAAGCACTAAAAGTAGCTTTTCCGAATGTCAAGGCAGGTTCAATTATCGAATATGAACTGAAGTACAAATCTTCTTCCGGCGGGTACAATACTCCATGGAGATTTCAAAATGGAATTCCAACTTTGAGATCCGGTGTGAAAATAAAAAATCAGTCTTATGGAAATTTCAAAGTGATTCGTTTTGGTAATTCATTAATGGCTAAATACGGAAAATCGACCGGAAGAACTGAGTGGGAACTGAACAATCTTCCAAGCTTCAACAGCTACAAAAACATTTATAATCCAAAAGATTTTGCAGACCAGATTTTGGTTCAGTTCTTTGCTACAAACCTTCAATATGAAACTTTATTAGCTTCGAACAACTGGGATGATTTCAAAAGAATTTTGAAAAAAGATAATGACGAAAATACCAAGGGCGTAAAGTTTAACGAATTGGCAGGTAAAATTAAAAACGGACAGACAGAGCTTGAAACTATCAGAAATTGCCTGAAATTTGTTCAGGAAAATTATAAATGGAACGACTATTATTATTATTCTACTTACTATTTTAAAAAATCATTGATTGAAAATAATGTAGGCAATTCCGCAGATCTGAACTTAATGCTTTTCAATATCTTGAAATCAAAAAACATCGATGTTGAACTCGTCCTCAATTCCAGCAGAAGAAACGGAAAACTCATACTTGAATTTCCTGCTATATCCAGAATTATGACTACACAGAATTTAATCAAACTCAAAAGCGGAGAAGTATTTCTAATCGATGCTGCCCTGTCAGATCCGGATGATATTAAATTTCTAAACAGAAATATGTACAACCAATATGTTTTTTCGCTCAATCAACCAGGCACTGCTTTTCAAAAAGTAGAGCCACCTGTTTCAGAATTTCAAATAATAAATCAGATTGCCTTAAAGGATGATAATTCAATTGTTAAAAACAAGTTTCAGTACAACGGCTATTTTAAAGATAATTTACCTGAATTACAACACATTATCGGTCATATAAATTTCACAGACAATAAAAATACAATTCAAACCGAAGACGGTTGGAAGACGATAACAGAATCTTCGCAACACCAGACTAAAAATCTGAATCTGACAGAATTAAAATGTCCTTTTAGCAATTTTTTGAATGACCTAATAATCGAGGAAGACAGAGATTATAACATCGAAATTGATTTTCCTTATTTTTTGGTTGCACAAACCATTGTTAATTCCGGTGACGAAAACATCCTTTACAACCCTGACTTCAACCAGGAAACAACTGCTTTTAACGGCTTGTTGACTTATAAGCAATCAATTGAAATTAAAGACAATACAACCATTATCAAATGGATGCTTTTATTTAATAAATCATTGTTCTTACCCGAAGAGTTAAATGACTTAAAAATATTTTTATCATCTTTTAAAACAAATTCAAACAGAAGTGTTATTTTGAAAACACTTTAAGTATTTTTAATTCCGACCAACCGAAAAGTTTTCTATAGAATTAAATAGTATTTATAATAAGTTGTAAAAAAATATTTTTCAGCAAATCATATCACATTGTATTAAAGACTCTTACATAATTCAATAAAAAAAATCATAATTCTTATTTTTTTCTTGTAACCTTTTTAAAATCCATCTACTCTAAAATTACAGAAACAAAAATTTAATAAAAATTAGAATTATGAAAAAAATTAGTCTTTTAGCCATGGCGGCATTTATTTCAATCTTTACAATCATGTCTTGTAAAAATGATGACGATTATGTAAACACTGACCCCATGAACACATCCGAGTATGCCAAATTGAACACTGCAATGCATAAATTATGGGCAGACCATATGATTTGGACTTATTCAACTGTTGATGCGTTTTTCAATGACACCAACAGTCTGGAATCTAAACTTACCCGATTACTTCAAAATCAACAGGATATCGGAAATGCCATCAAACCGTATTACGGAGAAGAAGCAGGAAATGTTTTAGCTGATTTGTTAACCGAGCATATTTTACTTGCCGTTCCGGTTCTGACCGCAGCTCAGCAAGGCAATGAAGCAGGTTTGGCTGTAGCTTTGGATGACTGGTATGCAAATGCCGACGATATTGCACATTTCTTGTCAGGAGCAAATCCGCAAAACTGGCCAAACAGCGAAATGGAACATATGATGGCAATGCACATCGACCAGACAGTTGAATATTCGGTTCTACTGTTAGAAGGTAAAACCAATTTGGCAATCGAGTCTTTTGACCATGCATTTGACCATATGGTGGAAATGGCCGATATGCTTTCTGAAGGTATTGCAAAACAATTCCCAAACAAATTTCTATAATTTTCAGAGTGATATAATGCAGGAGAACAGAGGCAATCTTTTTTAGGTTGCCTCTTTTTTTTGTATAAATCTAAATTTGATTTTCATTAATCACAGCCAATCGGAATGTTTTTCTAAAAATTAAATAGTATCTATATTTGACCGCTTAAATAACAAATTATGAACAAATATATTTCACTTTTATTGATAATGATTTTTGCGGTTTCTTCGGGTTCTATGCTTGCAGCAACAAAAGCTCCGGATGATAAGTCTGATAAATTCGTAAAAGTGATTTTGAATTTTGATGATGGTTCTCAAAAAGAAGGTTACATCAAAGAATTTCGAATAAAACAACTTATTAAAACATACGATTCTATCAGCTTTGGCAAAAAGACAATTGAAAATGAATTTGGATTGCAACCTTCAAAACTCACTTTTAAGAAAGATTTAGATTCAAAAAGCGAAAAAATTTCAACAAAAGATATTAAAAGCATTGATTTTATAATTGGCCTAAACAGTAACAATATCCCTATTACAGATACTTATGAAAAAGTCACAATTGCAACTGTAAAAAACAAAAACAAATTAGACAAAGAAAAAGCTTACACTTTTTTGCCTGTTTACTTTAAAAATCAAAAAATCACCATCTATATTTTAAATATAGTAGATCAGCCGCAATTTTATTTCAAAGGCAGAGGTGATATTTATGCATTACAACATAAAGTCTTGGTCTCAGATGTTTTTAAGCTACAGAGATTTGTAGACAGATTATATGGAATGTTTGAACATATTGGGAAGGATTGCCCTGATTATATTGAATGGCTAAACAATCATAAAGAAAAAGCAGTCATTGAAAAAACCTGGGGAAATAAAAGCCCTGAATCAGGACATTCATCACCAATTAATATCATTAAAACCTACAGAGAAGACATCAAAAAAGCTCGCAAGGAAATGGACAGAAAAGATTTCAAGGAATATTCTAATGAATTAGAAGATCTAAAAAATGAAGATATGGTAGATGCTTATTTTGATTTATACAATGAGCAGGTAATCAATTATATCAATACCTGTGAATAATATCCGGTTTTTAAAAAATTATATTC
Source organism: uncultured Weeksellaceae bacterium (assembly GCA_964346785.1). GTDB lineage: Bacteria > Bacteroidota > Bacteroidia > Flavobacteriales > Weeksellaceae > Moheibacter. The sequence goes on along the minus strand of CAYFWH010000103.1, from coordinate 3,083 downwards.
CACTAATTAAATAATAAAAATCAAAACCAACTGATTTTCAAATCATTCCCAATAAACTTTTTGCCGCTCATCAAAAATTATGCCCATAAGCTAAAGACTTTGTTAATTATGCTTATTTTTGCAGTATATAGATTCAATTATGCAAACTTATACCGTAAAGGAATTATTGGAAAAAGGAAAAGATGCTTTATTGCATGAGGTTTATGTACAGGGATGGGTTCGTTCTTTCAGAAGCAATCGTTTCATTGCTTTGAACGATGGTTCGACCATCAAAAACATTCAAATCGTAATTGATTTTGAAAATACCGATCCCGAAATTTTAAATAAAATTCATACAGCCGCTTCACTGAAAATAAAAGGTGAAGTAGTTGAAAGTCAGGGAGCGGGTCAGGAAATTGAAGTGCTCGCACAAAATATAGAGGTATTGGGCGAAGCCAATCCCGATGAATTGCAGTCAACAATTCTTCAGCCCAAGGCACACAGTCTTGAAAAACTGAGAGAACAGGCGCATTATCGTTTCAGAACCAATACTTTTTCGGCAATTATGAGAGTAAGAAACGCACTGATGTTTGCGATTCACAAATACTTTAACGAAAATGGTTTTGTATATGTCAATACACCGATAATCACCGGTTCGGATGCCGAAGGCGCAGGTGAAATGTTTACAGTAACCAACTTTGACCTCGAAAAAGAACTTCCAAAAACCGAAGACGGAAAAGTGGATTTTGGCGAAGACTTCTTTGGCAGACACACCAATCTGACGGTTTCGGGTCAGCTCGAAGCAGAAGTTGCTGCAATGGGACTTGGAAAAGTTTATACTTTTGGTCCGACTTTCAGAGCCGAAAATTCAAATACAAGTCGTCATTTGGCTGAATTCTGGATGATTGAACCTGAAATGGCTTTCTACAATCTCGATATGAACATGGATCTTGCAGAAGACATGCTCAAATATGTTATTAAATACGCAATCGACAATTGTGGTGATGACCTGAAGTTTCTGTCTGACAGATTTGACAAAGAACAAACTCAGAAACCACAAAATGAAAGATCTGAACTTTCACTGATGGAACGACTTGAGTATGTTCTGAACAACAACTTCATTAGACTGAGCTATACAGAAGCAATTGAAATTCTTCAAAACTCAAAACACAATCAAAAGAAGAAATTCAAATATCCGATTGAAGGTTGGGGAATGGATTTACAGTCTGAGCACGAAAGATATCTGGTTGAAAAACATTTTAAATCTCCGGTTATTTTATTTGATTATCCTGCAAAAATCAAAGCATTTTACATGCGTTTAAACGAGGACGAAAAAACCGTTCGTGCAATGGATGTTCTGTTTCCGGGAATCGGTGAAATCATCGGTGGTTCACAAAGAGAGGAAAGACTGGATGTACTTGATGAAAAAATGAAAATGCTGGGTATCAATCCGGATGATTTGTGGTGGTACAGAGATTTGAGAAAATTCGGAACGGTTCCTCACAGTGGTTTTGGACTCGGGCTCGAAAGACTGGTTTTATTTGTTTGCGGAATGGGTAATATCAGAGATGTAATTCCATTCCCGAGAACACCAAAAAGTGCAGAATTTTAATTATATTTAAATATGTTAAAGCAAGAATTAAATTTAAGATTACAACAAAAACTGTCACCACAGCAAATTCAACTGATGAAACTGGTGCAGTTGCCAACGCTTGCTTTTGAACAGAGGATTAAACAGGAACTTGAGGAAAATCCTGCATTGGAGGAGGAAAAAGAATATTCTGATGATGAATTTTCTGAATTCGATGAATGGAATGATGACGACAACCAGAGCATTGATGCGGGTGATATTAATATCGATGAATACCTGAGCGACGACGAAATTCCAAATTATAAAACCTATACCAACAATTACAGCGAAGACGATGAAGACCGTGAAATTCCATATGCACAGGGAACGAGTTTTCTGGATTATCTGGAAAGACAATTGTCGATGTACAGAATGGATGAAGAGGAATTTGAGATTGCAAATTTCATTATCGGAAATCTGGATGATGACGGCTATCTGAGAAGAGAATTACAGGCGGTTGCAAATGATTTGGCTTTTGCTCAAAACATTTATACTGATAAAAATGAAGTTGAATACTTACTCGTCAATTACATCCAAAAACTGGATCCGGTGGGTGTGGGTGCAAGAGATTTGCAGGAATGTCTGAAAATTCAGCTTGAAAATAAAGAACCTGTAAACGAATCGACTGAACTGGCAATCGAGCTCATCACGAAATCTTTTGAAATGTTTACCAAAAAACATTACAAAAAATTAATGGAAAAATATGAGATTTCTGAAGAACAGCTGAGAGATGCCATTACTGAAATCGAAAAATTAAATCCAAAACCCGGAAGATCTTATTCGGGAAACACAAAAACAATCGAGCATATCACCCCCGATTTTACAATCAAAATTGTAGATGGTGAACTCGAACTTTCGCTCAACGGCAGGAATGTACCTGAACTCAGGGTTTCGAATGCCTATTCAGATATGTTGAGAACTTATAAGGTGACCGAAAAAAAATCTGAAGAACAGAAAAAGGCAGTTCTGTTTGTGAAACAAAAACTGGATGCCGCAAAATGGTTTATAGATGCAGTGGAACAAAGAAGAAACACGCTGTTGTACACGATGCAGGCAATTATGAATTTTCAGAAAGATTATTTTTTGACCGGCGATGAAACCAAAATCAAACCAATGATTCTAAAGGATATTGCTGACAAAATCAATATGGATATTTCGACGGTTTCGAGAGTTGCAAACAGTAAATATGTCAACACGCCTTACGGTACTTTTCTGATTAAGGATTTGTTTTCAGAAAGTCTGACCAACGAAGATGGTGAAGAAGTTTCTACCCGTGAAATCAAAAGAATTCTTCAGGATGTGGTGGATGCCGAAAACAAGAAAAAGCCGATGACCGACGAAAAACTAATGGGAATTTTGAAGGAAAAAGGTTATCCGATTGCAAGAAGAACAATTGCAAAATACAGAGAACAACTCGGAATTCCGGTTGCGAGATTGCGAAAAGAGATTTAACTCCCCAAGTTGCATAATCGAA
>CAYFWH010000102.1:0-8329 GCA_964346785.1 uncultured Weeksellaceae bacterium | reverse complement strand
CGTTTGCAAACTGCTATCAGAATGGAGCAAATCGCTGAGCCATTTATCAAAAGAAGAGCTACCCGTCACATGGAAAAAGGGAGAGTTGTAATTTTTGGAGCAGGAACAGGAAATCCATATTTTACAACAGATACAGCTGCTACACTGAGAGCTATCGAGATTGAGGCAGATGTGATTTTGAAAGGAACACGGGTAGATGGAATCTATACAGCAGATCCGGAAAAAGATTCAACCGCAACTAAATTCGACACACTCAGTTTTGCAGAGGTTTTTGAAAAAGGATTGAATGTTATGGACATGACAGCTTTTACGCTGAGCCACGAAAACCATTTGCCGATTATTGTATTTGACATGAATACCAAAGGAAATTTGGTAAGACTTTTGAAAGGAGAGAACATTGGAACTTTGGTTAATTAAAAAATAAGAAATCAGAATTTACAGAAATTAATATATTAGCATTTCAAAAAAACAAAAATATCATGGAAGATTTGGATTTAATCATAGATATGACAAAAGAGCAGATGGAAGGAGCACTGACGCATCTGGAAAAGGAATTTGTGAAAATCAGAGCAGGAAAAGCTTCACCAAGTATGTTGTCAAGCGTTCGTTTTGATTATTACGGCTCTTCAACACCGCTGAGTCAGGCGGCAAATATCGGTACGCCCGATGCCAGAACATTGACAGTTCAACCGTGGGAAAAAAATCTGATTCCTGAAATCGAAAAAGCAATTATTAACTCCAATCTTGGTTTTGCACCGTCTAATAATGGTGAAATGGTGATTATCAATATACCGCCGCTGACAGAAGAAAGAAGAAGAGATTTGGCAAAAGTAGCCAAAGCAGAAGCAGAAAACGCAAAAGTCAGTATCAGAAATGCAAGAAAAGATGCCAACAATGATATCAAGAAAATTGAAGGTGTTTCAGAAGATATTATCAAAGGTTACGAAGAAAGAATCCAAAGCCTAACTGATAAATTTGTCAAAAAAACAGATGAACTTTTTGCGTCAAAAGAACAGGAGATAATGACTGTATAATATTGAAAAAATTATTCATAAAATAACGCTGTTTTTGAAAACAGCGTTATTTTATGAATTTTAGAAATTAGCTCAAAAATTCTTTCTCAAGTTTCAAAGGTTCCAAATAAATTCCGTTTTTATAAACCCGCATATTTCCACCCGAAATTTCGTCAATCAGCATTATCTGATTGTTGGTGTCTCTTCCGAACTCAAGTTTTATGTCGTAAAGATCCAAACCTTTGGAAAGTAAATCATCTTTGACAAGATTGCAAATCAAAATTGTTTCTTCCTTAATTTTTTCATATTCATCAATGCTTAAAATTTTGAGCATAGAAAGTGCATCTTTAGAAACAGGCGGATCTCCTCTTTCGTCATCTTTTATAGTGAATTCAACAAAATTCTTTAGCTCATCTCCCTCGTTGCAATAAGCACCGTATCTTCTGTAAAAACTACCGACAGCTTTGAACCTGCAAATAACTTCCAGACCTTTTCCAAAAACAGTAGCTTTTTTAACAGTCATCGTTCTGTTTTCAATATCTGAAGAAATGTAATGAGAAGAAATTCCTTTGTTTTTGAGTAGTTCAAAAAAATGAGTAGTCATTTTCAATCCCGATTTACCGGCCCCCTCAACAGTAAGCCCAACTGTATTGGCTCCCGGGTCAAAAACACCATCAGTTCCGGTGACATCGTCTTTGAATTTTAATAAAAATTGGTTTTCAAACTCAGTTGAATAAACATCTTTGGTCTTTCCTGAATATATCAGTTTCATGTTTTGTGTTTTTAGATGTTTCAAAATTACGATTATCATAAAAAAAATCAGTAATATATATTAAGAAATTTAAATGATAAAATGAAAAAAAATAAAAGGTCTGAAAAATCAGACCTTTTATGAGAATTTTGAAAAATTTTATGAACTTATTATATTAAGCCTTTCTAACATTTACGGCTGTCATTCCTTTTCTTCCTTCTTCCAGATCGAAACTTACTTCATCATCCTGCTTAATTTTGTCAATCAAACCCGTTACATGAACGAAGTATTCATTTTCCGATGCGTTATCTTTAATAAAACCATAACCTTTTGTTTCATTAAAGAATTTTACAGTACCTGTATTCATAATTTTAAAATTTGGCGAAAGGTAATGTTTTAATTTTAAGCAATTACCTGAAAGTTCAAATTTATTTTAACTTTGAAAAACTTAAATAAAGAAATGGACAGAAGAGATTTTATCAAAACAAGTAGTTTAGGCGGATTGACAGCGTTGTTGCTGCCCGGTTCTGTTTTTAGCGGAAAATTATCAACACAAAAAATCAGAATCGGAATGATTGCTGTTGGTATGCGTGGACAGGTTCATTTAGATGAATTGCTGAAAAGAGATGATGTAGAAGTAACCGCTATCGCTGATCCTGAACCAAGAATGATAGAAATGGCATTGAAGATTTATGAAAAACACAGTAAACCAAAACCTAAGATTTTTTCAGACGGTGATTATGACTACAGAAAAATTCTGAATGACAAAAATATTGACGCAGTTGTCATTTCTACGCCGTGGGAATGGCATTATATACAAACAACCGAAGCAATGAGAGCCGGTAAAATTACAGGGCTTGAAGTTTGTGGTGCAATGAGTCTGGATGAATGCTGGGGATATGTGGATGTTTATGAAGAAACAAAAGTTCCTGTATTTATGATGGAAAATGTTTGTTACAGACGCGATATTATGGCCGTTTTTAACATGGTTCGTCAAGGAAAGTTTGGACAGATTGTCCATGGTCAGGGAGGATATCAGCATGATTTAAGAGATGTGCTTTTTAATGATGGTCAGTCTGCATACGGCAAAGGAGTAGAATTTGGTGACAAAGGTTTTTCTGAGTCGAAGTGGAGGACTAACCATTATGTAAACAGAAATGCCGAATTATATCCGACTCACGGTTTGGGACCTGTCGCAACCATGATGGATGTAAACCGCGGAAACAGAATTACACATCTTACTTCAATGGCAAGTCGTCAGGCAGGCCTGACGGATTATATCATAAAAAATGCAGGAGAAAATCATCCAAATTCAAAGGTGAATTTCAAACAGGGAGATATTGTACAGACAATGCTGAAATGCGAAAACGGGGAAACGATTTTATTGACCCACGACACTTCTCTCCAACGACCGTACAATCTTGGTTTCAGAGTTCAGGGAACCGACGGAATCTGGCAGGACATTGGCTGGGGGGATTTCAGTCAGGGATTTTTATATTTTGAAAATGAAATGGATCATTCGCATCGCTGGACAAATTCACAGGATTATTTGGACAAATATGATCATCCGCTTTGGATAAAACATCAGGACAAAGCTGAAGGAGCAGGTCACGGTGGAATGGATTATTTTCTAATCAATGATTTTGTGGAATGTATCAAAGCAAATAAGGAATTTCCTTTTGATGTTTATGATTTGGCAACCTGGTATGCAGTAACTCCATTGAGTGAAAAGTCGATTATCGGAAATGGTGCATCTCAGGAAATGCCCGATTTCACCAGAGGAAAATATAAAAACAGGAAACCGGTTTTTGGATACAATTATTATGAATAAACCAGCCTTGCTGATACTTGCCGGAGGTTTGGGAAGCCGCTACAAAGGCAGTAAACAAACTGATTTAATTAACAATCAGGAAAGTCTTATGGAGTTTGGACTTTATGATGCCCTGAAGTCCGGAATCAGAAAATTTGTGATAGTTGTCAATCCTGAGTTTTCAGATGAATTTAAAAACAGAATTCAGAAAATACTGAACGAAAATTCTGCAGAAGTTTATTTTGAAATTCAAACACTGACAAAATTTGTTCCCGAGGAATTTCATGAAAAAATAAAATACAGAAAAAAACCACTTGGAACTGCCCATGCTGTTTTGTGTGCTAAAGAAATGATTAATCAGCCTTTTATTACAATGAATGCTGATGATTTTTATGGCAGAAAAACTTTTGAAACTGCTTTTGACTTTATAAATAATTCAGGCATTTCTGAACATAAATACGGATTGATTTCCTTTGAACTCAAAAAAACGCTTTCAGAAAATGGAACGGTGTCCAGAGGAATTTGCAGTGATGATAATGGTTTTTTGAAAAGTGTTGAGGAATTCACTGAAATACAAAAAATTAAAAATAAAATCGTAGGTAAAAACACTCACAATCAGTTTTTTGAATTGAACGAAAACGATAAGGTATCGATGAATTTTTGGCTTTTGCATCCTTCCTTTTTTGAAATTTGCGAGAGTTTTTTGAATGATTTTTTGAATGAACAAGATGATTTAAATAAAACAGAATGCTATTTGCCCGCCGTAATTGATGATTCAATTCAGAAAAATAAAATAGATGTCAGACTTTTGGAAACTACTGAAAAATGGATGGGTTTAACTTACAGAGAAGACCGGGAAACGGTAGAAAATCAAATCAATAAATTGAAGGAGCATCAGATTTATCCGATTAATTTATGGCAGAATTAAGTTTGCAATAATTTTCCCATTTCAAAAGCTATAATCGCAATTTTTCGGTTGCTGCCCCACATATATCCGCCAAATCCGCCACTTGATTGTACAACTCTGTGACATGGAACAATGTATGCAACCGGATTTCGCCCAATCGCAGTACCAACTGCTCTTGCGGCTGTTGGCATTCCTACTTCATCTGCGATTTGTTGGTAGGTTTTTAATTTTCCTGTTTGGATTTTTAATAATTCATTCCAGACTTTCAGTTGAAAATCGGTGCCTCTCATGTGTAATTTGATTTTTTTAGGATGATCAAAGTCAAAAATTGAAATGGCTGAAGTTTGAAAATCATCTTTTTTTTGAATGAGTTCAAATTTATTAAATCTGCTTTTCAGGTTTTTGACTGCGATATCTTTTTCATCTTCAAAAGCCATATAGCAAACTCCTTTTGAGGAAGATGCAATAATCATTTTTCCAAACGGACTTTCATAAAAATCATAATTTAAAGAAAGAATACCATCAAATTCAGCATCAGTCATTGGAATGATTTCAGTGAATTCACAAAAAGCAATTCCGGTTTTTGTACTTGAATTATCAAAAAGTGAACTCTGATTTTGTGGTTTAATTAATCCTAAATTATGATTAGGACTAATGAAATTCAGAAACTGATTCAAAGAAATTCCTGCCCAATTATTTAAAACAGTTTCAAACTCATTGCTTTCTAAACCTATTTTTTCTGACAACTCCTCAAAATGAAAAACAAGTTCAGGTTGTTTTTTGATTGCTTCAATTGCATCTGAAACCTTTTGAAAATAAAATTGTATTTTCATGATTTCTCCCAGAATTTATAAGGATTATCAATCAGATAGGCATTGTAATAGCGAAAGTCATCAGAAACTTCTTTGCCGAGCCATTCCGGTTTTTCAAATTCCTGATCTTCGGATTCAAGTTCAATTTCAGCCATTAGCAAACCTTCATTTTCATTCAAAAACTCATCAACATCCCATTTCATCCTACCAATAACCGGATTGAATCTGATTTTGGTGATTTCATTTTCACAGAACTGACTGAGTAATGATTCAGCATCACTCACCGGGATTTCGTATTCAAACTCACTCCGGCTGATATTTATTGTTGGTCCTTTAATTGTCAAAAAAGCTTTGTTTGAAATAATCCTTATCCTGACAACTTTCCCAATTTTATTAACCAGAAAACCTTGTCTGAGTATAATTCCTTCTGTCTTATTGTGCTTGTCCCACAACTCTTTGTTTACCAGGAATTTTCTTTCAATTTCTTTTGACATTACTAAATAATTAAATCTCTTAAAACTTGCAATTTACAAACTAATATGCCGAAAAATGAAAATAAAATTCGAGCCAATTGATTTTTTTTTTGATTTCTGACTTTAATCATCGGTTAAAAAAGGGAAATAATGCAGGTTTTCAATATATTTGTAATGGACAGATATTTGAATTATAAACAATTCAAATTTAATTACTTAAATAATCAATTATGAAACAAATACTCGTACCTACCGATTTTTCAAAAACAGCAGAATTGGCTATAGATTTTGCAGTTCATGCAGCTGAATTGCTAAAAGCAAAAGTTATACTTTTGAATTCTTTTGAGGTTGCAGAAGGAAATTATACTGACTTGATGGGAGTAAACCGAGAGTTTACAAATGACCTAATCAATGAGGCTAAAATAAAAATTAATGACCTCAGAATTGAGTTTATGAGAAAAACTGATATTGAAATCGAGACCATTATTTCAATTAAAGCACTGCCCGAAGCAATTAATGAAATTGCTTCCACTAACAAAATTGATTTGGTGATTATGGGTACAACAGGTGCAAGTGGTTTGAAATCAAAACTCTGGGGGAGTCGCACTTCAGCAGTAATTGGGAAAACTAAAATTCCTGTTCTGGCGATTCCATCTGATTATAAATGGAAAAAACCAAGCAGTATTTTGCTTGCAACCAAAGAATTTGAGAAGAATAGCAGCATTCTTGATTTTCTGTATGAACTCAATTATTTGTTTTCTGCAAATGTAAAAACCGCTGTTTTTACCGGAAATGATCAATCTGCTGCGACATTTGTGAAACATCAGCAGGATTTGCAGGAGTATGAAGACTTTTTGAAAAAAGAGTACAGAGATGATACTTTGAGTTCCGTACATCTGACCGGTGATAAATTTGAGGAAACGCTTGAAGAATATATAGCAAGTAATAATGTGGATTTACTGACTATGATAACTTATCAGGAAGGATTCTGGAAGAGTCTTTTTAATCCAAGTCAGACCAAGCAAATGAGTTTCCATACACAGATTCCATTGCTGGTAATACCTTCGACTTATCAACCGGAAGTGTGATTAATAAAAAGCGGTCAATTTTTTGACCGCTCTCTTTTTTTAGAAAAAATCTAAAGGTTCTTCATCATCAAAATCATTCTGTTCGTCTTCGTAATCATCGTCATATTGGGTCATAAAATATGAAAAGCGAAAATCATCATTTTCTTCTTCAGCTTCTTCAAGCGTGGTAAGTAAATCATCAAAATATTCAAGCTGATCAAGGTTCAGATTTATAAAAATGAGCTGAAGAGGCATTTCTAAATCGCCACATATTGTATCAAATAATGCATCCAAATTGTTGCCAAAATACTCCGGTAAGTTCAAATTTTCTTTCAGTGCAAAATAAAATTCGTCATAGTTACTGATATTTTCAAAATCTATTTTGATAAGCATATTTGTTGTTGTTTATTGTTTCTGAAAAGTTTTGTAATGGTCTTTGGTTATAAAAATCAAACCGTCATTACTGTAAACAAGCCTTTGCGCATCTCTTCTCCCGCAATCATAATTTATATCTGCCTCAAACCAGTTTCTGCCTTTTTTGATTGGTAGTTTTCGCTCCCTGTTTCCAAATTTGTCACCACCAATTGCCTTGCCGGGTAATACCTCACAAAGATTGCCTTGTTCGGGCTTCCAGCCGAGCTTTCTGGCTTCGTTTTTCTTGATGTAATATTCGGGTAGTTTGTTGTTTTCTTTTATGTAATTGATAACTGTTTTTTCATCTGTCAGCTCACTGATTGATAATACTCTTTTGTCATCTTTTTTGATTGACTGAACTTCTTCGGTTGTATTTGTTTGATTATTTCCGGTATTGCTCTCAGAATTATTATGATTCAGGTAAAAGTAAAACAACCCGATGATTGTAAAGACCAACAGGTAATAGAATAATTTTGACAATTTGGATTTCATAAATTGTAAACGAATAACAGTCTGTAAATTTAGGATTAAAATTAAATTGAAACACATAAATCGAAAATAAATGAAAGCTGATTTTACAGAACAAAATCAAAACATTTTAAGAAAAAAGTAAAATTTATTCAAATGCTTTTTTGTTTTTGGAAAATAGCTCTATATTTGCACTCGATTTGTGAAAAGCAGAAAATAAAACGAGATGAAAAGAACATTTCAACCAAGTAAGAGAAAAAGAAGAAATAAGCATGGATTTTTAGAAAGAATGTCCACTGCAAACGGACGCAGAGTATTGGCGGCCAGAAGAAAAAAGGGCAGAAAGCAATTGACGGTTAGCGAAGTCAGAGCTAAACGATAATCGCTAATATTATATTAAAAAAGACCAGGCCCGGAAGTTTCTTTCGGGCTTTTTTATATATTTGCTTTCATAAAATTAAAAAATGGCAGACAGCGTTATCAAATTAGAAAGAGCTTTTATCTATCAGAGAAATTATCTGGTACTGAGCAATGTTGATCTTGAATTAAATGAAGGTGAATTTGCTTATCTTATTGGTAAATTGATTAAAAAATTATCATTGGACGCTGACGGC
>CAYFWH010000101.1:892-8362 GCA_964346785.1 uncultured Weeksellaceae bacterium | reverse complement strand
CACACTTTTAATTCATATTTTCCGGTATCAGAAAAATTTATATTCTCTCTGTAAAGCAAATACAATTCTTTCAAACTCTTCCCTTTACCAATCCATTCACCATCGGGATAAGACAAAAAGTACTGAGGCGTATCTTTAAACTTCTCTCCACCCGGATTTTTGAATTCAGTAATCAAATAGAGATTACTGTATTCATAACTATTATTGTTACGACTCAACAGAAAAAAATCATAAGCCATCGCTGTATCTTTAATCTCAAAATCAAATTCAAGAGCAGTGTCCTTGTCCCAGTTGTTTTTAACTGATTCCTGCTGCTGATAAAAATGAGATTGCTCGCATTGTACAAATAACTGACTCAATGATACAAACACAAGTATCAAACCAATTTTCTTAATCTTTACGATTGGGTGACTCACGATTGTCTCTTTTATTTTTATTGTAATTCTTTTTCTTTTTTGCTGAATAATTAGCTTTTTTCTCACCATGCTCATTTTTCTTATGATCACGATTTCCTCTTCCCTGAGGCTTCTCCTGTCTATTCTCCTGTCTGGGCTTATCGGGTCCTTTTCTGCCTTTTCTTCGCTTATTTTTTCGCTCAAATCTTTCCAAAGAACTTTCCTGAATCACATCAGCAAAATCTCTTCCCGGTTCTTCTGTCAAATCTTTTGCCAAATCTTCAAGAGATGCATTTTTTTGGCCAGTTTTTGATTTGGATATAAAATTTTTGGCATCTTCAAGTGAGAATTTATACCAGTTAAAACCTCCGTCCTGGTACGCATACCAAAGCTGTTTCTTGAAAACATCAACTTTTACACAAACCGCAGTTCCCTTTTCAGTTTCAAAAGTATTTTCAAATGAAGGAAAATCTTCCAATGCGTCAAGGTATGAATCGAGTTCAAAATTTAAACAACATTTCAGTTTACCACATTGTCCCGCCAGTTTTTGAGGATTAATAGCCAATTGCTGATATCTTGCTGCAGATGTACTTACCGATCTGAAATCGGTCAGCCAGGTCGAGCAGCACAATTCACGACCACATGAGCCAATCCCGCCAATTTTGGCTGCTTCCTGCCGATAGCCAATCTGCTTCATTTCGATTCTGATGCCAAAACTCGCTGCAAAATCTTTGATTAATTGCCTGAAATCCACTCGTCCTTCGGCTGTATAATAAAATATCGCTTTGGTGCCATCTCCCTGAAATTCAACATCGCTGATTTTCATTTCAAGACCCAAATTCTGAGCAATTTTTCTTGCTTTTATTTTTACATCATCCTCTTTGTTTCTCGCCGCCTGCCAAACTTCTATATCTCTCTGATTTGCTTTTCTGTAAACTTTTCTAACATCTTCAGAGTCTTCACTCACTCTTTTCTTTTTCATCTGAATTCTAACCAGCTCGCCGGTCAGTGTTATAGTTCCGATATCGTGTCCGCTCTGTGCCTCTACTGCTATAGCATCACCCACATAAAGCGAAAGATTATTTACATTTCTGAAAAAAGCCTTTCTGTCATTTTTAAAACGAACTTCAACGCAATCAAACGCATCTTGTCCGTTAGGCAGGCGCATATTGGAAAGCCAGTCAAAGACATCAAGCTTCCCGTGTCCGGCACCGGAACCGCAGGATGAACCGCAGGAACCGCTGTCGCAACTTTTTGATCCGTCGCCGGATCCGCAATTTTCACACGCCATAATTTATTTTTTTCTAACCTACAAAGATAATGAAAATTTGAGCGGACTGAGTTTAAATTATCAGAGATTAACTTACATAATTCAGCAATCCTTATAATTTTCTTGAAATTGTTCCGATATTCTTATTACACTACTGATTTAGTGTTTCAAGAAACAAAATTAAATTTCATTTTCAATAAATTAGGATTTTGATTTAATTTTGGCGCCTTTGTCGTTACAAGTCCCGTGAAATATGAAAATATATCTGTGGGCCTTGTGCCTAAAATTCGCTCAAAATTAAATTCATGAATTATGCTAGTTAAAAACTTCTGAAAAAGAAAAAGTTTCATCCAGACGAATTCCTCTTTCTGTTTCTGCAACTCTGGCAAGCTCTCTGTACGGGTCGTGTTCAAAGAAAAACAGGTAATCGTTTTCAATTGATTTCTTCAAAAAGTCATCTTTTTCAGACAAAGTCAGTAAAGGTCTGGTATCATATCCCATCACGAAAACCAATGGAATATGACCTGCAGTAGCTATTAAATCAGCTACATAAACTATCTTTTTTCCTTTGTAAGAAATTACCGGTAACATTTGTTTGTCGGTATGACCATCCACAAAAATAATATCAAACCCAAGCGGAGAATCATTCAAATAATTTCCTTCTCCCGGTAAATCAATAAAATTCAACTGACCTGATTCTTTGAGCAAAAGAAAATTCTCAGGTAAAAATGATGCTTTTTCTCTTGCATTTGGTTGAGTTGCCCATTTCCAATGCGCTTCATTACTCCAGTATTTTGCATTTTTAAATGCAAGTTTATATCCTCCAAGACTTTTGTCGAGTTCAACTGCTCCACCGCAATGGTCAAAGTGCAAATGAGTCAGAAAAACATCGGTAATATCGTCTTTCGAAAAACCATATTGGGCAAGCGAAGTTTCCAAATCATAATCACCCCATAAATCATAATAACCAAAAAACTTTTCTGATTGTTTACTGCCGATTCCGCAATCAATCAAAATCAAACGATCTCCATCCTCAATCAGCAACGCACGCATTGCCAGTTCGATTTTATTCTGAGCATCAGCCGGATTGGTCTTTTGCCAGATTCCTTTTGGCACTACGCCAAACATGGCACCTCCGTCAAGTTTAAAATTCCCTGTTTCTATAGGATAAAGCTTCATATTTCTTTAATTATAAACGCAAAATTACAAAATCAAAAATGGATAATTAATCATTAATTTGGTTTGCACTTGAATAGAAATTAAATTTACCTTCAAAAATTAATTTAAGATGAAAAAATCAATTATTCTTCTAATTTTTCTGATTTCATTAGCCGGTTGTTCAACTCAGAAAAATTATATGAACATATCATCGGTAAACGAAGTCCATCAGATAAATTTCAACAAATCTAAAAATGTACTTATCGATGTGAGAACAGCCGAAGAATATGCAGAAGGACATATTCCTGATGCAATAAACATAGATGTCAAATCTGAAAATTTTGATGCTGAAATCAAGAAACTCGATCCCAAAAAAAATTATTTTGTTTACTGCAAATCAGGTACGAGAAGTACAATTGCGACCGAAAAAATGAATGCTGCCGGTTTTCAGTCGGTAACCAATCTAAAAGACGGATATATTTCCTATCAATCTGAAGAATAATGGAAAGTCTGAATCCAAAAATACTGATTGAATTAATCACTGTCGAAATGCCTTTTGGAAAATACAAAGGCAGAAAATTATGTGATTTACCGGTTTACTATTTGGAATGGTTTGCTTCAAAAGGCTTTCCAAACGGCAAATTGGGAATGCAGTTGGCAACACTTTATGAAATAAAAATCAATGGGTTGGAAGATATTTTAATAAATTTGAAAAACAGAGTCTGAACGAATTCATTTAACAAAAAGAATACTTATGAAAACAAAATCGAAATACCTTCATCTTTTAATTTATTCTTTCTGTTTTTTAATTTTGTGGAATGTCGCTTTTCAATCTTTTCCGGAAAGCAACGCCGTCACTTGCGGTATTGGTCTGACCCTAACCCTCTTATCGTCTTTTTTTATCCAAAAAGAATATGATTTCAAAATGAGTCTTGCCGAAAAAGCAGTCCTTCTGATTTTTCCTTTCTTGTATCTCATTCTTTTGCTTACAAAAGACAGAGCTTTTTTGATAAATCCGTTTTTTATTGCATTTATCCTGCTGATTTTCAACTTATTTATTTTCAAGGATTTAAGAAGTTTCAAAAACAACATCTTTTTTGTTTTACTGATTTTTTATTATTCATTAATTTTCTATGACAGATGGAATGATACAAATCGCAAATCCGATCCTGAAAAATCTGTGATTATTGATGAATCTGAAAATTTAACTTTAGAAAAAAGACAGGAAATCCCTGAAAAATCAATTGACTTTTCCTCTTTTTCATTTATGAACTTAGAGTCAGACACAGTAAACATACAGCCTGACAAAGGTTATACATTTATAATAACATGGAATGAATCATGCGGTCCATGCAAAAAAGCAATCAAAGAGTTTGCGCCGACATTGGATACCATGAATAATTATTTAGACAGTTATTTCATTTATGAAAATAGTAAATTTAATAAAGATGTTTTTATTTCATCCACCAAAAAGTTAAAAGGACTAAATGCCAAAAACACATTTGCAGATTATGATTTATCTTTTTACAAATCTTTAAAAATGGGCTCATATCCCGTTTTTATCATAATTGATAACAGTATCGATGAAATAGAATTCATGTATCTTGGTTACAAAAGAGATTTAATTCAGGAAAAACTACAGGGAATCAGTAACAAAGCTTATTGATACATCGAACTTCCGTCTAAGTATTGCCAAACTTTTTCGGGCAACATTGCCTGAACACTCTTTCCTTCTTTGATTGCATTTCTGATAAAAGTGGATGAAATCTCAATCCGGGGTGCATTTATGATTTTAAAAGAAGGATGATTTTCCCATTTGGCAGCGTCAAAACCTTCTCTTGGATAGACAATTATACTATAATACTTGATTATCTTCTCATAATTTTTCCATTTGTGAAAACCACCCAAATTGTCTGAACCCATGATGATTGAAAAATCGTGTTCGGGGTATTTCTCTTTCAAAACAGTTAGTGTATCAATTGTATATGATGGTTTTGGCAAACTAAATTCAACATTTGAAGATTTCAGATTTGGATATTCCTCAATAGCCAAATTCACCAAATTAAGCCGGTCATAATCACTGGCAAGACTGGCTTTTTCCTTGAACGGATTTTGTGGTGACACCACAAACCAAACCTGATCCAGGTCAGAATACTGTTGTATGTGTGAGCCGATTATCAGATGACCGATATGAATCGGATTGAAAGAACCAAAATATAAGCCTATCTTCATGTTGCAAAATTAAGAATTTGAAACATAAAAAAAGCTGCTCATTGAGAACAGCTTTTATTATATAATTTTCCGCAGATTAATTTCCGGGAGCAATTTCCATTTGACGAGGCATTTCCATTTGTGGTGCTTCTTCGGTTGAAATCAATTCCACATCAAAAATCAAAGCATGATTTGGTTTGATTTTTCCGTCAGGGCTTCCAAATTCACCATAAGCAAGTTCAGATGGAATATAGAATCTGTATTTTGAACCAACTTTCATCAGTTTCAAACCTTCCTGCCATCCTTTGATAACACCATTCAGATTGAACTTAACCGGATCTTCTTTTGATTCGTCAAAAACAGAACCGTCCATATTTTTACCGGTATAAAAAACTTCTACTACTGAGCCATCAACCGGGTTTGCGCCTGTACCTTCTGTAAGTACTTCATACAATAAACCGCTCTCTGTTGCCACAACATTTTTCTCTCCTTTTTTCTTTTCAAGAAACTTAACTGACTCCTCCATGTTTTTTTCCTGCACTTTTTCAGCAGCATTACGCATGTAATTTGTCATAAAGTCATTCACTGAATCCATTGGAAACAATACATCTTTTTTGTTCAATTTATCCATAAGTCCCTGAACAATAAGATTTCTGTCCACGATTCCGTCCAGACTGCTCGATTTCAAAAAATTATCAATTGACTGACCTATATTTTGACCCGTTGCATAAGAAATTCTTGATTTTTCATTCATTTTGAAATAATCATTGATTCCTTTTTCGAGTTCTTTGTAATTCAACTGGTCATCTGCAGAAAGAGTTATCGCATATCTCTCAATCTGGTCTGCCACATTCATACCGTAGGCATAGCCTGCTTTCTGATCATCATTATCCAGTTTTTTCACACTTGATGTGGTAATGCTTCCGCCATTGTCCTTACAAGAAACAAAAAGTACAGTCAAAGCAATTGCTGTTATTAGTTTTTTCATTTTACAAAAATTTTGGCAAGTTTACGAAATAATTTATTGTCAATCATCAGAATTATACCTCAATCCCAAATCATTTTTTAATTTCAGCAGTATTGGATTTTCTTTTACCATTTCTTTGAAAATGTCTTCATCGGTTTTGATAAATTTCTTTTCCTCGCTTTTGGCAACTTCAGTTGTGACAGAAATTTTGTAATTGTTTAGTTTTTTTCTCAAAAACAAAATAAATTCTTCACTGCATTCATCAAACTCCTGCTCAATTGAAGAGGAGTTAAAGGAAATACCGATTTCAGAGCCTTCAATAATTCTAATTTCACTGTGATTAAGCGCATTGAAGGTAGCTATTCTGTTCTTTTCTTCAAGTTGCAACAAAAACTCTTTCCAATATTTAACCAAATCATCAGTACCAAACTCATCTTCAGCGTTTTCGCCCTGTTCCTGTTTGATTTCTTCTGCTTCCTCAGTGACTTTGAAAGTGTTCTTTAAATTGAACGATGGATTTACAATTGTCCTCAAAGGTTTTACAGCTCTTTGCATTTTATCTTCCAAAAAACCACCTCCCGGTTTCCTTTCAGGGTGCACAAAAGCAGTTTCTTTTTTTGTTACAACCGGTGAATCATCAGTCAGGTGATGCGGCGGCGGTATTATTCTGAACTTTTTTTTTTATCCTGAGTTTCTGCAGTCAGTGAACCAATTTGCATCAAAGCAATTTCAACAGTAAGTCTTGAATTTTTACTGGTCTTGTAATTAAAGTCTGCTGTATTGCAGATTTCAATTGAATCGGCCAAAAATCGCATATCACAATTTGCTGCCTGTTCAAAGTATTTTGCTTTGGTTTGTTCGCCAACTTCAAGAAGTTCTTCGGTTTTTGGGATTTTGGCAACCATTAAATCTCTGAAATGACTGCCCAAGCCGTTTATAAAAACATGAGCATCAAAACCTTTGTTCAATATCTCATTGAATTGAAGTAAAAGTTCAGGAATATCATTTTTTAATGCTGCATCTGTTATTTTGAAATAATATTCATAATCAAGCACATTCAGATTTTCAGCAACTTTAGAAAGCGTCAGGTTCCCGGAAGTAAAAGTAACCATCCGGTCAAAAGTTGACAAAGCATCTCTCAATGCACCGTCCGCTTTTTGAGCAATCAAATGAAGCGCATCACTCTCGTACTGAACGCCCTCTGATTCAGCTATTTTAATCAGATGATTCTGAATATCTTTTATTGAAATCCTTTTAAAATCATAAATCTGACATCTTGATAAGATAGTCGGAATGATTTTATGTTTTTCAGTCGTTGCCAGTATAAAAATAGCATGTGCAGGCGGCTCTTCGAGCGTTTTCAAAAAAGCATTGAAAGCTGAAGTCGAAAGCATATGCACCTCATCAATGATGTAAACCTTGTATTTACCTGCCTGAGGTGCAAATCTAACCTGATCAGTCAAATTTCT
>CAYFWH010000101.1:0-882 GCA_964346785.1 uncultured Weeksellaceae bacterium | reverse complement strand
GGATTGGAGAATGTCGGTCTGGCGGGAACGACAAAATCCTGTTCATCATCTGATTGACCGTTCGCTTCTTCATAAATTCTTCTTGCAAGTATTCGCGCACAAGTCGTTTTACCAACACCTCTCGGTCCGCAAAAAAGTAATGCCTGAGCAAGTTGTCCGTTTGCTATCGCCTGCTCCAAAGTTTCGGTAATAGCAGACTGACCTACTACATCTTCAAAATGTACAGGTCTATACTTTCTGGCTGAAACAACAAAATTCTGCATAGATTTCACAAAGGTAATTTAATTTTTAAGAATCTGAAATCAATGATTTTATTTTTACAAAAACTTTTATCATTATATTTTTCATTAATTTTTCTTGTTAAAACCATTTAGACCGGAATGAAAGATAATGTACTGACACAAAATAATGAATCAAAAAGAAAAATTCTGTCTACTGCACTTGCCGTTGTGCTAATTGCATTAGGCCTTTTTCTTTTGATTTCATTTGTTTCCTATGCATTTAATTATACAAACGACCAAAGCCAGTTGAGCAATTTTTGGGACAGAGAAATTACTCCCCAGAACTCAATGGGCAAAATCGGTGCATACCTTGGTGAATTATTTATTTATCATGGTGTGGGAATTACTGCTGTTTTTCTTCCGTTCTTTTTGATTCTTCTCGGAATTAAAATTCTGATTAAATCTAAGAGAATTAAACCTTTCAAATTATTTTATAACTGTCTTTTCTTTTTAATCTGGCTTCCGATTGCACTTGGTTTTGTGAGCAATCTGGGCATTCTTCATGGAGTTATGGGATATGAAATCAATGATTTCTTGAATGATTTTATTGCAAAACTCGGAACCGGAATTGCACTTTTTGTAAGCCTTGCCCTGTATATTA
>CAYFWH010000100.1:0-8368 GCA_964346785.1 uncultured Weeksellaceae bacterium | reverse complement strand
ACATCGAATTTGACCCGTCAGGAATGGGTGTTGGAAAAGATGTACACATCGTGGTTTATTTGGAAATGACCAAAAAATAATCAAACAATTCTAAATCTGACAAGTATGAAAAATCAAAATATCGGATTGTTGATATTGAGAATCGGATTGGGATTGTTAATGATTTTTCACGGCATTGCAAAACTCAAAAACGGTGTGGGTGGCGTTGAGGAAATGCTTGGCGGTGCAGGTTTACCGGGTTTTATTGCCTACGGTGCCTATATCGGCGAAATCATTGCACCCATATTAATGATCATTGGTTACCGCACTAAGATTGCGTCATTGCTGATGATAGCTACCATGCTGATTGCTATCTTTTTGGCCAATGCAGATAAAATCTCAAGTCTCACACCATCAGGAGGTTTAGCCATAGAACTACCGGCATTATTTTTGACCGGTGCCTTGGCATTGGTTTTTACCGGCGGCGGAAAGCTTGCGTTGTCCACAAAAAATAAATGGGATTGATTTAAAATCTTATTCAAAAGAGTCCTTATTTTGAGGAAGTTGAAAAAACGTCCTTAATATCGAATTTTGTACTAAATTTGGAATGCTTGAAAGCTATTTAAGACAGTTTTGACCGAAAAAATTCGAAAAATATGTATAAAAAGATTATAATATTTTTTTCCATATTTCTTTATTCTTTCCAATTTGGGTTTTCTCAATTTGAAGATGATTTAAAATCATATAATCAAGAAGATTTCGTAAAGCTGAAATATTTGTGTAAGACTTGGGGATTTCTCAAATATTATCATCCAAATATTTCACAATTAGATTGGGATCAGGAACTCATTATTAAGATACCTCAAATTTTAGAGACGGAAAATATCAATGATATAAATATTGTGATTTCAGATTGGATTAACAAATTGGGAACTGTAAAAGAATCAAACAAAGCTTCAAAAAATAATAATTATTTTGAGAAGAATTTTGATCTGAATTGGATTTATAATGAGAACAACATTTTGAATAAAGATATTATTAAATCTTTAAAAAATATAGAGAAAAATAGAAATAGAAAGCTCAACATATATTCAAATGAAAAAACAGATTTTGGGGCTAAAATTCTTAATGAGCGTAGTTATGATAAATCTTATATCTCCCAATTTGAATATAGATTATTAGACTTATTCAGATACTGGAATATTATTGAGTATTTTTTTCCTTATAAATATCAAACGGATCAAAATTGGGATGATGTTTTGATAGAAATGATTCCAAAGTTTATTTCTGTCAATGATGAATCTAATTATATTCTTTTACTTTATGAATTGGTAGCCAAAATTGATGACAGTCATGCTATTTTGCTAAGTGACTGTGCTCTCAATTGTTTTGGGGAATTTTGGGCTCCTTTTGGATTTAAAATCATTAACAATCAAATTGTTATTGACAAATATTATGACGAAGAACTTGCGATAAAAGATGACATTCGTTTGGGAGACATTATTCTCAACATAAATGACGAAAACGCTGTGGTTTTATTAGAGGATAAATTAAAATATGCAAATGGATCTAATCCGTATTCGAAATATGGAAACATGTTTAATCGGTTATTAAATGGAAATGATGACTTACTTACTTTGATAATTGAGCGAGATGGGAAAATAATAAATAAGCAGGTAAGAAGATATAAATTCTCCGAATTTAAACCTAAGATAAAATCAAAAACTAAATGGAATTTAATAGAAGATAAAATCGCCTATGTCGACTTAGAAAATATTAAGCAAAATGACGTTAAGGAGATGATGCCTTCTTTAATAGATACCGATGCTATTATCTTTGATCTAAGAAATGGAGCCGATCCTTCAACTAAAGTAATGAAAGAAATTTCTAAGTATATAAACAAATCAAAAATGGAATTTGCAAAAACAATAACTCCTGCTTTAGATTATCCCGGAAAGTTTATTTGGAATAATAGAATTTGGTGTGGAAAAAACAATAATAAAAATCCTTACAAAGGAAAAGTGATTTTACTAGTAAATGAAGACACTCAAAGTGTTCTTGAGTCTTATACAATGTGCTTTCAAACCTCTCCTAAATCATTAACAATTGGTAGTCAAACTTCTGGTGCAAATGGCAATGTTGTGGTTATCCCCTTAGTTTTTGATAAAAACAGCACTTGGTTTAGTGGTTATGGTATTTTTTATCCTGATGGAACTGAAACACAAAGAAATGGTGTAAAAATAGATATCGAAGTGTTTACTACAGTAAACGATATCAAAGAAGGAAGAGATGAAGTCTTGGAAAAAGCACTGGATATTTTAAATTAAATGTTTGGAACAGCAATCACAATCAGTAAACTTTATAAGGTTAATATTGCTTGAAAACAGTAAAATTCATTCCAAAAAAATAAATTTGTTTTTTTCAAATATTTTTTAAAATCTTTGCCGTTCGAAAAAGAAAATTATTGTTTAACCCAATAAAACGAAGAAAAAATGTTTGTATTCAAAATTAATCAGCTGAACAGTTCACCAAAATTTGGTGCAGCTTTTCTTCGTGTTTTTCATTATTCCTGATAAAAAAATCATCAAAATATGAAAAGCCCGAAGAATTAAAACCTCCGGGCTTTTTTGTTTGAATTATCTTCCAAAATTTCCCGGATTGAATTAGAAACAGATGTTTAATCACACTGTTTTTATCAACTAACAATCAATGTTGTTTTAGTTAAGAAGAAGTAACTTAAAAATTAACTTTTTTTCTGATAAAACTTTTCCAAAGTTTGGAACTTTGGAAAAGTTCAGTTCAAAAAAACTACTAACTAATCCACATAGAATTAACGATTAAAAACAAAAAAATGGGAAATAAAATTTCAGGAAAAGACCTGATTAAATTAGGCTTTCCAAAAACAAATGCAATCAATATCGCCCTCGGTCAAATTAGCCAATACCGAAAAAAAGAAAAAAAGGATGCGATTTTGAAAGAAGCCAAAGAGGTTCTGTTACATCCTGAAAATTACAGGAATGACGGTACCTGGGGCAAACTCGCCGAAAGTTTGGTGAAACCGGTGGATGTGAAACAACACGAACTCAGAACGACAAGAGCTCCTTTTGTGATTTATGGCGAAAATGAAATCGACGAAGCGAGTAAATTCCAATTGTTCGATGCACTAAAGTTACCGGTTTCGGTTGCAGGAGCCCTAATGCCCGATGCGCATTATGGTTACGGTCTTCCGATTGGTGGTGTGCTGGCAACTGAAAACGCTGTTATTCCTTATGGTGTAGGCGTTGACATCGGTTGTCGAATGAGTCTCTCGGTGTATGATTTGCCTTCGGGATTTCTAAACGGCAGAAAAGAAAAATTGGAAAATATACTGACCGAGCATACCAAATTTGGAATGAAAGAAGTGCATAAAGTAAAGGCTGACCATGAAATATTCAGTCGTTCGGAGTTCAACGAAATTCCGATTTTGAAAAATTTGTTGGACAAAGCTTATGCACAACTTGGTACTTCGGGCGGAGGAAATCATTTTGTGGAATTCGGAATTGCAGAAATCACCGAAGTCCGGCCGGAATGGAAAATTGAACCGGGTAAATATTTAGCGGTTTTGTCACACAGCGGTTCACGCGGTTTAGGTGCCAATGTCGCAAAACATTACACCCAATTGGCCGGAAGACAAACTCCACTGCCGAAAAATGTCCGACACCTGGCTTGGTTAGACCTTGACACCCATGACGGACAGGAATACTGGCGGGCCATGAATCTGGCAGGTGATTATGCAAAAGCTTGTCACGATGACATTCACCGTAGAATTGCTAAGGCATTGGGACACAAAGTGGTTTTTAACATCGAGAATCATCACAATTTTGCGTGGAAAGAAATTCTGAACGGCAAAGAAGTGATTGTGCACCGAAAAGGAGCTACGCCGGCTGCCGAAGGAGTTTTGGGAATCATTCCGGGGTCAATGACCGCACCGGGATATATTGTGGAAGGATTGGGAAATAAAGAAAGTTTGAATTCAGCTTCGCACGGGGCAGGTCGTCTGTTTTCAAGATCTGAATGCAAACGGAAATTTACCCGAAGTGAGATTAATAAAACATTGAAAGAACACGATGTTTCGTTGATTGGCGGAAATGTGGATGAAGCACCGATGGCTTACAAAGACATCAAAAAGGTGATGAATTCGCAAAAGGAATTAGTCAAAGTTTTGGGAACTTTTTTACCAAAAATAGTGAGGATGGAGTGATGAGATTCGAGATGTATTATCAAAATCTCAATAAAAACTCCATTCAAAGAAACAATATAGTAAGATGAAAAAAATAATTCAGATAACAGCCGGAAACGGTCCGGAAGAATGCACATGGGTTGTGGCTCAGGTGCTGAAAATCCTGCTTGATGAAGCACAGCAATCCGGACTGAATCCGGTAGTGCTTCACCGGGAGGCGGGCAGCCACAACGGCACTGTCTTGTCGGCGACCGTTTCTGTGGAAGGAAATGCGGTTCAGGAGTTTGTGGATTCATGGAAAGGAACAATTCAATGGATTGGTCAAAGTCAGTTCAGGAAATTGCACAAAAGAAAGAACTGGTTTATCGGCATTTTTGAACTTGATGATTTTCAACCTGAAATCTTCAATGAAAAAGATTTCGAATTCCAGACGATGCGCAGCTCGGGTGCGGGCGGACAAAATGTAAACAAAGTCAATACGGCGGTGCGGGCGATTCACAAGCCTACGGGAATTGCGGTGGTGGCAATGGACAGTCGTTCGCAGCATCAGAATAAAAAATTAGCCATCGAAAGACTGCTGAACAAGTTAGACGAAGAAAATCTGAAGAAAATTCAGGAAAGAATGTATTCGGAATGGAACAACCAAACCGAAGTGAAAAGAGGAAATCCTACCCGGGTATTGACGGGATCGGATTTCAAAACACAGAAAAAAGATGAAAAAAATTACAAATCCGAACGACAGAAACTGAAACGGAACCTGGACAAAGATTTGGATTAAACATTTAAAAATGAGAACTATCGATAAACATTTGCTTAATGCGCTGGACAATTATCCTTATTCATTGGCTGAAACCATTGAATCATTGGAATATGCTTTGTCTTATGACGATAAAAACACGATGGCCATCGGGTTGATGGGCAGAATTTATGCCGAACAACTGTTGGATTACGAAACTGCCAAAGCTTATTATGCCGAAGCATTGTCTTATGATATTTATGCGCTCGGGATTTATCCATACTACATCGAAGCACTGATTCTGAATGAAGATTTGGACGAAGCCGAAAAGCTGATTGATTATGCACTGACTGTGAAAGGCATAGACAAGGTTTCAATTCTGTTCAAAAAAGCGTGGCTGAAAGAAGTTTCGTGCGATTACAAAGCGGTTAAAAAAGTTTTGAAAGAAATTAAAAAACTGAATTGCAACAACAACAATGATTCGGTTTTGGATGAATTCAAACAAAGAATTGACCGAAAAATGGTTAAAAAGAAGAAGAAAAAAAATAATAACCATTGACATTAAACCCGGAATTTGGAGCGTAAACAACAACTGAATTTCGGGTTTTAAATTTTTAATTCTGAAAACAGATTAAACCGGGGATTAAAAGATACAAATTATTAATTCAATAATTTCAGTCAAAATTTTGCTTATTTAATTGGGTTGTCATTGGGTAATCTAACACATTATCAGTTAAAGCAAAAAACTAAAAAATCAATCCTTCATTTGAATCAATCCCCGGTAAAATCAAAAGGGCTTAAAAAAATGAACTACACACTTTTTTCATCGGGTCAGCCAGCCGCCGTTTTTGACAGTTGTAACCGCAAACGGCAAAATCCAAAACAGCGCAAACATATAAAAAACACTGTATGGATAGGCCCAGAGTGACTCAATAAAATTGTATTGTCGGGTAAAAAATAACATTTGAATGCTCGAAAAAATAAAGGTTCCGGTCAGTGCCGAACAAACATACAGCATCGGATGACTGAATAAAAAATACAACATCAGTATCATCATCGGTATGGCGAGAAGCAACCTCAACCATTGATTCAAATAGATGAAACGGGCACCGGTCTTATTTTTTTCTCTAAAATTTTTGAATATAAAACTATTCATCATCAGTGTTTCGCGTACATTGCTTCTGCCCCATCTGGTGAACATCTTATGCAAATTCTTAAATGCCGTCGGTGTATTGGTCAGTACTTTTGCGTTTCGTTGAAACTTAACGCTGTATCCTTGTTTCAGTATAAAATTGGTCATAGCCCGGTCTTCTCCGATGGTTGCAAAATTTCCAAGAAACTTTTGTTCAATCCAGTTGCCGAGACAATTAAAGACTGCGTCTCTTTTGTAAGCTGACAATGCCCCGGGTGTGCAAAGAACAAAACCGAGTGAACTCTGAGCGGCTCTGATAAATTCAAAACTAAAAACGAAACTGACATTCAACATTCTCGGAATCATTCCCTGTGTTTTGTTCAACACCTTTACATTTCCGGCTACGGCGCCACAATTTTCATCGACTACAAAAGGGCTGACCAAATTTCTAATCGTGTCTTCTTCAACCACCGAATCGCTGTCGATGGTAATAAAAACCTCGCCGTTTCCGTGGTTGAAACCTCTGTACAGCGCGTGTCTTTTACCCATATTTTTGGGTTGTTTGAAAACAGTCAGAATACCTGCCAAATCATTATTTGCCCGGTTGATCCATTGCCAGGTATCATCTTTGCTGCCATCGTCTATGGCAATAATTTCGATTTTATCTTTTGGGTAATTACTTTTCGAAATACTCAGCAAAGTTTCATAAACCAATTTTCCCTCATTGTAGGCAGGAACGATGACCGTACATTTTGGTAATTCAGTGTCAGAAACAGATTTGATTGCTTTGTATTTGATAAATAACCAGGCAACATAAATCAAAAAGGCCACTTCAAAAATCAAAACTGCAAGTAAAAAATAAACCAGCAGACGGCCGGACAAGGTCTCCATTCTTCTGAAATGAATTTCTTCAAAATAAGGATGGAAATTTCTAAGTGCATAGATAGCACTGAACATAAGCACTTGAACACCAATCAAAACGCCCAAATCCTTTTTCCTTAGCTTCTTTATTTTAGAAATTGAAGCTGTTTTTTTTGCATTCTTTTTTACTTCACTTTTAGCTTCAGAATGCTGCCATTCGAAAACTTCGATATTGTCTGTAAAATCCATACCACAAAGTAAAAGCACACAATCCCGATTTCGAAAAATTTTGAGTAGATGTATGTCGAATGAATTGTAGATTTAATTCTACAAACAAATGGTTTCCTTTTGCTTAAAGCTTAGAAATTTTCCTGACCGGATCCGTCAATTGAATCCTTCGTATCAAAAATTATGGTAAGTCTGTATCAACTCAATCAATTCTACAATCGAACCGATTTTGAGTTTTTCGAAAATCCTCTTTTTATAGGTGCTGACAGTGTTTTGACGAATTGACAACCGGTTTGAAATTTCAAGATTTCCAAAACCCTTTGCATACAAAATCGCTATCTCGAGTTCCCGTTCAGAAAGTTGGTTCAACGGGTTTAGTACATCCGGATTATGACCCGCCAGTCTGATTAAACTTTGGGTCAGTGGCGGATAATATTCACCTTTTTCAATCAGGTTTGAAATTGCATTTCTGATTTCATCTTCTTCACTCAGTTTGCTTAGAAAACCATTGGCACCGGCACTGATAAACCGAATCGAATAATTTTCTTCGTCAAAACTGGTGAATATCAAAATTTTGACCGACGGTTGTAACCTCCTGATTTCGGGCAGAATGCTAATACAATTACCATCCGGGAGCTGGGCATCCAAAATCGCAATGTCCAATTGATTGACCGAAATTATTTTTCGAATTTGATCCAGACTCGAAGCTTGAAAAAATACGGGGTTCTCAATCAATTCTTCGGTAATGAGCCGAATTCCCTGACGAACGATGTTGTGGTCATCTGCCAATAAAATTTTCATCGGTTTTTCCTGAAATTCAGTCATGATTCAAATTCAGTTTAATTTCAAAGTTAATATTCGTTCCTTTATTTAATTCACTGTTGACAGCAATTTCCCCACCAAAAAGGTTGATAATTTCACGGCAGAGATTCAATCCTAAACCGGCGCCAATATTTTCAACACCTTCAGAAACCATACCCTGATAATAAGGTTCAAAGATTTTTTTCAAATCGTTTTGAGATATTCCAATGCCTGTATCAGAAATACTGACAATCAATTTCACACTGTTATCATCCACATTTTCAGCTTTTGCAATCAATTTAATTTCACCATTTTCGGTAAACTTATTCGAGTTGCCCAGCATATTGTTAAACAACTGGTGGATTTTGGTATTGTCAGCAAAAACAAAAGTGTCAGCCAAACTATGGTTCTC
>CAYFWH010000099.1:0-8380 GCA_964346785.1 uncultured Weeksellaceae bacterium | reverse complement strand
CAACTACCAGCAAAGAAATGATGTTCTGGTCTATAAATCATCAAAAAATGAAGTTACACTCAAGCTCCAAAATCCTGAAAAAACACTTGAGAAAATTTCGGTTTATGATTTGTCCGGTCGTTTAATCAAACAACAATCCAATAACGGTTTTCAAAATGAAGTCAAAGTTCATTTAAATCAAAAAGGTGTCTATATCATCAAAGCCGAAGGAAAGAAACTTGAGTTTAATACCAAAGTGGTTTTCTGACAAAACACCTTTTTATGCACTTTACAATTTAACACTAAATCCGGCTAAGACATTGATTCCTGCTTGTGGATAATAGTATGCACCTTCATAATAAAATCCATTGCTTTCATATTTTTTATCAAATAAATTATTGATTAATAATGAAAAATCAATGTTCTTTAATTCTCTGATTTTTGGATTGTAGCGAATCAGTAAATCAGTCAGAAAATAGCCATCCAATTTTCCGTCAGAAATTTCTGTATTGGTCAAAAACTGGCTGCCCACATATTTTCCGGTAAGGTTAAAATGTAAATTTCTGACCGGCTGGTAATTCAATCCCGCAGCTCCTACCCAGTCGGGTGAAAATGAAATTGCGGTATTTCCATAATTCAAAATCACTTCTTCTCCATTTTCATCATAAGATATTTCTGAATAATCTAAATTCTTACTGATGTTTTTACTGATATTTCCAAAGACATCAAGTTTATCAATAATCAAATCATAACCAAAACTCATTTCAATTCCGGCTCTGAAACTCTTTCCACTGTTGGTTCTGATATAATTTCCGGTTTGATTGAGCTGACCATTTGCCACCAACTGATCGAGATAATACATATAAAACAAGTCAGCATTGAGTCTGAACCTTCCCGATTTTTTATAACCAATTTCAAAATCATGAAGTTTTTCGGGATTCAGTTTCCTGCCATTGTCGAGATAATCCGATCGAATCGGCTCTCTGTGAGACATTCCGTAGAAAAAATAAAATGTATGAGATTGAGCGGCAAAATAATTCAGTCCGATTTTTGGATTTACAAAATTGAAACGGTCTTCAAACGGAAAAAAGTTTTCATATTCATTCTCCCCTCCTTCAGCTGCTTTGGTTTTGTAATTCACAAAACGATATTGAAAATCTGCAAAAAGTTCAAAATCATTCAATGTCCAGACAGCTTTTGAATACAATGACAAATCAGTTTTGTCAGATAAATTCCTGTAAAATTCATGATCAGCATCCCAATCCGAAACTCCCTTCAACCAAATTACTTTTCCGTAATGTTTGTTACTGAAATGATTAACCGAAAAACCTCCAAAGTATTTCAAACTTCCAAGTTGTTGATTTTCAACATTGAAATTTAATCCATAAAAATTATTGTCCAGCCATTTTTGTCTGATCAAATCTTCTCTTTCTTTTTCTGATTCAATTTTGAACTGATAGAGTTTAGCGTTCTGTCTGTAGTTTTCATAGTAACCTTTGCCCCGTGTGTAATATAGGGTTGAGTTAGATTTCCAGCCATTTCCGTAACTTTGATTCCAGCTGAGATGGTTGTGATTTTGTCTGTAATTGTCAGTTTCGTTTTTATAATAATCTATCACATTTCCATCCGAATCATAAATTGCGCCCGCAGGATTAAATTTCCTGTTGGACTTTAAAGTCTCTTCATCAATACCATTCCATGCCTGATATGTTTTCTCATTTCCATTGAAATTCCAGAAACTAAAACTCGTTTTTGAATTCAAACGATATCTTGCATTGATTCCAAACGAATATAAATCGCTGAAAGAACGGTCGATATAACCATCAGAATGAATCAAAGAAGCATTCAAATCAATTCTCAATTTACCCTTCATGATTTCACCGGTTCCACCTTTAAGTGTGAATTTCCTGGAATTAAAGCTTCCAAATGAATTTGAACTTTCTAAAAATGATTTCGCAGACGGAGTTTCGGTTGCTATATTCAGAGATGCGCCAAAAGCTGCGGTTCCCGACGATGAAGTTCCCACTCCTCGCTGAATCAGCACCGAAGATGAATTTGATGCTAAATCCGGCATATTGACCCAAAATACATTTTGAGATTCAGGGTCATTCAGCGGTACGCCATTCATGCTGATGTTGATGTGATCCTGCGCTACACCCCGAATCCGAATTGACGAATAGCCAATCCCGGCACCGGCATCGCTGGTAACCACCACCGAAGTCTGATTACTGAGCAGTGAAGCCATGTCCTGACCCAGATTCTTTTGATTCAATTGTTTCTGATTGATTTTCTCACTGGTCAACGGCAGTTTTTCAATGATTCTGACCGTTTCAAGTTCTACGCCTGTGCTGTCAGTCCGCTCTGATTCCTGAGCCGACAACAATGTGCCAACAAAGAGCACAAATAAAAAAATCCTGTATTTCATTTTAATAATTTTTTAAATGAAAGACGGATTATCCCCTTTTTTATAATTCACTGTCCAACACAAAAGCACAGGATTCTTCAAAATCTGTAATTTTATAATCTGAACAGGGAATTGATTTCTGAAATTCCCTTGGCAGCATTACCTGCCCAGGTTCTTCGGGTATAATCTCAGCCTCCTGACGGAAGCACCCCTTTCGGTTTATGATGCAAAGATATAACTTATTCTCAAATCAAAGTTATAAGCTTTTCATTTGAGCAATATTCTGCAGAAAAAATATTAGAAGATTAGCCTTTTCTTACAAATTCAGACTTCAAACCCATTGAACCAAAACCATCTATTTTACAATCAATGTCATGATCTTCACCCGGTCTCAGTCTAATGTTTTTTACTTTTGTTCCTGCTTTTATCGGTTTGGGTGCTCCTTTTACAGGCAAATCTTTGATTACGATTACTGTATCTCCGTCCTGTAGTTCATTCCCGTTAGAATCAAATATCTTATCCGAATCATTTGATTCATTTGATGCTTCATTTGGATCGAATTCATGAAAACACTGACTGCATACCCAAACGCTTCCTTGTTCGTAGGTATATTCACTCTGGCATTTAGGGCAAATTACAACTTCGTTCATCTTAAAAAAATTTTGACGAAGATAAGGCTATTTATACAATTCTTAGCTGACTTAAATTAACACCGAAAAGTAATCCATTTTAGTTCAAAAGGCCAACTAAGATACTTTGCTTCAGGAAGCCATTCTAAATTTCTTTTAAAATACTTTTTACTGAAAATTCATCCATCTTGGAAAAGGCAAACCATTTCTTTCCCAAATCCTTTAGTGAAGCTCCCAGATGAAACACTTCCTTTTGGTCAATAATCAAAAACCTGTCATGACTTTTGCTGAAAATTTTTAATACAAAATTTCCGTATTGTTCATTCGCTTTTTTGATGTCTAATTCTAATTGCTGATTGGCTTTTCTACATAGCAAAGTAACCTTTACATCCTTCTTCTTTTTGCTTAAATGAACAATCGTAGATTCATCTATATAATTATCAATCAAAACAATACTTTTTTGAGCAGAACGAATGATTTTAGAAGTAAATTCATAAGCATCGAAGACTTGACCATCGAAGAAAATGCCTTTTTGTGGTAGCTCATTTTTTTCTAAGGCTTTAAAAAGTTGTTCAAACTTATAGTCGTGTTCGATTAGTTTACTTTCAATAGCTGAAAATCGAAGTTGCTGTACCGTATTTTGTCCAACCAGTTTTCTCATTTGAACAAAAGTATTAATGATTTGGATGCTCACTTTCACAGCAATGTCACTACGCAAAACAGAGGACAGCATAGCTACACCTTGTTCGGTGAAAACATAGGGAAGATATCTTCTGCCATCATGTTGATTATTTGAGGTCGCAATTTGCGACTTCAAGTTTGACTATTCATTATCAGTTAATTGGAACTTAAAATTTTCAGGAAATCGTTCTAAATTTCTTTTAACTTGCTCGTTTAATCTTTTAGATTCAACCTGATACATTTCCGCTAAATCTTTATCAAGCATAACTTGTTCTCCACGAATAGTATAAATTCGATTTTCGATTTGTAATTGAGAGATTTCTATTTCGTTTTTCATAAATCAATCCTTTTTCGTGATGAAAGTATTTCGGTTTATTCAACCTCGATTTTACCTGCCGAATTAACAAATTTAAAAAAAACCTGACAGAATTTCAATTCCATCAGGTTCTTACATTATTTAATTCGTTGTACGCTATACGCTGTACTTTGTACAAATCAATTATTTCCTCAAATCGGTCAATATTTTATTTACACTTTCTTTGGCATCGCCGTAGAGCATATCCGTATTTGGCTTGTAGAACAACGGATTTTCAGCACCTGAATAACCGGTTGCCATTGATCTTTTCATCACAATAACTTTTTCAGCATCCCATGCTCTGATAACCGGCATTCCGTAAATTGGACTGCTTTCGTCATCCAATGCTCCCGGATTGACCACATCATTTGCTCCAATGACCATCACTACATCGGTATCTGCCAGCTCATCATTGATTTCATCCATTTCCATCACAATGTCATAAGGCACTTTGGCTTCTGCCAATAAAACATTCATGTGACCCGGCAAACGACCTGCCACGGGGTGAATTGCAAAACGAACGGTTTTCCCTTCTTTTCTCAGAAGTTCAACCAATTCATAAAGCGGATATTGTGCTTTGGCAACCGCCATTCCGTATCCGGGAACGATTACCACAGATTTTGCTTCTTTCAGTAATTCAGCGGTTTCTTCGTGTGTAATTGAAGTTACTTCGCCTTCTATTTCCTGTGAACCTGAAGCCGCAGGTGCATTGCCAAAACCGCCAAAAATCACTGACCAGAAAGAACGGTTCATCGCCTCACACATAATGATGGACAGAATCGCTCCCGAACTACCCACCAAGGCACCGGTTACAATCAAAAGGTCATTGCCTAACATAAATCCTGCCGCAGCAGCTGCCCAACCCGAATAAGAGTTTAACATAGAAATCACCACCGGCATATCGGCACCGCCAATCGCCATCACCAACATTACACCGATATAAAGTGCAATGGCGGTCATAATAATCAGGTAAATCATTCCTTCGGTACCGGGCGCTTTGACAAAGAATACACCGAGGACGATTGAAATAATCACCAAAGCGATATTCACGGTATGTCTTCCCGGATAAAGCAACGGACGGCTCATGATTTTTCCGTCTAATTTACCCCAGGCGATAATAGAACCGGTCAGCGTGATTGCACCGATGAAAACACCTGCAAAAACCTCGACCAGATGAATATTTTTCTCAACACCTTCCAAAGCCTGAGAATGCGGGTCTATGTACGAACCAAAACCAACCAAAACGGCTGCCAGTCCCACAAAACTGTGGAGTATGGCAATCAGCTGTGGCATGGCGGTCATTTCGACTTTTCTTGCGACAATAATTCCGATAACGGAAGCAATGGCAATGGCGATAATGATGTAAACAATTCCGTGTACATCACCGCCCAGAACGGTTGCCAAAATGGCGATAACCATTCCGACGATACCATAAATCACACCTCTCTTGGCCGATTCCTGTGAAGATAACCCACCGAGACTCAGGATAAATAAGATACTTGCAAATAAGTAAGCTGCTGTTTGTATGTGTTCTGATATCATCGTTTCTTATTTTTTAAACATATTCAACATACGACGGGTTACGAAGAAACCGCCGACGATATTAATACTCGCTACCAAAATTGCAAAAAACGCCAAAATGCTAATCGGACTGCTGATGTCATCACCAATCTGAAGCAATCCACCCACAATGATAATCCCGCTGATGGCATTGGTCACAGCCATCAAAGGCGTATGCAAAGCGTGAGTTACATTCCAAATCACTTGCCAGCCAACAAAAACGGCCAATACAAAAACGGTCAGGTGTTGCATAAAATCTGCCGGTGCAAATTGTCCGATTAAAAATAATAAAGCGCCGATTATCGCTAATCGAATAAACATCGAAGTAGTTGCTTTTTTGATTTTAGCAGTTTCAGCCGCTCTGATTTCCTCTTCGGTCAGTTCTTTCACCACCGGTTTTGGTTTCTGCGGACTTACCGGAAGCGGTGCAGGCGGCCAGTGAATTTCACCGTTGTAAGTAACCATTGCTCTGGAAACCACATCGTCTTCCATATCTATTTTGAAGTTCTCTGCCTTGCCCATATCGTCGAGCAAATGGCAAAGATTATTTCCGTACAATTGTGAAGCCTGGTTGGGTAACTGGTCTAATTTTCCAACGATGGTTACGCCATTGTCGGTGGTGTAGATTTCACCCGGTTTGGTCAGTTCACAGTTTCCGCCGTTGGGTGCTGCCAGATCGACAATCACCGAACCCGGTTTCATGGCTGCCACATGGTAATCCAAAATCAATTTTGGGGCAGGTCTTCCGGGAATCAAAGCAGTTGTGATGATGATGTCCACTTCTTTGGCCTGTTCGAGGAACAACTCCATTTCAGCTTTGATAAAGGCATCACTCATCTCTTTTGAATAACCGGATGAAGTAGCGCCGTCCTCGTCAATGTCAACGGTCAGGAATTCTGCTCCCATCGATGAAATCTGTTCGGCAACTTCCTTACGGGTATCGAATGCACGAACGATTGCGCCCAATGAGTTGGCCGTTCCGATGGCCGCCAAACCTGCAACACCGGCTCCCACTACCAATACTTTGGCGGGGTCAACTTTTCCGGCGGCTGTAATCTGACCATTCAGAAATCTCCCGAAGTGAAAAGCTCCTTCAATCACCGCACGGTATCCGTCGATGTTGGCCATAGACGAACGAACATCCATTTTCTGAGCTCTTGAAATCCTCGGAATGGCGTCCATTGCCACTGCGTTGACTTTTTTGTCGGCTAATTTCTGGAGCAAATCAGGATTCTGTGCCGGCCACAGATAGCTCAATAAAACCAAACCTTCTTTCATTTCTGAAATTTCGGCTTCTGTAGGTTGTTGAACTTTCAGCACAATGTCTGAATCGCTGTAAATTTCTTTTGCTGTGGGAACGATTTTGGCACCTGCTTCTTCAAACGATTGGTCCGAGAAATTGGCTTTTGCGCCTGCTCCCTTCTGAATACGAACCTCGAAACCCTGTTTCTGAAGTCGTTTAACTGTTTTTGGCGTTGCTGCTACTCTGAGTTCATCAGCGGACAGCTCTGCCGGAATTCCTACTATCATAAAATTCTCTTATTTTCGGATATTTCAATTTATTGATTTGATTCTCAATTAAAAGAAAATATATTTTTTTATTTTCTCAACCGGCAAAGTTAAAAAATAAGGAACAAAAACAAAGGATTTAAATCACTAACTCAAAGTTTATCATCAATATATGACCACAGTCAATTTCTTATATGATGGCGGATTTGTTTTTTAATTTATTTTGAATCAAACTTTTCTCAATTCATCCAATGGACTTTTGTTTTTGTGTTTGCCGATTTAGAAAGTGTGTTTTTGAGGGTTGAAGTTCTGTTTCATTAATGTTATTGATTGTGTGAACTTTGTGGTTCGTTTATATGGTTAACAAAAAATAATTGTTTTTGAGAAAGTTATGTATATTTGTGTGAAGCGCCACAATCCTACGGAATTGTGGCGTCGTAATTTTAAAAACAATAATATGGAAAATATCAAAATTGATAAAGAATTAATAAGTCAGAATATTAGAGAAATTGAAAGTGAAATTTTACAGCGATTTCTGACGACTCCAGAACTGAAAAATGAAGCAAAAAATAATTATGTTACTTCTAATCACTTAGACTTTGAGTATAATACTGATTATTGGACAGAAGAAGAGAAGTTAATTGTTTTATTTAACGTCTTACAGGGAATGAAGTATTTTCATAAAGATTATTCAGAAGGAAAATCTTTTCCAATTGGAAATTTCAACAATGTAAAAAAGGTTCTTCTTAGACAAGATAATATGTTATTTGTAAATAAAAAATCAATTTACAAATTTTCTCCCGAAGCACTAATGATACTTAAAAAATAAATCTTTATGAAAATCATTCTATTATTAACTGTTTATCTATCTTTTGTCATTTATTCTAACTCTCAAACCCTCACTTTAAATGAGTTAGAATCGTATTCAAAAAATTCATTAGAAGATTTTTCATTAAAAATTTTAAAAAAAGGATATAAACTATCTTATACTGAGGATGATTTAGCTTCTTTCCAATTTTATACTAAAAAAAATGTTTATGCTATAAATTATTCTCCTAAACTGATTTCATACACAACATCATACAAAAAAAATTATTTAGATATAATAGATGAAATGGAACTAAGTAAATATCAGTATATTGGACCTACATTTATTGAGCAATCTTTTTGTAATGAATATGAAAAGGAGGACGAAACAATATTTATTCGGTAGTATCTCATTAACTGTGTAAGTTGAAAAGTTATTCTGGAATTTTTTTGAGT
>CAYFWH010000098.1:0-8571 GCA_964346785.1 uncultured Weeksellaceae bacterium | reverse complement strand
TTTCAATTTCGGAAATGCCGTCCGTACCGGGCTAAATCATTTTGAATATGATCTATCTACCAGAGTGTCGCTCCTACGGAGCTAAAACGAGATATAATAGAGTTTAAATTTTCGTTTAGCATAAGCCTCTTAGAGGCGTTATTATGGTAGAAAATAAATCGAATACAATCTATTGAGCTCCATAGGAGCGATATTTTATTCACACCTCCTCTGAAAAATATAGTTTCAATTTCGGAAATGCCGTCCGTACCGGGCTAAATCATTTTGAATATGATCTATCTACCAGAGTGTCGCTCCTACGGAGCTAAAACGAGATATAATAGAGTTTAAATTTTCGTTTAGCATAAGCCTCTTAGAGGCGTTATTCTGATAGAAAATCATGTTTTTGGAATGGTTTTATAGGGTAGGTTAAGCTGAGGATATTATAGTCCAACATCGTTTTCATCTTTAGCCCTTCAGGCAAGACGAAAACTTAGTTATTATGTGTCGTGTCATTAGCATTGGTGGTAACACACAAATATACACAACTTTTCAAATACAATTTCCACAAATTCAAACCCTCATTTTAGCCAATAATTTTAAAATCAATTACATTTACAATCTACTGTAAAATTCAAATAAAAAGAAATGAAATAAGACAGGATGGTTTGTTTTTATTGTCAAACCGAAACAGTTCACAATGATATAACTCATTTCTGAAAGCTTAATATTTTTTTGAATACACTAAAAATATTGTACCTTTGCACCAGGCAAGTCCTACACAACCAGCTCCTGGTCAATCCCCCAGGGTGGGAACACAGCAAGGGTATCCGGTCGTAGCGGTGTGATGTAGTAAGCTTGCCTTTTTTTATTCAATTTATTCAACCCTCTTCGTTCGTTTTACACTAAAAATTTCTTCAAAACAAATTTTAATATTTTGAGTTTTAAGTTGTTTTTGCAAACATGTTACAGTTTTAAATAAGTCAGTTTATAAGCAATTGAACTCAATAATTTGTTGTAATTTTGCACCCATTGAATTCTAAAATCAATGGAAGCCGACTCAGTTAAATATATTTTTGTTACAGGTGGTGTTACATCATCTCTTGGAAAAGGAATCGTTGCCTCATCACTTGGAATGCTTTTGCAGGCCAGAGGTTATTCAGTAACCATTCAGAAGCTTGACCCCTATATCAATGTGGACCCGGGCACGCTTAATCCCTATGAACATGGTGAATGCTATGTTACCGAAGACGGAGCAGAAACCGATTTGGATTTGGGGCATTATGAGAGGTTTTTGAATCGGGCAACCTCACAGGCAAATAGTGTGACAACCGGCAGGATTTACCAAACGGTAATAGAAAAAGAGAGAAGGGGAGACTATCTCGGAAAAACTGTTCAGGTGATTCCGCATATTACAAATGAAATTAAAAGAAGAATAAAGTTACTCGGCAACAGCGGAGATTACGATATTGTTATTACCGAAATTGGAGGTACGGTCGGTGACATTGAATCACTTCCATATATAGAAAGCGTCAGACAGATGACCTGGGATTTGGGTGAAAAAAATTCAATGGTTATTCATTTGACACTGGTTCCTTATCTCGCAGCAAGCGGTGAACTCAAGACCAAACCTACTCAGCATTCAGTCAGACTGCTGATGGAAAATGGTATTCGTGCTGATGTTCTGGTCACCCGGACAGAGTATAATTTACCTAAAGATGTAATTGAGAAACTGGCATTGTTTTGTAATGTGAAGAAAGGAAATGTAATTGAAAGCAAAGATGCAGATTCAATTTATGAAGTACCACTTTTGCTGCACGAGCAAAGTTTTGATGAGGTTGTACTAAAGACTCTTGACTTGCCATATGACAAAAAGCCAAATTTGGATGACTGGAGAAGTTTTGTGAAAAAGTTTAAAAACCCTGTCAACGAAATTGAAATAGCTTTGGTTGGAAAATATATAACCCTTCAGGATTCATATAAATCAATTACCGAATCACTGATTCACGCAGGTGCACATACCGATACTGCGGTCAAAATCAAATGGGTATATTCGGGTGATTTAAATCCTGATACGGTAGCTTCTTATTTGGAAGGAGTAGATGCTGTTCTGATTGCTCCCGGCTTTGGCGATAGAGGAGTTGACGGTAAAATTACTGCCGCAAATTATGCCAGAACAAATAAAATTCCAACACTCGGGATTTGCCTTGGATTACAAACCATGGTGATTGAATTTGCAAGAAATGTCCTTGGCTTGGAAGATGCCGATACGCTTGAAATCAACGGGCACACTAAAAATCCTGTGATAAATTTAATGGAAGCACAAAAAAATGTGACCCATAAAGGTGGTACCATGAGACTCGGTAATTGGAAATGTCAAATTGATAAAAAGTCAAAAGCTTTTGAAATTTATGGCGAAGAAATGATTCTGGAAAGACACAGACATCGTTATGAATTTAACAATGAATATCTGGAAGAATTTGAAAAAGCCGGATTTAAGGTCGCAGGAAAAAATCCTGATACAGGATTGGCCGAAATTATGGAATACAAGGATTTGCCTTTTTATATGGGCGTTCAATATCACCCCGAATACAGAAGTACAGTAGTTAATCCACATCCGCTTTTTGTCAGATTTGTGGAAGCAGCACTTAATCAAAAAATAAAATAAACTGATTCATGCAACAGGAAAGAAAACCGGACAATAAGACTTTTTTGGCTATGCTGCTAATGGGCGCATTGCTATTGGGTTATATGTATATGAACAGACCCAATGAGGAGACTTCAGTCGCTCAGCAAGAACAAGTTTCAGCTGAAAGTCCGGCAAATGAAAACAATGAAAACACGACAGTGGTTCAGCCTGCTACAACCGACTCAGTAGTTGTAAAAGCAGAAGCCGAGGATTACAAGATGGAGAGTCCGAAGTTTAATGTCAAATTTTCAGGAAAAGGAGGATTTATTTCTGAACTTGAATTAAAAGAATATTCAGCCTTTTCAAATAGTTCTGAAAATCATAAAAAGCCACTTTTTCTAATCAGTGAAGGAAATAATGATTTTAATCTTGAAATTAAGGATAAGAACGGCAGACCAATAAATACTTCAGAATTATCTTTTTCACCGGTTGTTCAGTCACATGACTCAATAACTGTGGTTACCATGACTGCGCCTTTTGCAGGTGGAAATCTGGATTATGTCTATACAGTTGGGAATGGTTACAATATTGGTTTTGAAATTAAGACCAATGGAATTTACGAATTGACCAGCAGCAAAGATTTAAAACTCGACTGGAAGCTAAAAGCCGGCAGTGTAGAAAAAGGAAAACAACAAGAGGGTTATTGGTCACAGACTTATTACCGTTTTAAAGGCACAAACGATGTTGAGTATGAGCTTTTTGGCTCAGATAAATGGGAGGAGAAAAAAAGTATTGACTGGATTGCTTTCAAACAACAGTTTTTTGCTTCAATTCTCTCATTTGACGAAGGTTTCCCGGAGCCGATCGGTGGTTCAGAAGTAATTGACGAAAAGGTAGATTCACTTCACAGTCGTGATTACTATTTCACATCTGTTTTACCCATCTCAGGCAGTGAGTTGAATTACAAAATGCAGTGGGATTTCGTACCGCTGGATTACAAAAAACTGACTCAGCCTGAATATAAAGGAAAAGATTTTGAAAGAATAATTCCATTCGGATGGTCATTTCTTGGTTGGATTAACAGAAACTTCTTCTTGTTGATTTTCAGCTGGCTTGCAAAAATGGGAATCAACTATGGTTGGGTGATTTTCCTGATGACAATCGTTGTGAAACTCGTTCTCTCTCCGATTATGTACAAACAGTACAGACAAAGTGCAATGATGAGGATTCTCAGACCTGAGATAAATGACATCAATGAGAAATTCAAAGGCAAGGAAAACGCAGTCAAAAGACAACAGGCTACTATGGAACTTTACAGAAAGGCAGGAGCCAATCCGCTTTCGGGTTGTTTGCCGGCACTTATACAACTGCCGATATTCTATGCACTTTTCAGGTTTTTTCCAAACTTAATTGATGTCAGGGGTAAATCATTCCTTTGGGCAGATGACCTGACCGCTTTTGACTCTGCA
This sequence comes from uncultured Weeksellaceae bacterium, assembly GCA_964346785.1. Classification (GTDB taxonomy): domain Bacteria; phylum Bacteroidota; class Bacteroidia; order Flavobacteriales; family Weeksellaceae; genus Moheibacter. The sequence goes on along the minus strand of CAYFWH010000098.1, from coordinate 4,494 downwards.
ATTTCATTGCCTGACTGGATACCGTTTATGAATGGACACCTCAGTGTATTTGCATTGGCCTATATTATTGCAATGGTGATTTATTTCAAAATCTCGGGTTCTATGGATAGTTTCAACCAGCCGCCACAGGAAGGTATGCCGGATATGAGAATGATGAAATACATGATGTATCTGATGCCGATTTTCTTCTTTGTGTTTCTGAATAATTACGCATCCGGTCTTTCGTGGTACTATCTCGTTTCGAATGTCATTAACATCGGAATCGTCCTGGTGATTAAAAATGTGCTGATCAATGATGAAAAAATTCATGCAAAAATTCAGGAGAACAAAACAAAGCCTAAAAAGCAGAGTAAGTTCAGTAAAAAAATGCAGGAATTAATGGAACAGGCACAGGAGCAGCAAAAAATACAGGAACAAAAAAAGAAAGGAAAAAAATAATCGGTCGATTAAAAATAATAAACTCAGGATTTTTGTAAATAAAGTCCTGAGTTTTTTTCATCTGTCAAATCTGATTTTATAGCAGTTAACAAATGAGTGCTATTTTTTTAACATTTTCCGGAATTGATTCCAAACAGCTTTCAGCCTATTTTTATCTTTTTTCTGATGAACTTCTTTGTTGATTTCGAGGTCGATAATTTTACCGGTTCTCATATCATACACCCAACCGTAAACATTGGGATAATCTGCAGTTCATTCAAGTGAACGAACACAATCCATCTCCATTACATTCTCTGCCTGTTCAATTACATTTAACTCAACCAGACGGTCGTATTTTGAATCATCACTTTTAATTTTATCAAGTTCTGTTTTATGAATCCGGTTGATGTCCTTGATGATTTGCAACCACGGACTGCTTTTTCCGATTCCTTTTTCCTCCATTGCTGCTTTGATTCCGCCACAACCATAATGACCGCAAACAATAATATTTTTGATTTTCAGATTTTCGATTGCATACTGAATCACAGACGCAACATTCAAATCTATCGGATTAACGATGTTGGCAACATTTCGATGCACAAAGATATCTCCAAGATTCAAACCGGTAAAAATATCCGGGTCAACACGACTGTCAGAACAACCTATGAACAGATATTCCGGAGTTTGTTTAACCGACATTTTACTGAAAAACTCAGGGTCTTTTGCTGTCATTTTTTCAATCCAGCACTCATTATATTCAAAAATTTCTTGGTAATTCATTGTTATAGTATATCGGTTATTTTTTGAGTTGATTAACTTGATTGATAACAAAACTATACTTTTTATAGATAATATGTATTTGATTATTAAAATAATCGCCTCATTGTAATAAGTTTTTAGTTAAGATTAAAAAATCAAATTTGCCAAATCAAATCAAAATCATTTAAATTTGGAAAAAATAACCAATGGAACACTTAGCTGTAATTTTTATATTGTTGATGGTCGGAGTAGCTTTTTTGCAGTAAGGCTTCGACAAAATCTTTGACTGGAAAGGAAATTTTGAATTTATGAGTAAAAAAAAAAAAAAATCTCCTTTTAAAAATTCAGTCAAAATTAATCTCTTTATAATAATGATTCTTGAGCTGATTTCCGGAGCTCTGGCACTGCTATCTATCGTTTTCATTTTTGTAAATGGAGATTTAGGTTTTGCTAAAATTACAGCTGTAATATCTGCATTGACCTTCGGCTGTCTTTTTACAGGACAGAGATTGGCAAAAGATTATGTAGGTGCACAAACAATAGTTGTTTACCTTATTCCGGTTTTCTTTTTGCTTTGGATTTTGTTTGGTTAATTAATCAAGCAAGGTAAATTTAAAAAATAAAAAACTCAGCTTTTTAGGTTGGTTTTCGCTATTTTTACAAAATGATTTCACGCCAAAACATAGATTCAATTTTTTCTGCCGCAAGAGTAGAAGAAGTGATAGGTGATTTTGTGAGTCTGAAAAGATCGGGCAGTAATCTCAAAGGTTTTTCTCCGTTTTCAGACGAAAAAACACCTTCATTTATGGTGTCTCCTGCCAAACAAATCTGGAAAGATTTTTCGTCCGGCAAGGGTGGAAATGTCGTGACCTTTCTGATGGAACACGAACATTTCAACTATCCTGAGGCATTGAGGTGGCTTGCAAAAAAATATGGCATCGAAATTCAGGAAGACGGTGAGCAGACCGATGAGCAGAAAGAAGAGATGAAACTCCGTGAAAGCCTCTACATTATTACAGAATTTGCAAAAAAATATTTTGTTGAACAGTTGAATGAAACTGAAGAAGGACAAAATGTGGGTTTGTCGTATTTCAAAGAAAGAGGATTCAATAAACAGACTATTGAAAAATTTGAATTGGGTTATTCTCCTGTGAAAAGAGATGCATTTACAATTGCTGCAGAAAACAAAGGTTATGGAAAAAACCTGCTGGAAGCTTCCGGTCTATCAATTTACAGAGAAAATGATAACAAAGGATTTGACCGCTTCAGAGAAAGAGTAATTTTTCCGATTCACAGTTTTTCAGGCAGACCACTTGGTTTTGGCGGAAGAATTCTGAGAAATGATGTAAAGGCTGCCAAATATCTGAATTCACCCGAATCTGAAATATATCAGAAAAGTAAAATCCTGTATGGAATTTTTCAGTCCAAACAGGCTATCCTCAAACAAAACGAATGTTTGCTGGTCGAGGGTTATATGGATGTGATTTCGCTTCATCAGTCAGGAATTGAAAATGTGGTTGCCAGCTCCGGAACTGCACTCACACCCGATCAAATCAGACTGATAAAAAGATTGACACCCAATGTGACCATCTTGTATGATGGAGATGCGGCCGGTATCAAAGCTTCTTTTCGCGGAATAGATTTGATACTTGAGCAGGAACTCAATGTGAAAGTTTTGTTGTTTCCTGATGGAGATGACCCGGATTCTTTTGCGAAAAAACATTCGTCAGAGGAGATTGAAAATTACATCAAGGAAAATTCAACTGATTTTATTCGATTTAAAGTCAATGTGTTACTTGATGATGCAAAGGATGATCCGGTCAAAAAAACTGAATTAATCAGAGATATTATCCAGAGTATATCATTGATTCCAAATATTATTCAACGGGAACTTTATGTCCAGGAGGCATCCAAATTGCTGGATGTCAGAGAAGAGGTGTTGTTCACAGAACTCGCTCAGCTACTTCAGAAAAAAAGGAAGGAGCATTCAGATAAACTTAAGAAAGAGGCTGTCGTACAACCTATGGAAGTTGTCAGGTCAGAAAAAATTGAAATCAATCCGAGAGATATAGTTGAAGAACATCTGATTAAGCTGATTATGCAATATGGTAACCTGATTATTGAGATGAAGGATGAAAACCGGGAGAGATATACCACCACTGTGATTGAAGAGGTTTTGAATCAGTTTGAAATCAATGAATTAAATTTTCAAAATGAAATTTATCACTCAATTTTTGAAGATGTAAAGCTCGGTTATGAATCAGATGAACTCAGAACCGGTGATTTTTTTGTAAAATTATTTGATGAGAGCATAACCGATCTGGCTTCTGAAGCGATGATTGAAAAATATAGTCCGAGTAAAAACTGGCATGACAAAAGACAAATATATGTTAAACCCAAGGAGTTGAATGTCTCTAAAGAAGTAGATGATTTGATTTTGAGATACAAAACATTTTATTTGGATGACCAAATCAAAAATTATTCTGAAATGCTGAAGGATAATAGCTTACAGGGTGAAGCAAGAGTTGATCAGCTCGAAAAAATTATGTTGCTGACCAGAACCCGTTCAAATATCTACAAAGCAATGAACAGAGTGCTCTGATTTTTTAATTGATCAAAAAACACCTTACTTTCTCTTCTGTAATTAACGCAGTTTTGAAGACTCTTCTGATTTCGGTTAATTTTTCATTTGCAGATTCTCTCGAAGAAAAATAACCGAGTTTAATTTTATATTCAGGCGATACAAAATCGAGGTTTACCTTTTCTCCCGGATAAATCGATTTGGCTTCTTTCAGTCTGATTTCGGCTTCAGTCCGGTCTTTTGTATAAAAAAGCTGAATCCGGTTGCCGTTACAGTATTCGTTCAAAACGGGTGGTGGTGGTGGGTTATCATTACAATTTTCGGCAAGTTTTTCTTCCACTAATTCCTGTATGTCATTGTCCCACTCAATAGTGAGATTTTCATATTCAGTTATAACAGTTTTTTCCTGAGCGTTTAAACTGAAATTAGTTAAAAAAAAAATAAAAAAAACGATTCTCTTCAAAATGAAAATATTTTTAACTCAAACGGAAAAACTGAAAAATAATTGTCAGGCAAGCTGTGCCAAACACTAATTTAAATTAGTTCAACAGCATTGGGTTTTAAATAGCTTTTCGGCACCAAACCCTCCATTGTACTGTGAAAGCGGAAGGATAAGTCCTTTGGATTCTCCTCAGATCTGAACTTGCAGATTTCCTGGTAAATTAATCCCCTCCAAGAATTCTGTAATCAGGTGCAGCGTATATCAGTTCAGGAGTAAAATTTGGGTTTTGTCTTGC
>CAYFWH010000097.1:1636-8596 GCA_964346785.1 uncultured Weeksellaceae bacterium | reverse complement strand
ATGGGAATCGAAACAGTAGCTGTTTATTCAACAGCAGACCGAGACAGTCTTCATGTGAGATTCGCAGATGAAGCAGTGTGTATAGGACCACCGTCCAGTACCGATTCGTATTTGAGAATTGCAAATATCATTGCAGCTGCAGAAATCACAGATGCGGATGCAATACATCCCGGTTACGGATTTTTGTCTGAAAGTTCAAAGTTTTCTAAAAACGCTAATGATAATGGTATTAAATATATCGCAGCATTTCCTGATCAAATCGACAGAATGTGTGACAAGGCAACAGCCAAAGCAACGATGATTGAATTGGGAGTTCCTGTTGTACCAGGCTCAAAAGGAATTTTGAAAGATTTGGCCGATGCCAAGAAAACTGCTAAGAAAATTGGTTACCCTGTAATGATCAAGGCTACAGCGGGTGGTGGCGGAAAAGGAATGAGAGAAATTTTTGAAGAAAAAGATCTCGACAAACATTTTGATTCTGCAGTAACCGAAGCACTTGCTGCATTTGGAAACGGAGGTATGTACATGGAAAAGCTAATTCTGGATCCAAGACATATAGAAATCCAAATCGCAGGTGATTCTAAAGGTAGAGCCTGTCACTTGTCAGAAAGAGATTGCTCAATTCAGAGAAGACACCAAAAACTGACCGAAGAAACTCCTTCACCGTTTATGACTCCTGAACTTAGAGAAAAAATGGGTGAGGCAGCTGTTAAAGCAGCTGAATACATCGGATATGAAGGTGTTGGAACCGTTGAGTTTCTGGTGGACAGAGATGGTAATTTCTATTGTATGGAAATGAATACAAGAATCCAGGTTGAGCACCCAATTACTGAACAGGTGATTGATTATGATTTGGTGAGAGAGCAAATTCTGATTGCAGCCGGACAGAAGATTTCAGGTAAAAATTATCTGCCTAAACTACATTCAATTGAATGCAGAATCAATGCAGAAGATCCGTTCAATAATTTCAGACCTTCACCGGGTATTATTACAAACATCAATATACCGGGTGGTCATGGTGTGAGAGTGGATACTCATGTGTATGCAGGTTATCAGATTCCTCCTTACTATGATTCGATGATTGCCAAACTGATTACAACAGCCCAAACCAGAGAGGAAGCTATGGCAAAAATGAGAAGAGCTCTTGAAGAATTCTATATCGAAGGAATCAAGACCACTGTTCCGTTCCACAGACAACTGATGGACAATCAGGATTACATAGATGGTAATTATACGACTGCATTTATGGAGACATTTGAAATGGATCCTGTTTATGAAAATTCATTTTAAATCAATTTTCTATTTATAAAAATCAAAGCCGGATTTCTCCGGCTTTTTTTATTAATCAATTCTCAGATTTATAACAATAACCTTTAAATAAAAAGGAAAATGCGGTTTTTCACCGCATTTTCTACAACTCTGAGTAAACTCAAAGTCCAACCAACCTAAACCAAATTGTCAATCTACATTGTCATGCAGAAAGTTATTAGGGCGAATTTTCGTTTCCTTATTGATGTCCTCAGTGACAACAAAATCTGAAGGTGAATTATCAGTTCTCTCGCTTAATTTAATCCCTTGTCTTTTGTATGCCGGCACATTTTCAATTTCATCAACTGATTTACTCAGTGTGCTTTTAAATTTATAATTAAATTGTTTCAATCTTGCCCTTCTCTCCTCAATCGCATGACTGTATTCATTAATCGGTTTGTCAAAAGGGTTCTCTTCTAAAACTTCATTTTTTTCTTCAACTTTTTTTTCTTCAGCTATCAATTGAGGTTTGCTGATTTGACTTGTTGAAACAGAATCATTTGAGCTGATTACAAACTCTTCAGTCTCATCATCCAGTGTAAACATAATAGTTTGAGCCGGCTGAGGTTCTTCATCAACATTTTCAGACAATATTTCTGTTTCTGACTGGTCAACATCCGGTTCCTGTTCAATTTCTTCAACTTCGAATAAACTGAATTCAAAGCTTTCTTCTGAATTTGCTTCTGTTTCTTCCGTTTCCTGAGTGATTTCTTCTTCAATCAAATCAAACTTCACCACTTCTTCTTCAAGTTCAGCAACTTCAGGTTTTTTTTCAGCTTCAGGCTCGTACTTTTTTACTCTGACAGGTATCGGTGTTTCGGGCGATAGTGATTGTACCAACGGCTGTTCTTCTTCGAGCGTGTGATAAATTTTTTCATCTTCCTTACCTGTGTAAAGTTGTTCGTCTGTTGGAAATCCGGTTGCAACAATGGTTACACTAATCTTATCTTCCAGTGACAAATCTTCACCCACACCCATTATGATGTTGGCATTGTTTCCTGCCTGTTCCTGAATATGATCATTTATGGTTCCGATTTCGTCCATAGTTACTTCGTCATGTCCGGAAACAATCAGCAACAACACATTGGTTGCGCCGGAAATTTTATTGTTATTCAGTAATGGCGAATCAAGAGCTGCTTTAATCGCATCTGTTGCTTTGCTGTCTCCACTTGCTTTTCCGGTTCCCATAATAGCTGTACCTGAATCAGCCAAAACAGTTCTTGCATCTTTCAGGTCAATATTGGTTGAATAGTGTTTAGAAATCACTTCTGCAATACCTTTTGCAGCCGTGGTCAAAACCTCATCAGCTTTTCCAAAACTTGCTTTGTAACCCAGATTTCCGTAAAGTTCTCTTAATTTATTGTTATTGATAACAATCAATGAATCAACATTTTCCTGAAGTTTCTGAATACCCTTCTCAGCCTGTTCGAGTCTCATTTTTCCTTCAAACACAAATGGTGCTGTAACAATTCCAACAGTAAGAATACCCATATCTTTTGCAAGTCCCGCAATCACCGGAGCTGCTCCTGTTCCTGTTCCGCCACCCATTCCGGCAGTAACAAAAACCATTTTTGTATTTGCGTCCAAAAGTTTTTTGAGTTCATCAATACTTTCAAGTGCTGCCTGTTCTCCGACCTCGGGGTTGGCACCTGCGCCAAGTCCTTCGGTAACCGATTTCCCAAGCGGAATTTTATTCGGAACCGGACTGCTGTTCAAAGCCTGTGCATCAGTATTACAGACTACGAAATCAACACCCTCTATCCCTTGCTGATACATATAGTTCACCGCATTGCTCCCACCACCTCCTACACCAATCACTTTGATTGATGCTGACTGAGATTTTGGCATGTCAAAACTTAAATTGTCTGTTTTCATATCTTGATTTATTTTTTGTTCATTTTATTCTGATTCATTTATCATCTGTATAAACTTATCCGCCCATTTAGACAGTATGCCGGCCGCTTTTGATTTTTCTCTTTTTTCGGTTTTAACCTTTCTTTGTTTCTTTTTAACTTCAGTACCATTGTCTTCGGCCACTTCATTCTCAACTTCAATTTCAATCTCTATTTCTTCATAATCTTCCATGTCATCAAGTCCCTTCATAACCAGACCGATTACTGTCGCAAATTCAGGTCCTGCAATTTTTTCGGCCTCTACAAGGTTACCTGAAATAAATTGATCCGAAGTTCCGATTCTCACATCCATACCCGTCACATAGCCGGATAATTGGCGAATATGCTTGAGTTTTGAACCGCCTCCGCTCATCACAATTCCGGCTATCAGTTGCTTTTTTCTGTCTTCACAACCATAGTGTCTCAATTCCTGATAAGATTGCTCAAGTATCTCTGTTACTCTGGCATGGATAATCTGAGAAAGCTTTTTCATAGAAATCTCTCTTGGCTCACTGTCTTTTGTGATACCAGGAATTGAAATAATTTCATTTTCCTTATTTTCTCCCGGCCAGGCAGAACCAAATTTCTCCTTCAGTAACTCAGCATGTTTTTCGACAATAGAACAACCATCTTTGATGTCATCTGTAATCACATTTCCACCAAAAGGAATTACAGAAGTATGTCTGATCATATTGTCTTTAAAAACGGCTATATCGGTAGTTCCACCACCTATATCTACCAATGCCACACCAGCCTCTTTTTCTTCGCAGCTCAGTGTTGCATCTGCAGAAGCGAGCGGTTCAAGTGTAATAGCTTTCAGATTCAAACCTGCATTTTTCACACATCTCGCTATGTTTTTTATCGACGCCACCTGTCCGACTACCACATGAAAGTTTGCTTCCAGACGGCTTCCGTACATACCTATCGGCTCGGTTGTCTCCTGACTGTCCACTTTATATTCCTGAGGCAAAACATGAATAATTTCTTCTCCGGGTAGCATCACCAGATTATGCACCTGATTGACCAGCTTTTTTATATCATTTTCAGCAATTACATCTTCAAAATTAGGACGGGTGATATAATCGCTGTGCTGGAGTGAGCGGATATGCTGACCTGCTATTCCTACCGTTACATCTGTAATCTTTATTCCGGAAGTTTCTTCAGCTTTGCTTACTGCTTCTTTGATCGAGTTGATTGTTTGTGTGATATGTGTGACCACACCTCTTTTCACTCCTTTACTTTTTGATTTTCCAATTCCGAGAATTTCAATTTTCCCGTGTTCATTTCTGCGGCCAACCATAGCTACAATCTTTGTTGTTCCTATGTCAAGCCCTACTGCGATTCTGTTATTATTCATCATGATTTCTTTTGGTTGCTACAATTTGATTGCTAAATTTCAGATTTATCTTTGTGTAATAATTCATCCCGACCTTACCGAGATATTCATTATAAAACAGTTTTAATTTTTCAAATTTTTCTTCAAAATCTTCCAATTCGCCAAATTCAATGATGTAATCACCTTTGTTAACTAACAAATTAAATGAATTTGGTGCCTCCTTTTTAACAGCGATGATATGTTTTTTCAACAACTTATCATCCGAAATACTTTCTGAAAGCTGTTTCAGCCCTTCAAAATCTTCGGTTTCAATTTTGCCGCTCGCTATTAAAACTTCTGCTGAATATGATTTTGACAACGGGATACGACTAAGTTCATCTGACAGATAAAACTCATCAGCTCCGTTACTGATACGCATCACAGGTGTTTTCTGAATAGCCTCTACATTCATCGTTCCATCAATATCACAAAAAACATCTGCTCTCTTCACAAAAGGATTTGAAGCTATTACCTGTTCTATTTTATAAATATCCAGATTGCCCAATGGAACTTTACTTACATTCAAATCTTTTCCATCCAGGATTTCTTTGACCATGTCTGTACTGATGAAACGGTTATTTTCACTGTGATCTATCTCAATTTTGAAATCAGAAATCTCTTTACAGGCATGTCTTCTCGCTGAGAAACTCAGCAAGAAAATAAAAATCGCCAATCCAATAACGGTTTTCAAAATTTTAATTTTCATTGAGCCAATTTTTAACCGGTTTTACCAATGTGTCAATATTACCTGCGCCGGCAGTAACCAAAACATCAAAAGATTTGGTTTTGATTCTGTCCATTGCATCACTCAGTGTACAAACTTCCTTGTCTGCCAGATTAATTTTCTCAAGCAAAGCATCAGAACTAATTCCGGGTATCGGCTTTTCCCGTGCCGGATATATATCAATCAATATCAATTCATCAAATTCAGCCAGAACTTTTGAGAAATCTTCCATAAAATCTCTGGTTCTTGTATATAAATGAGGTTGAAAAACACCAAGAATCTTCTTGCTCGGAAACATTTCCCTCAAAGTGTGAGTCAGTGCCTTCAGTTCAGTCGGATGATGTGCGTAATCATCTATGTAAATTTTACCACCGATATCCCAACGGTTAAATCTTCTTTTCACTCCTTTGAAATCAGCCAATGCTTTTTTAATGGTTTCAACCGGAACTTTCAGATAGAGTGCAACCGCAATCGCTGCGGCTGAGTTTTCTACATTGTGTCTGCCGGGATAGTTCAAAACAAATTCATGAATAAGACCGTTTGGCGTTTTCAAATCAAAATGATATGCTCCATCCTGAATTTTCACATTCACTGCATCAAAGTCAGCATCTGATTCAACACCATACGACAATGCATCAGGAATATTTAGGCCTTTTTTGACAAATAGCCGTTCAGTCACTTTTTTACTAAATTCAACAAAAGTTTGCCTGAAATCTTCCGCATCATCATAAATATCCAAATGATCCGGGTCAATCGAAGTTATCACACCAATTTTTGGTGATAGTTTCAGAAATGAGCGGTCGTATTCGTCAGCTTCTGCTACTGAGTATTTATTTCCTTTAATCAGAAAATTAGTATTGTAATTTTCAATTATTCCGCCAAGGAATGAAGCACATTCCAAACCTGCTTCATACAAAATATGAGCTGTAAGCGATGAAGTCGTGGTCTTGCCATGACTGCCCGCAACTGCTATTCCGTAGGTTTGACGGGTGATTTCTCCCAAAACATCAGCTCTTTTAAGAATCGTAAAATCATTTTTTTCAAAATATCTCAATTCTGTATGCTCTTTTGGCACAGCCGGCGTATAGACAACCAGTGTGTTCTGAGGATTCAGCTCTGCAGGTATAAATGAAATATCGTCTTCAAAGTGAACTTTGATTCCTTCTGCTTCCAAAGTATTTGTCAACTCAGTTTTCATACGGTCATAACCCATTACTTCCTTACCCAGAAATTTAAAATAACGGGCAAGCGCACTCATCCCGATACCACCGGTGCCAATGAAGTAATAATATGTTTTGTCTGTCAAATTCATTGAATCAAATTCAAAATTATATCAACAATTTCTTTGGTTGCATCTGGCTTTGCCAGTTTTTTAATATTTTGCGACAACTTATTTTGGGCTTCCTGATTTGCCAATAATTCTATTGCGGTATCTGCTAATTTTTCAACTGCTTCAGAATCGCTTAGCATTAATGCTGCTCCTTCATCTACCAGTGCCTGTGCATTTTTGGTTTGATGATCTTCTGCAGCAAAAGGAAATGGAACTAAAATTACCGGTTTTTCTACAAGACATAGCTCTGAAATCGCCATTGCACCTGCTCTTGATACGATTATATCTGCAGCAGCAAATGCGGTTTTCATGTCATAAATAAATTCAGTCA
>CAYFWH010000097.1:328-1626 GCA_964346785.1 uncultured Weeksellaceae bacterium | reverse complement strand
CGCTTTGCCAGATAATCTGTACATCAGCGGCATCTAATTTATCCAAAGCTGTTTTCCAGGAATTGTTAAGCGTTCTTGAGCCCTGACTTCCACCTACCGAAAGAATTACTTTTTTAGCAGGATTCAGTCCGAATGATTTAATCGCTTCATCCCGGTTACTCAGGTGACTGAAAACTTCAGACCGTATCGGATTGCCGGTATAATGTGTTTTCTCTTTCGGAAATTGACTGATGCCCTGATATGCTACACAAATTGCAGCTGCTTTATTTTTCAGTAACTTATTGGTGATTCCCGGAAAAGAATTCTGTTCCTGAATTACAACCGGAATATTTTTTTGAGAAGCTTTCCAAAGAAGCGGTCCGCTTGCATAACCTCCGGTTCCAATTGCGATATCGGGTTGAAACTCTTTGATAATCTTTCCTGCAAGATTTAAACTCTTAATTAATTTGAAAGGAAAATTGAAATTAGACAAAAGATTTTCGCGATCGATACCTGAGACAGGCAATCCCTGAATCGGGTAACCAGCTTTTGGAACTTTCTCCATTTCCATTTTACCCAAAGCACCAACAAACATTATTTCGGCATCGGGCAATCGGTTTTTGATTTCATCCGCAATTGCAATTGCAGGATAAATATGACCGCCGGTTCCTCCTCCGCTGATTATTATTTTAGGCGATATCCTGGATGACTTCATCTGTGTTTTTTCTTTCTTCCAACTTAATCTCTTCAGGCGTTTTTATTGCCCTGCTCACACTCAACACCACACCAAAGGCAATACAAGTCACCCACATAGATGTTCCTCCATAACTGATCATCGGCAATGGCTGTCCTGTTACAGGAAACAGATTTACCGCCACGCCCATATTGATAAACGCCTGAAAAATCACAGGCAGACCGACCGCACAAACCAGAAGCGTCCCAAAAATTGTATGAATTTTGGTTGCTATTATAACCATCCGGTATAAAATCAATAAATACACAAAAATCAAGGCTCCGGCTCCAATTATTCCATATTCTTCAACTACAATTGCAAAAATAAAATCTGAGGATGACTGAGGTAGCGTTTGTTTAAAAACACTTTTTCCAGGCCCTACGCCATTAATTTTCCCCCGATTAATCGCAGCTTTGGCATATCTGACCTGATAGGATTCCACACCATCGTCATTTGTGAAATTTTTTATTCTGGATTGCCATGTATGCACTCTTGAACTCGGAATCATATCGGGATGTTTGAATGCAATAAAGACAAAAATCCCGGCAGCTAAAGCTCCAAAACCAATGATTCCGGCCAAAAATTT
>CAYFWH010000097.1:0-318 GCA_964346785.1 uncultured Weeksellaceae bacterium | reverse complement strand
ATAAAAAGCAGTATAAGACACATAGCAAAAAGTATGACTGCCGTAGAACCATTAGCCGGGAAAATCAATCCGATAATTATAAACATCGGAAAGAATAAAGGTAAAAGAGTTGATGAAAAACTAACTTCCTTATCCCTGATTATCGTCAAATAACGGGCGACATAAATCATCAGTGCCATCGATGCAAATGTGGATGTCTGGATGGTAATAGAAGTTCCGGGCAAAGTTATCCACCTTGCCGCATTGGCTCCATCTATCGTTTTGCCCTGTGAAAGCGTGTATATCAACAAAAAAACTGAGACAAAAAGACCAATCAAT
>CAYFWH010000096.1:0-8659 GCA_964346785.1 uncultured Weeksellaceae bacterium | reverse complement strand
TTATTTATTATCTTTTTATTTTTATTCATGCAAAATTTCAAAGGTTTCAATAATTTCAAAATCATTATTATCTTCTAATTTCATAATAAAAATTAATGATGAATAGAAAACCGTAGATGGACTCTTTTCAACTTCAATAAAGATATATTTTTTATCGATAATTTCAGAAAAGTAAACTTTAACACATCGTGGGGCTGAATTTGATATTGAACTTAAATTTTTATAAACCTCTCCCCAATTGTCTTTTTCCGATTCACAATTCAAATCAGACATTTTATTTTGCAAATCCTCCGTAAGATAGTTATAGTAATAACACTGATTTACCATAAAATCACTTACTAAAATTTTGTCGCAGTCTATATTTTCATTCATCAGAAACTCAGAAAAAGCCGCGGAAGATTTCATCTTATTTTTGGCCTTATCATATAAACTTAATTGAGTTTTATCTATAATTTTCTTTGTGCCTAAACAAGAAGTTAGAGCAAAAAGAAAAATAATGATAACTATATTAGATATTCTTTTCATACACTATGGCTTTCTGTTTTTAGAATCTCCAACGTTTATTCATTATTTGTTTTGATTTTCGACAGTATACACTTTTATTTTTTACCATCAACACATTTGGAACACTGCCACTTCGCTGTGCTATTTTTTCCACTTGCAAGGGAGACCCTTTGAACCCCTTTCTATTATAGTTTATAACATTTTCCCCATACTGTAGTATGGTCATCGTCACTGTAATCAAAATCAAATAAAACACCTTCTTTAGGGTCTAGTATCAAATTATTAAGTTGATAATGGTTTGAAAAATTCTTTTTTAAAGATTTATAGTTAATTACATCATATTCATAAATATAATAGTCGGGGCTTTTTACTTTTATAGCAGATTTTTTCTCTAACCTAATTTTTCCTTTGGCACCTACATAAAGGTCAATTTTTGGATTTTTAGATTCTAAGTCTATATAGTTTGCTCTTTTATATTTACCCTTTTTATCGATTTGCAAAGAATACAAACTATTATTTTTTTTACCTATCCAAAAATAATTAGTTTTGTTAGAGTTCTCTCCTATGGTGAATTTATTAGCTATAAAACCATTAATAAGTGTATCCTTTTCTAAATAATAGTGAAAAGAATAACTAAAATTCGAACAGTGAACACTATCAATGTTAGTAAACTCTTTAAATATTTGTGCTTTTAGAGTTATAAAATTTAAAATAACTATCAAAAATATAAATTTGTTATTGTTCTTTAACACTTCCATCTTCTGTTATTTTTAATAATTATAGTACTACCCATTTCCCGTACCACAATTAGGCTGATTTAAGTTGTATTGCTTTTTCAAATTTATACAAATCTTTTGGTTTTTGATTTTTTAATTATTTGGTATTTATTTAATAGTGTCCCTAAAAACAAAAAAAGGGATTAACTGACGCTGATCCCAAATGGGGAGATGCCAAACAAAACAAAAGTCAATGCTGCGCATTGTTTTTAAATTCAGGGATTTGCTTTTCGAAAGCAAGCTTTCGGCGCAAATCTATTTTTGCATATAGATTTGAGAGGAATTATTAATTATTTAAAAATTGATTTTAAAGGATAAAAAGAGGGATTAGCTGCGCTGATCCCAAATGGGGAGATGCTAAACAAAACAAAAGTCAATGCTGCGCATTGTTTTTTAATTCAGGAATTTGCTTTTCGAAAGCAAGCTTTCGGCGCAAATTCCCTGAATTAAAAAATCGCCCGCCTTCGGCGGACGACTTTTGTTTGATTTGCAGAGGGGAAGGGATTATTGATAGAATGCAATAAAACGCATTGAAAGGTATCTATGTTGAAAATCAAGTAAATAGCATTTCACAAAAGGAATTAGAAGGAATCAAAAAGAAATGAACCGAACCTGTTTTAGTCCCCGATTGAATAAGCGGGGACTAAAACTTTATTTAGTATATTTTCTTGGAAAAGTAATGAATTTGATTAAACCCATTACATCAAATTAAATTTTTTCATTGCTGTAGATTTTGTATCATCAGCAATGTCTATGTAAGGCTTCATGGATTTATAGTCACTGTGTCCGGTCCATTTCATTACTACCTGCGCAGGAATGCCAAGAGCAAGGGCATTACAAATGAAAGTTCTTCTTCCGGCATGTGTAGAAAGTACAGCCCATTTGGGAAGAATTTCATCAAATCTCTGATTACCTTTAAAATAAGTTCTCCTGACAGGTTCGTTTATTTCAGCAAGCTCAGCCAGTTCTTTCAGATAATCATTCATTTTCTGATTGGTGATTACCGGAAGAGCTCTGTAAGATTCAGGTTCAAAATCTTTATATTTTTCTAGTATTTTTCTACTATGGTCGTTTAGTTCGATAATTAAACTATCCGTAGTCTTAATAGTAGTTACTTCAATATGGTCATCTTTAATATCACTTTTTTTCAAATTAGCTACATCTGAATATCTTAATCCTGTGAAGCAAAGAAAGAAAAATACGTCTCTTACTCTTTCCAAGTAGTTTTTATTATCTGGAATTGAAAAATCAGATAATTTTTGAAGCTCATCTTTAGTGAGAAAAATGATTTTCCCCGTTGTTGTTTTCAATCTGGGTTTAAAAAACTTATAGTGAGGGTTAAGATTATAACCCTTTTTGTCAGCCCATTTAAGAAACCATTTTAAATACTCAAAGTTTTTTAGAATGGTGGAATTTAAAAAGCCCCTATTTTGAAGAAACAACTGATATCCTAATAAATTACTTTCATCAAATTCTTCAATTTTTAAATTTCGCTTAAAGTCAAGCAGTTTTTTTTGAACTTCCTCCATTTTCTCAATCGTGCTGTTTGTCCACTGTCGAACTATTTTTTCTTCCTTTATAAATCGAGTAAATATGTCTTGAATAAAATATTCCTCAACTTTCTTTTCCGGCTTTTCTTCAACAATTCTACCTAATCGAAGATTAAAACCATATCTGAGTTCTTCTTTTGTTGGTGATATGTTCCTACGATAAAAATCTTCAAAAACTTTTTCAAGAATTGATTGATACCATTCAATCTTTTTATTAATCTTACTGGCAGGAATTTTATTTTCACCATGTGTGGTATTTAGCTTACACCTCTGTACTTCAGGAATCCATTTGTCAACCTCTACCCTATACCCTAGCCCAAATGCAACGATATTTCCATCCCATTTAACACGGTATCTAACTTTAGCCGTAGGATTTCCTTTTTCTCTATCAATAAAGAATTGAGCGTTGTATGTTAGCAGGTTCGGTTTATTCATATCTTCTTCTGTATTATTTCAAGTAAGGCTTTAATATGTGATTGACTTTCTGTTAATTGTTCCTGTGAAGTTTTTAATCTCGCAATTAATTCTCCTTCCATTTCTCTATGTGCCTTTTGAGCATCAAGCATACTGGAAAAATCATTTTGTGAAATAGACACATTTCCATTTACACCATTAATGTTGCTGTTTACACTGCCCGGAGATTGTACGGTGCTAATGTTTTGTTCTGATTTTATCATATTTCCTTGTTCTAATAATAGCCATTCTGGATTTAAATCAGGGAATGTCTGTAGGATTTTTTCTATTGTTTCCGAGTTTAATGTTGTGTTATTTTTTATTGCCCTCCCGATTAAACCGATTGATAAACCAGCTTTAATTGTCATTCTATTTGCATTTAATCCTTTATGAATCATGTATTCTTCTAATCGCTCTGTAATAGTCATATTTTTTAAATTTTAAAATTTATTAAACAATTCATCTATATTATGTTTTTATTATCTATATATTTGTCTTATAAATTGAATTAGAATACAAATATAATACATTTTGTAATACAAATATAGATATGAAGAGAAAAATTAACAAAATTATCATTGACAGGATTCTTACAGACAATGAGTTTAGTATGGAGCTGGCAATGAGAATGGGAATTCAGCAGCAATCCGTTATGGGACTTGCAAGGAGGAATAGTGTAAAACTAACACTTTATGAGGCTGTTCTATTTTACAGGGAATGTGGATACGATGAAAATAGTATCTTTTCTATGGAGGAAATTGAAGCAAAAATTAAAGAACAAAAATGAAGGAATTTTATAATAAACCATTATGGCAGCTTACTGCGGATGAATTTATAGAAATTCTTAATAGTAAGTTTCATCCGGAAAGAGTCAATGAAAGTAAAGATGATAATCAAAATCAAATTAACTATGACAGTACGGAGTATGCTTATGGAATTCAGGGATTGGCAGCTTTATTAGGCAGCAGCAAAAGATATGCTCAAAAACTGAAATCAGACGGTGTTTTTGATGAAGCTATCATTCAGAAAGGGAGAACCATTATTATCAATAAACAAAAGGCTCTTGAATTATTTAAAAAATATAGCGATGAATAATGATAAGAAAAATAAAGAGAATTTTATTTCTGATTTGACTGTTAACGATTTCATAGAACTGAGCAAAGTGCTCATTCAATCAGATGTTAATGAATTTGTTTATGGTTATAAAGAGTTGGCTGAGTTCCTGAATTGCTCCAACAGTAAAGTTAGAAAATTGGTTAAATCGGGAAAAATAGACAGTGCCATATACAAAGCAGAAGGATTGATCTTTTTTGACAAAAAGAAAGTTTTGGATGCACTTAAAATTGTAAAGGAATAAAAGTTTTAATATGGTGTTTTTCGAGAGAATAAAAAGCTTGTGGAGCTCGGATGGGGAAAATAAAATAAGCTCAAAAACAATATGTCTTTATGTATTTCTGATTTCAAGATTATCTGAATCTGAGAATTATGAAGCATTAATTTCTGACCAAGAAATCAAAAACGCATTTGGAATTACTCAAAAAACAATTTATAAATCAAGAGAGAACCTAAAGAGCTTAGGTCTAATTGATTTTAAACTTCGAAACGGAACACCTTGCTTTTATCGATTAGAAACCAATGCAATTAAAAACATATCAAAAGTAGTCAATAAAACAAAAACTAATATCGCAGACGAACAACCTGTTAAATCAAAAGTAATTCAAACCAAACCGAAAGCTAAAAAATCAATCGATAATGTTAAGCCTAAAGAGAAAGAAAAACCGAAAGAGAATCCCAAGGTTGTAAATTCTAATATACCTTCTTTTGAGGAGTTCTCACAATTGGCCAAAACACTTCCAAAATACCACCCGGAATTAGATATAAGCATTGAAGGGAAATATGAAGAATGGATTTCAAACGGTTGGAAAAACGGATACAACAAACCAATAATTAATTGGAAAGCATCCTTAAAAAACACCTGGCCTTTTATGTTAAAATCACTAAGCAACTACCCTATTGATATTAATAATATTCCAAACATAAAACGACCAAGAACGACTTATAATGAAGATTAAAATGAATCAAATAATTAACATAAAGAAAATATATGAAACTCATTCTGAGAATGAACTTGAACAGGTTGTTCTTGGAAGTTTATTAATTGACAGAAGTGCTTTTGCGGAGCATCATGATTTACTTTATTCAGAACTATTTTGCAATGAAAATCACCGGTTAATTTTTGAGGTGATTAAGGAGTTATGGAAAGAAAACCATCCAATAGATTTAGTTACTGTCAGCAGTCGATTAGAAAAACGAAATTCCAAATTGGTAAGTCTTCTTATACTGCTATCAAATAAAGTTGCATCAACAGCCCATTTGAGAAATCATTTAATGTTTCTGGCTGAGTTGGAAATCAAAAGAGACTACATTTTAAAATTCAATAAACTGCTACAAATGGCTATTTCAAAAGAAACAGATGTATTTGAATTACAGGAAAAGACATTTCAGTACATAGATGAACTATTCATCGATCGTTTTTTGAAAGGAATGGAAAGGACTTCCGGGTTTCCGGAATTAGTTGAAATCATAGAAGAAAGGTCAAAAAGTATTACAAAAGGAAAAGTTCCCGGAATAAAAAGTTCTCTGAGAATTATCAATAAAGCCTTTGGTGGATGGCAGAATTCAGATTTGGTGATTGTGGCTGCCCGACCCGGAATGGGTAAAACTGCATTTCTTGTTCAGGGGGCTGTTGATGCTGTTCTTCAGAACAAGGCCATTGGGATTTTCTCACTTGAAATGTCAGCTGAACAGATAGCCACCCGGATAATTACAAATTATACAGAAATCCCAAATTCATCAATTCTAAGAAAAGGATTAAGAGACGAAGAACTTACTAGGTTTTTATCGCTAAAATCAAGGCTTAAGGCTATGAAAATCCATATTGATGACACAGCTGCTATTTCTGTTCAAAATATGAGAACCAAAGCCAAGATGATGAAATTAAAATTCGGAATTGAAATCCTTTTTGTTGACTATCTGCAACTGATGACAAATGAACGGAATCAACAGAACAGAGAAAATGAAATAGGAAGTATTTCCAGAGGTTTAAAAGCCATTGCCAAGGAATTGAACATTCCTGTCATTGCACTTAGTCAGCTTAGCCGAAGAGTTGAACAAAGACCGGACAAAAGGCCTTTATTATCTGACCTGAGAGATTCAGGATCCATCGAACAGGATGCAGATGAAGTGCTGTTTCTTTATCGCCCGGAATATTATGGCATTGAAACCTGGGATGACGAGTACGATTTTGAACATACCCAAAATCAGGCTGAAATCATCATTCAGAAAAACAGGCATGGTGGCATATTATCCGAAAGAGTTGAAGTGGATATGGCAATTTCTCTGTTTAAAAATATATAACATGATTACTAACCTTTAAAAACAAATTCAAATGAAAAAGATTGACAAAATCATCAAGACAACTGAAAAGGCACAATTAGTTGAAATTGAAAACAAACGCTATTGGGTGCCTAAAAAATTTATCAGTAACGGACAGTTAATGGACGAAGAATTTAATCTTGAACCTGTTGACAATAACAAAATTGGAATCAAAGTTCCTTTTGAAGATTACTCTGAAAAATCGGTCAAATTGATTCTCAAATTAAGAGTTGATGATGTAGAAAAAGAAAAGTTTATGTTTCTCCCCAAATTATTGATTGATATTCAAGATGATATTATTCAAATTGAAGAGTGGTTCTGGAAGAAGAAATGTGAAGAATTTATTCAGGAAGAAATTGAATATCAAAAACAGTTTGGGGAAGTGGATGAGAGCAAGATTGAGATTTTAGGGCTTGATTAATCAAATTCAAGGTTTTCGGAATTTTCTATAATACAAGATGAATTAGCGTTCGACTAAGAGTTTTGGCGCAAAACTCTCAACCGCATAGAAATTTCCAGATAGAAATCAAAACCAAAAAAAGTCCGGAAAACACCCATATTACGATACAGGAACATTGATTAAAATCGAAACCTTTTGGCAAGCGAGATTCACCAAAAGAGGATTTATTGGGAATTTCTGTTGCTCTTGGGTTCTATGGGAATGAGCAAAGAATTCTATTTGCAAAATTCAAGAACTTGCAAATAAAACTTTATGATTGAATTACCATGGTTCAATCTAAAAAACAGAAATGTCAAAAAAGTAGTAATCCTGAAATCGACAAATCCATAGATTTTTATACGCAGTTTTATTCATCTTTCCACTTCTGGAATATTTTAACTGTATTTCTGAATCTCGATTTTACATTAAATTGTTCCGGATAGTTGTCAACTGCATCAAATACAACATCTCTGTACTCAGTCTTCCAGTCTCTATCAGGTATATAGTTGTGTAAAACGCAATAGCAAAATCTATCCAATGAATTTAGATA
The DNA here is from genome assembly GCA_964346785.1 of uncultured Weeksellaceae bacterium. Classification (GTDB taxonomy): domain Bacteria; phylum Bacteroidota; class Bacteroidia; order Flavobacteriales; family Weeksellaceae; genus Moheibacter. Next base: position 952 of record CAYFWH010000096.1, on the reverse strand, counting down.
ATTTTCAAGTGCTGTATTGTGTTTGTCTGTTAGTAAATCAAGAAATTCTTTATTTGGGTTCTCATTTAACTTAGATAAGTTAATTCCATATTCTCTAATTTGAAAACTAGCTTCATCCCAACTTACTTTTCTGCGCATTAGTTCATTTTCTAGTTCTAATACCGTCATCAATGTTGAGTTTCTGAATGTGTCATTCATATTCCTCAATTGGTTGTTCATTTGTTTAATTTGATTGTATGCAAAAATTAATGCACCACCAGAAATTAATAAAGCTGCAGATGAGCAAATTGCACTTATCCAATCAGTAATACTTGATTCCATTAATTTTTAAATTTAGCTAATAGCTTTTGTAGCACGATTTGTGCTTTATTAGAATTCGATATTGAATTTCTATGATCTTGAGATTTAGGGATTGCATTGTCTCCATTAAGTTTAAAATACATCAAAATTTCAGATAATGAAATTCCACTTGCTTTTAATTTAGGGATTATTTCTTCTAAAACTTTATCAATCTCTTCGTTTGAGTTTGCATCACTTAATTTGTTTAAATATTGTTTAACATTTTTCATTGTGATATCGTTCTAAATTTGGCAAAAACTAACTAATTTACGAAATTAATTCTTTTTCTAAAGAATTCAAAATTTAGTTTAACCACCTGACATATATTGAGTTTATAAATTAAATAATTGTGTAAATCTAAGTATGGACCAAAACTATGTATTACCCAAATTGAAGAGTGGTTTTGGAAGAAATGCGAAGAAATCATTCAGGAAGAAAAAGAATATCAAAAACAGTTTGGGGAAGTGGATGAGAGTGGGATTGAGATTTTGGAGCTTGATCAGATTCAAGGTTCTTAAAATTTTGATTCAATGTTTGGTGGTATGGTAGTTCTCGATTCGACACTATCCCACGAAGTGTGTAAGTTGAAAAATCAAGGCTTGGATTTATAATC
>CAYFWH010000095.1:2259-8696 GCA_964346785.1 uncultured Weeksellaceae bacterium | reverse complement strand
AGAGAAACCAGTAGTATTGGCGTTGAAATTGCCTGTGATAAAGAAGACACCAAAAGATTTCTGGAAAATTCTTCAATTCAGGTTGCAAAAGGAGACATCTGTGTGGATGAGGAAGATCTTCAAAACAGAATTGATAAAATTGGCTTCCCAATCGTCATAAAACCATTGGACGGAAATCATGGCAAAGGTGCTTCAATCAATGTTAAAACGGTAGAAGAAGCTATTGAAGGTCTGGCTCATGCAAAAAAACACAGCCGCAGAGGAATCGTTGAAAAATTTATCACCGGTCATGATTTCAGAATTTTGGTGATTAATCATAAAATGGTGGCTGCTGCTCAAAGAGTACCGGCTCATGTGGTTGGAGACGGAGAACATACCATCAATGAGTTGATAGAAATTGAAAACCAAGATCCGAGAAGAGGTTATGGTCACGAAAATGTATTGACTGAAATTGAAATTGACAGGGATTCTCAGGATTTACTCGATAAATTAAACTACACAACTGAATCTGTTCCACCCAAGGGTGAAATTATTTATTTAAAATCTACCGCTAATCTAAGCACCGGAGGAACTTCTGTTGATGTTACAGATATGGTTCACCCCGAAAATATATTTCTTGCAGAAAGAATTTCAAGAATTATCGGACTTGATATATGTGGTATCGATGTAATGGCAGAAAATCTGACACAGCCACTCCAGGAAAACGGTGGTGTAATTCTGGAAGTTAACGCTGCACCCGGATTCAGGATGCATCTTGCACCATCCGAAGGACTGCCCCGAAATGTAGCTGCACCCGTAATTGACATGTTGTATCCTCCTGGGAAACCGAGCCGTATTCCAATTATAGCCATAACCGGAACAAACGGAAAAACGACTACTACCCGAATGATTGCACACATGGTGAAAAATAAAGGATACAGAGTTGGTTTTACAACTTCTGACGGAATTTATGTACAGAATCATTTACTCGAAAAAGGAGATACGACCGGACCATACAGTGCAGAGTATATCTTGAAAGACCCGACTGTTGAATATGCAGTTTTGGAAACAGCCAGAGGTGGAATACTTCGCTCAGGGCTTGGATTCAGCAGATGTGATATCGGTGTGATTACAAACATTCAGCCTGATCATTTAGGACTGAGCGACATTCACACCCTGGAAGATCTGGCAAGGGTAAAAAGCGTAGTTGTGAGATCTGTCAAACCTGACGGGTGGGCAATTCTTAATGCAGACGATGAGTATTGTATGAAAATCGCAAGAGAACTCGATTGTCATGTAGCGTTTTTTAGCATGGATGAGAATCAGCCGCATGTCAAAAGACTTTCAAAAGATGGTAAAATTGTCTGTGTTTATGAAAATGGATTTGTTACCATCAAAAAAGGAGAGTGGAAAATCAGAATCGAAAAAGCAACTCAAATTCCGCTTACTATTGGCGGAAGAGCGAAGTTTATGATTGCAAACACACTTGCGGCAACACTTGCCGGTTACCTGGCAGGATTTAATTCTGAAGATTTAAGTTTATCACTTCAAACTTTCATTCCGGGGTCTGCTCAAACACCCGGAAGAATGAATATCTTTAATTTCAGAAACTTCAAAGTGATGATTGATTTTGCTCACAATCCGGTAAGTTATCTTGGAATTGAAGATTTTCTCAGTACAATTGATTCACCTCACAAAATTGGAATTATTGCCGGAGTAGGTGACAGAAGAGATGAAGACATCAAAGAATGCGGAAAAATTGCAGGAAGAATGTTTGACCATATAATTATCAGGCAGGAAAAACATTTGAGAGGAAGAACTGAGGAGGAAATTATTAATCTGATACTCGAAGGAATTAAAGAGTCTAACTCAGGAATTTCTTACGAAATCATACCAAAAGAAATTGAAGCTATAAAACATGCAATAAATATCGCAAAAGATGGTACCTTTATAACCGCTTTGAGTGATGTGGTTACAAATGCAATCGATATTGTTCAAAGTTATCTGGATAAAGAGAACGAGGATGTTCTCTCAGAATGATTTACTTTTTTTCATTTTTAATGGTTTTTATTTGGAAGCCTTGCAAATTAGAATTTGCAAGGCTTTTTCATTTAACCAAAACAAAAACGCTATTAATCTGTTTGATTAATTCCTATCTTTGAACTTATGTCTGAAATTATCGGAGACAAGCAGGTTTTTAGCCTGGCTGAAGTGATGAGAAGTATCCAAAAAACCATCACAGAACGCTATGGTAGTTCATTTTGGGTAAAAGCCGAAATGAATAAACTCAATTATTACAAACATTCCGGTCATTGCTATCCTGATTTGGTTGAAAAAAAAGATGGAAAAGTTGTAGCCGAAATCAGGTCTCATATCTGGAAAAAAGATTTTGACAGAATTAATCAGGATTTTCTTCAAGTAATTAAGGAGCCACTCAAAGATGGAATTAAAGTATTATTTGAAGCCAAAGTTACTTTCGATCCAAAATACGGTTTGTCTCTCTGGATTCTGGATATAGATCCCGGATATACGCTTGGAGATTTGGAAAAAGAAAAACAACTTAGTATTCAAAGACTAAAGGAAGAAAGAATTTTTGACCGGAATAAAAATCTGAAACCGGCATTGCTCCTACAAAGAATTGCAATTATTTCAGTAGAAACCAGTAAGGGCTACGCTGATTTTCTGAAAGTAATTGAACACAATCAGTGGAATTACAAATTTTTTCACATGCTCTTTCCATCGTTGCTTCAGGGAGACAAAGCAGCAGATTTATTAATTGCGCAATTGAGAAACATCAAAAAAATAAGCCATCATTTCGATGCAGTTGCAATCATTCGCGGTGGCGGTGGTGATGTGGGATTGAGTTGTTATAACGACTATCATCTTGCCAAAGAAATCACTGCTTTTCCACTGCCCGTTCTTACCGGAATCGGTCATTCTACCAACGAAACTGTAGCAGAAATGGTTGCTTTCTCAAATAATATCACACCGACTAAACTCGCAGAATTTTTAATTCAGAAATTCCATGATTTTTCAATTCCTGTGCAAGAAGCTGAAAAATTAATCAGTTACCGTTCAAAAAAAATCATTGATGAAGAAAATATAAAACTCGAAAATCTGGTCAGATTATTTCGTTCTGATTCAAAAAATATGATTGAAAAAAATAAAAATGAAATTAATAATTCAGCAATCAAAATTCAAGCCGGCAGTCTGTCATTGATTGCTCAATCAAAACAAAAGATGGATATGTATTTACAACAAACCGGAATTACAGCAACCGGAATTTTGAAATCAGAAAAATCCGAGTTGAACAGGCTGAGTATAAGACTTTCAGAAAAATTCTATGATTTGATTAAATCAGAGAATCAAAAGTTAAATTACATCGAAAAAAATGTTGAAAATCTAAATCCGGAAAATGTTCTCAAACGAGGATACAGTATTAGTTTAGTCAACGGCAAATCGGTTACAGATGCTGAAAAAATTAAAAAAGGAGATAAAATTGAAACCATTCTATTCAACGGAAATATTATCAGTACAGTAGAAACTATAAAATCAAAAAATAATGAGCGAAAAAATTAATTACACAGAAGCATTTGAAGAGTTAAAAATCATAGTCAGTGAAATTGAAGAAGGCGAAATCTCTGTCGATGAATTGTCTGAAAAGGTTAAGCGGGCAGCTGAATTAATAAAAGTATGCAAACAGAAATTAAGCACGACTGAAGAGGATGTCAATCAAATTTTGAAAGAAATGGAAGGAAAAAACAATGATTAATTTAACTAATTAGAAATTCTGTGAAAATGAAAGCTCACAAATATATTTCCTACATATCTTTTCTTATTTTACTGATAATCTGGGTGCTATATTTTATTTATCCAAATTACATTTCGAAATCTGAAAAAAGTGAGGCCCAAACAGAATTAAAAAACGAACCGCCAAAAACTGATTTCAAAGCAAAAGTAGTTCGCATAATCGATGGTGACACAGTTGAGGTTCTGCACGAAAAGACAGTCATAAAAATCAGGCTTGAACACATAGATTCTCCCGAAATAAGAAGTCGACAACCTTTTGGAAATCGGGCTAAACAAGCTGTGTCTGGATTGTGTTTTAATCAAAATATCATCGTTGGATGGAAAGGGCAAAAAGACAGATACGGCAGATATATTGCTGTGCTGTGGAATGAAAAAGGCGAAAATGTAAACAAAGAAATGGTTAGACTTGGAATGGCGTGGCACTATAAAAAATACTCAAAAGACAAATCCTATGATTTGCTTGAAAAAGAAGCAAGAAAAAATAAAATCGGGCTATGGGCAGACCCTAACCCTGTACCACCCTGGGAGTGGAGATAATTTATTAATCAAAATATGTTACAACTATCAATTAAAAAACCGTTTGAAAGACATCAAACGGTTCTAACTACATTATTAACTTAATAAAACTTATTCTTTTATAAATTCAAGATTGACGCTAATTTTCACATCATCAGCCACAACCAGTCCTCCTGCTTCTGTTGTTGCACTCCAGTTCAGCCCAAAATCTTTTCGGTTTATCTTTCCAGAAAACTCAAAACCGGCTCTTCTGTTACCGTCAAAATCGGTAATCACACCACCAAAATCTGCATCCAGCGTGATTGGTTTGGTTACACCTTTTATAGTGATTTCACCTTCAAGCGAATCTCCGTCGAAGTTTTTACCTTTGAAAATTAATTCAGGATGATCAGCGGCATTAAAAAAATCATCGCTCTTCAAATGATTATCTCTGTGTTCAATTCTGGTATTGATTGAATCTACCTTAGCTACGAATTCGAATTTTGGATTGCTGAAATTTTCATCCGAAGTTTCAGCGATTGCTTCAAAATCCATGAATTCACCACTTACTGTTGAAATAACCATATGTTTCACTTTGAACTGTACTTCTGAGTGTGCTTTATCTACATTCCATTTTACTGACATAATATTTTTTTTAATTGTTTGATGCAAATTTAATAAGACTATAATTACTGTGTATTGATTTATGTTAATAAAACAAGAATTAAAAAAATTATGAAAGTTTTATGATTTTCCGCATTTCGGTTTGTTTTGTATTTACCGAACTAATCGTAACTTTGCCAGCTCAAATTTATAAATGGACGAAACAAAAAAAGAGTTGATCAGAGAATTTTCAGCATATTTTGAAAGTTCTCATAACTTTCCGCCACTAACCAGTAAGGTTTATGCCTATCTTCTTCTGGATTGTGAATCAATTGGCGTAACTTTTGATGAGCTCACAGAGATTTTCAACGCAAGTAAAAGCTCGATTTCAAATAGTTTGAATTTCTTAACACAAATCAAACAAATTGAGTATTACACCAAGATTGAAAATCGGAAAAGATTTTACAGAACGGTTCCGAACAACCTGATTCTAAGGCTTCAAAACATTCAGGAAATGCTATCAAACGAAAAAAGACTTTCAGAAAAATTAAGAACTTACAAACTTGAAATTCAGAACAATCAAAATGATTTGAATATACTCAAATCAGACATTTACATTGAACACCTTGAAAGTGTAGTCAAACAGTTGAATTCAACCATAGAAAAATTAAATAATTTGTCAAAAACACATCATAAATAATGAAAAAAAACACATTACTCACACTTACAGTTGCTGTTGCAACTCTGATATCGTGTAACAAAAAACAGGAAACACCCACTCAGCAAGCTCCAACAATTCCTGTGGTGGATGTAATTAATAAAGATATCGAAGGATTTACTTCTTTTCCGGTTAATATAGAAGGAAAGGTGAACAACTCAGTCAGGGCAAAGATTTCTGGTTATATCAAAGAAGTTTATGTAGATGAAGGCCAAAAAGTTAGTGCCGGTCAGCCTCTGTTCAGATTGGAAACCGATGTCCAGTCACAGGATGCAAACGCTGCCCGTTCAGCAATCAACGCTGCACAGTCCAACATCTCTGCAGCACAGGCTAATGTGAATGCTGCACAGGTTGAAGTGGATAAACTGATTCCGCTGGTTGAAAAAAATGTAATCAGCAGTGTTCAGTTAGAAACAGCGAAAGCAAATTTATCAAGAGCTCAGGCACAGCTTGAACAGGCAAGAGCTTCAAAAAAACAGGCAGAAGCAGCTTTAAGCGGTGTACAGGCAAATATCGATTTTGCAATTGTCAGAAGCCCAATTACCGGCGTTGTAGGTGCGATTAACTTTAGAGAAGGTAGTCTTGTAGGACCTTCTGACCCTACCCCTATTACAACAGTTTCTGAAACTTCTGAGGTTTATGCTTATTTTTCAATGAGTGAACGAGAATATTTGAATTTTCTGGAAGATTCTGAAGGAAAAGATGTTAAAGAAAAGCTGGAAAAACTTCCTGAAGTTGAATTAATTTTGGCCAATGGAAGTGCTTATAGTGAAAAAGGGAAAATCAAAACCGTAACAGGTCAAATTGACCCAGCTACCGGAACGATACAATT
>CAYFWH010000095.1:456-2249 GCA_964346785.1 uncultured Weeksellaceae bacterium | reverse complement strand
CAACATTTAAAACTTCAGACGGGTTACTAACCAATGGCAACAGTGGTTTTATACATATTCCACAGTATTTTGAGGATGCACTGGTTGTTCCTGAAAATTCAACTTACGAACAACAGGGAATCATATATGTATATAAAGTTGTCAATGATACTGTCCATTCAACACCAATTGAAATTCTCAACCGGGTGAACAATATCGCAATTTTGAAATCCGGTTTAGAAAAAGGAGATGTGGTAGCTGCCAAAGGTCTGGGTAAGCTTAGAAACGGTGCTGCAATTTCACCTGAAAAAATAGCTTTTGAAGATGTTACCGACATAAAAGCAATCAATTAAAAAGATTTAAAAGATGTTAAAAACTTTCATAGAAAGACCGGTATTATCTACCGTTATATCAATTATAATCGTCATTCTCGGATTACTTGGAATTTCGATATTGCCAATCACACAATACCCTGAAATTGCACCTCCTACGGTTCAGGTCAGAGCCAATTATCCGGGAGCCAATGCACAGACCGTTCTTGAAAGTGTGATTATTCCACTCGAAGAACAAATCAATGGTGTGGAAGGAATGGACTTTATTAGTTCAACTGCCACCAACAGTGGTTCTGCTACAATTCAGATTTTGTTCAAACAGGGAATTGACCCCGATATTGCAGCAGTGAATGTCCAGAACCGTGTAGCCAGAGCAACACCACTTCTTCCGGCAGAAGTAAACCGAACGGGTGTGGTTACCCAGAAACAGCAAACCAGCGCATTAATGTTTGCTACCTTCTATTCAACAAGCGAGAGATTTGACCGTACATTTATACAGAATTACATGAATATCAACATCGTACCTGAATTACAAAGGGTAAACGGTGTAGGTGATGTGAATGTCTTCGGCTCCCGAAATTATGCTATGCGTATCTGGCTCGATCCTATCAAAATGGCTAATTATGGTCTGACACCTGCCGATGTTACAGCAGCAATCAACGAAGAAAGTCTCGAGGCAGCAGCAGGATCTTTTGGAGAAAACAGCGGTGAAACTTTTAACTATGTCATCAGATACAGCGGTAAGTACAGTAATGAACAACAATACGAAGATATTGTACTCAAAGCTTTGCCCGGCGGTGAAATACTGTATTTAAAAGATGTTGCAAAAATTGAACTCGGTGCACAAAGTTATGTGGGCTATTCTAAAATGAATGGTCAGGACGCTGTTGCCATGGCAATTTATCAGACACCCGATTCAAATGCACAGGAAATTATCGTCAATTTAAAACAGAAATTAAAAGAACTTTCTCTTAACGCACCGGAAGGCGTCGAATATATTGTGGTTTTTGATACCAACGAATTTTTAAGTGAATCAATTTCAAAGGTTATTACTACACTAATTGAAGCATTTATTCTCGTATTCCTGGTTGTATTTATTTTCCTTCAGGATTTCCGTTCCACGCTGATTCCGCTGATTGCTGTTCCGGTTTCGATTATCGGTACATTCTTTTTCCTGAATCTGTTTGGCTATTCAATCAACCTTTTGACGCTGTTTGCATTGGTACTTGCAATCGGTATTGTGGTGGATGATGCAATAGTCGTCGTCGAGGCGGTTCACGCTAAAATAGAAAAGGAACACAGAGCCGGAAAAGAAGTTACTTATGAAGCGATGAAAGAAATTGCAGGCGCAATTATTTCAATTACACTTGTGATGGCATCGGTGTTTATTCCGGTAACATTCATTCAGGGACCGACCGGAGTTTTCTACCAACAGTTTGGTATCACACTGATTGTTGCAATTATCATTTCGGCTGTCAACGC
>CAYFWH010000095.1:0-446 GCA_964346785.1 uncultured Weeksellaceae bacterium | reverse complement strand
CTGCTTTGTGTGCTTTGGTACTGAAGACGCCTGACCAGGACGAAACCAAGAAGAAAGGTTTGATGAAACGATTTTTCAATAGTTTCAACAAAGGATTTACAACAGTAACTCACGGTTATGTAAAAAGTTTCGGTTTTTTAATTCGTCATAAATGGGTTACATTCATGATTCTTGCACTCTGTGGGCTTGGAATTTTCATTGCCAACAAAACCATGCCAAGCGGATTTGTTCCAAATGAAGACCGTGGATTTATTATGGGTAACTTTGAATTGCCGGCAGGCGCATCAGGAGACCGTGTAGCTGCTTTACAACAGGAATTTTACGATAAAGCATCTCAAATACCTGGAATTAAAGTAATGACATTGGTTTCCGGATGCAGTTTTGTTTCAGGTCAGGGTTCCAACTACGGAATGGCTATGATTTCACTTGAACCTTTCGACAAAAGA
>CAYFWH010000094.1:364-8742 GCA_964346785.1 uncultured Weeksellaceae bacterium | reverse complement strand
CCGAGGAATGGTATCTCCAGTTTCTCAGCCATATTTCTTGCGCCGTCTTTTCCGAAGATATAATATTTATTATCCGGTAATTCTTCAGGTGTGAAGTAAGACATATTTTCGATTACACCGAGAACAGGTACATTAATCGCATCCATTTTGAACATGGCAACTCCTTTTCTCACATCGGCGAGTGCAACTGCCTGAGGCGTGCTGACAATCACTGCACCGGTAAGCGGAACTTGCTGTACAATTGACAAATGAATATCGCCGGTTCCGGGAGGTAAATCAATCAACAGAAAATCTAGTTCACCCCAATGAGCTTCCCAAATCATTTGCTTGAGTGCTTTTGACGCCATCGGCCCCCGCCATACAACAGCCTGATCCATGCCACCAAAAAATCCGATTGAAAGCATTTTCACTCCATAATTCTCAACCGGACCCATTTTGTCTTTTCCGTCAACTTTTACGGCATAAGGTCTTTCTTCCTCCAAATCGAACATGGTTGGCATAGATGGTCCGTAAATGTCAGCATCTAAAAGTCCGACTTTGAAACCCATTTTTTGAAGGCTCACAGCAAGATTGGCGGTTACAGTAGATTTACCTACACCACCTTTTCCGGATGCAACTGCAATGATGTTTTTCACACCATCGATTGGTTTGCCTTTTATTTCTACAGGTTTTTCGGGCTGGGAACCTATACTTACCCTCAAAATCAATTTTGCATCAGGTAACCTGTCTGCAAAAGTTGTTTTTAATGCATTCTCAAGTTTTTTTCTCTCATGCATTGCAGGAGAATGAGATACCATGTCAAGCATGATGGTTCGTCCCATTACCTGTATGTTCTTCATCCATTTCTCAAGGCCTAATTCCTCAAGTATTTCAATTGCTTTATTTTTTAAATCACTCATTTTGATAAAAATAGGTTCAAATTTAGTGATTAAAGACTGATACTAAAAATCAATTTGAATGATTTTAGTTATGATTTTTGAATGAAAATAAAACAAAAGTATTTGAATGCTTTAATGAAGTTGAGAATCAATGAATTGACATATTAATATCTGTAATTTGCGAATTGAGAATTTTTTATTTTTTGTTTTTCAGTTCGACTTCCTGTCAATAATTTATTGAGATTGAATTAAATTTGTTACAAATAAAACAACAATGAAAAAACATTTTGAAGATTTGATGGTAATCAGATCACAATTTATTGATTTTTTAAACGAATATGAATTAAAGCAACTTACCTATATCCCGATGGGTTTTAAAAATCATATTTTTTGGAATTGTGCTCATGCTTTGGTTACTCAGCAATTGCTTACTTATCATTTGTCCGGAAATCAAATGCTGGTTGATCAGGATTGGGTTTACAGATTCAAAAAAGGAACTTTTGGCGAACAGAATGTGAAAGATTCTGAGGTTGAAAAACTGATAGAACTGCTTGAGTCAACAGTGCCTCAGTTAAAAAAAGATTATTTTGCAGAAAATCTTTCAGCCTATCAGGTTTATGATACGAGTTTTGGCATCAGGCTTGAAACGGTTGAAGATGCAATCCGCTTCAACAATATCCACGAATCTCTTCATCTCGGTTATATTATGGCGATGAGAAAGAATTTTTAATCAGTCAAAAATACTTTCAAGAACTTTGTCCCAGCCCGCCCAATCTTCATTGATGTTTGAGTTATGAACCAAAATACACATTTGACCATTTACGGATTGAATTTCTTTTTTTAACCTGGATAATTCCTCAATTGCTTCTTTTTCAGAAAGATTCATGTAGTTCTTCATCGACACATCCATTGCACAAAACGGATGAATTTTTAGGTTGGTTTTTTTGTCATTTATTAAATCAAACCAATAAAAAGGTGTGCAACAGCCGGCTCTGAAACCGGTTTCATCGGCATAAGCCATGGTGTAATCGTCAGTTATATTGTTTTCAATCAAATTTCTGTAAGTATCCGGAAATTTCAGTTTGATGTAATGCTGTCTTGATTTTTTGATTTTCTTACCGGTTACGGCAGACAATCGGGCGATTTCGATATTTAATTTTCCGGGTTCATCATTGGATGCATAAGACGGATGTATGCCGCATTCTGCCCATGTACTCACTTCTTTGATTTTTTTTCTGAATTCGGTATTATTGACAGCAATATTTCTGTCAAATTTATGGTAATCAGCCATCAGCCAGAAAAAAATTATATCAACGGCATATTTTTCTTTTAGCGATTTGAAATAGTCAAAAGTATCAAAAGGGTCTTTTTTCTTTCCAGACAAAACTAATCTTCTGTTTTTCACTTCATCTTTATTTCCTCTCATTCGGTCGATAAGCATACCTCCGTAAGTTCTGAAAAAACCTTTGTTCTTATATTTCCATGCTTGGTCAACATCAGAGGTTAACAGAATTTCAAAATGTCTTTTTTTGAAAATGAGTTCTGGGAATTTTGTTTTTAATTCTTTTTGTAATTCAAGAATATAGCTGTCCACAAAAGGTGTTTTGTAAACCTTTCCAGCACCCGAAAAACGACCGTGTTTGTCAGCTTCAAAATACAGGTATTCTTCGTAACGACTCAATGCGTAGAAACACTTTCCAACAGGATTTAGTTTGTCAAATTGCAAAGTTTCAGAAATGTTATTTTCAAACATAAAATCATCTGATTTCAAAAAGAATTCATCATTAATTTTCTTGTCTGAATAATTAATTTTAAAACTTTCTGAAGCTTCAAAAAACTGAATATTGGCGGTGAGCTCGAATTCGAGTCCTGAAAATTGAGTTAAAATAAAATCAAAAACATACTGTATTCTGTTTGTGATTTTGGGTGTGTAAATCAGAATTTTTTGCATTTGACAGAATAAATTATAGCAATCCTTGTTCTGCAAAGCTAAAATAAGATTTTTGAGTAACAATGACATGATCGAGAACATCTATGTCTATTGTTTCAGCAGCTTTTTTTATTCTCTCGGTCAGTAGTCTGTCCGGTGAGCTCGGATTGAGGTTTCCGGATGGATGGTTATGCACCAGAACTATTCCGGTTGCCATTAATTCCAGTGCAGTTTTCAGAATGAGTCTCAGATCGACTACAGTTTGAGAAATACCGCCAATACTGAGCTTCTCATGTCTGATAACGCCATTTCTCTGGTTAAGATAAATCACCCAAAATTCTTCTATATTCAAATCTCCAATCAAAGGATTCATCAGTTCAAAAGTGTCTCTGCCGCTTTTAATCACAGCTTTGTCTCTAATGTCTTCTGAATTTCTTCGCCGCCCGATTTCCAGAGCAGTGATAATTGTAATCGCTTTGACCGGTCCTACGCCTTTAAATTTGCATAAATCTTTTATTGAAAGTCTCGAAAGCCTGCTCCAGTTATTGTCAACAGAGGAAAGTATTTGTTTTGCAAGGTCAACTGCAGTAGTTTCCTTATCGCCTGACCTGAGTAAAATTGCAAGTAATTCAGAGTCAGACAAAGCCTGATGTCCCTTGCTGAGCATCTTTTCTCTGGGTCTGTCATCAGCAGCCCAGTTTTTGATGGATTTCTGTTGATAAGACATGGTTTTGAGTTTAAGTATTGAGGTTTAAAGATAGTCAAAATCAATCAATAAAAAAAAGAGTCATGTGTGCCAACCAAACTTATTTAAATCGACTAGTGCTTGCTGATACTCGTAAAGTAAATTTTATCTTCTATTTTGATTCTGTTAATTCCTTGTAATTTTTCTTCCATTCAATTAATCCGTAAACAGCGAGAATTGTGAATATGATAAATTGAATTGAGGTAATAAACAGTCCTTTGTAAATGAACATAGGGATGCAAATCAAATCTCCGATAATCCAAAAAATCCAGTTTTCAATTTTTTGTTTTGCCATCAACCACATTCCTACCAAAAATATTGAGGTGGTGAAAACATCTAACCAGTTTGCCCAATCCAGGTGATTTAGTCCGGGTTCGGTATGGAGTGTATTGAAATTATTGTCGAGAATTGGTTTATAATAATAGATAAAAATTACAAGAATCAGACTTGCTGTAAAAAGCAGAGCGGAATAAAACCATTCTTTTCGGCTGGTATAAGAAACATTGACATGGATTTTATCGGTTGTTTTTGATGACCATAAAATCCATCCGTAAATACTCATGCCGGTATAATAAATGTTAATCATACAATCGCCGAGCAGTCCGAAAATAAAAAGAAGATAGACATAAATGGCTGTTGAAACAATTCCAACCGGAAAGACAAAAATGTTTCTCTTCATTGAGAGAACAACACTAAGCACACCCATGATGACGGCAATAGTTTCGAGTACAATTTGCCAGTTCTCATAAGTTTTATAGGTTTCATTCAGAAACGATAGAAATTCTTGCATTGATTTTTCTCAACAACTTAATATATGAAAAAAGCCGTGTCTCCGGCTTTTATATAAATTATTATCTTTATTATCTTCTTGACATCAGGATTTGAAGTACATACCAGAAAAGAAGCATCAATGAAGCAAACAGCGACAATGCTGCCGGAACATACTGTTCTGAACTGAATTCATTTTTTATCTGATGTGTTGAGTACAGAATACTGCCTGAAGCCAGTAAAACCATACCAACAGAAAACCATAGTCCAAGATTGAATCCAAAAATAACTCCTGCGATAATCAGTCCGATTGCAATAAAAAATCCGACCGTCAATCCGGTTTTCAGGATTGAGAAATCTGTTTTGGTCATCATAACAGCAGCAGTTAGTCCAAGGAACATACCTGAAGTAATAACTGCAGCCTGAGCAATCATCTGCGGACCTCCTCCATAGTCCATTGCAAAGTACAGAAGCGGTACAAAAATAATTGCTTCAGCAAAGATGTAAAGAATAAAACCGCCGTATTGCATTGATTTACTGCTGTTTTTATAAGCCATATTTTGGGCAACCCATGTAACAGCCATAAAACCGCCAAGCAAAAATAACCAGGAGTACCCCTGAAGGCTGAGCATGACTTCGACGAGTGGATCTATTCGTAGCAAAACAGCTTCAAAAGCCATAAAGACCAGTACGCCCAAGGCAACATGAGTGTATGTTTTTTTGTAAAAACTTATTCTTTCTGATGCAGCAGACTGAGCTACAGGTGTTATTTCCTTTTGATAAGCCATTTTAGTAATTTTTGTTAAAGTTATAAAAAAATGATTTGTAGGATTGATTTTGGGTTTATATTTTTAATATCAAATCTCATCCAATACCCAAACCAGGTAATAATCGTCTATCATTTTGTAATAGGCGTGATATTTTTTCTGACTGTTTTCGTCGGACAGCCAACAGCTTATAGGAGAATTTTCTACCAGTTCAAAGGCTTCAACTCTGTAGTGTTTCAGAAAATTCCAAAGATTTCCGCCATGCAATTTGTATAAACCTTCTTTGATGCCCCATATAATGTGAAGATATTTCGCAGTATCTTTTTCGGGCAGCCATTCTGCCTCACTTTGATTGATGAACTTTGATTTGATGTTCGTAATCTTTGTGGTGCGGCTTTTTTCTATGTCAACACCTATAAAGAATTTGCTCAGCCCTATACAAACCATGTCAAAAGAATGACTGATTGAAAGTTGTCGGCTTGCAGGCAGATAGGGTTTTCCTTTTTGGTTGTAATAAACTTCAAAATCAAGTCCCAAGACTTTCAGGCAAGCTCTCAACCCAAGATATTCTCTTGCCTGTTTTGGATTGAGCGTCAGGTATTTCATGATTCTGTAAGGATTGAGTTCCAGGTATTCAAGAAGTTCCTCATCGCTTTCGGTCAAATGCCAGCAGACAATTTTGGTAATTTCATCGTTGTGTAAAGAATTGATAAGTGGCATTTTATGTTTGAATAATTAGTTTGTAACTTTGCAAATCTAAAAATTGCAATAACCAAAATTAGAAAATTATTTCATGATATGAGTACAGAAGTTAAATACATTCCATATAAAGTAAAGGATATTTCTTTGGCAGAGTGGGGTAGAAAGGAAATAAAACTGGCAGAAGCTGAAATGCCCGGACTGATGTCAATCCGTAAGGAGTATGGTCCACAGCAACCTTTGAAGGGAGCCAGAATTGCAGGTTGTCTTCACATGACGATTCAGACAGCTGTTTTGATTGAAACCTTGGTTGAACTGGGTGCAGAAGTTACCTGGTCATCCTGCAATATATTTTCGACTCAGGATCACGCTGCTGCTGCGATAGCTGCTGCCGGGATTCCGGTTTACGCATGGAAAGGAATGAACGCCGAAGAATTTGATTGGTGTATAGAACAAACATTGTTTTTTGGTGAAGACAGAAAACCGTTAAATATGATTCTCGACGATGGCGGAGACCTGACCAATATGGTTTTTGACAAATACCCTGAGCTAACCAAAGAAATCAGAGGTTTGTCTGAAGAAACAACTACCGGTGTTCACCGATTATATGAAAGAATGAAAAATGGTACACTAGCTGTACCGGCAATCAATGTGAATGATTCTGTTACCAAATCAAAATTTGACAATAAGTATGGATGTCGTGAGTCTGCGGTTGATGCAATCCGTCGTGCGACTGATGTGAAGAAAAAAAAAAAAAGAGTGGTGGTTTGTGGTTATGGTGATGTGGGTAAAGGGACTGCTGCATCGTTTAGAGGGGCAGGTGCGATTGTTACAGTTACAGAAATTGACCCGATTTGTGCTTTACAGGCGGCGATGGATGGTTATGAAGTGAAAAAATTGGATACAGTAATTGGAAATGCTGATATTGTCATAACAACAACCGGAAACTTCAATATTGTTCAGGGAGGGCATTTCATGAAGATGAAGGATAAAACCATTGTTTGTAATATAGGTCATTTTGACAATGAAATAGATATGGCGTGGCTGAATAAGAACTATGGTGACACCAAATATGAAGTAAAACCTCAGGTTGATGTATATAATATAGGTGGAAACGAAATTATAATTTTGGCTGAAGGGCGACTTGTAAATTTGGGTTGTGCAACCGGACACCCTTCTTTTGTGATGTCAAATTCTTTTTCGAACCAGACTATTACACAAATAGAATTATGGAACCATTCTGACAAATACGAGAACAAGGTGTATATGTTACCCAAACATTTAGATGAAAAAGTGGCTGCATTACATCTGGCAAAGCTTGGTGTTGAACTTGAAATCTTGACTCAGAGCCAGGCCGATTATATAGGAGTAAAAGTAGAAGGTCCTTTTAAACCCGATTATTACAGGTATTAAAAATGAATTATAAATAAAGCCGTCTCAAAATAAAATTTGAGACGGCTTCTTTTTTGTTGTATATTTTTACTGCGATTAACTCGCCAGTATTGTAACCACATTGTTGCTCATTTCCACAACTCCGCCTTCAATATCAAAAAGGTAAACGAACTCATTGGCAGGAGATTTTTTCAGCTGTCCGCTCAGGTTTTCAAAATCAATTGTAGATTTTGAATGTACTTTGATTTTGATACTCCCTTTGATCAGAGATGAAACAATTGCTGCGTGATTATTCAGCATTTGAAATTCACCGCCTCTACCAGGAACTATGACAGAATCAACTTCTCCTTCGAAAACAACATGTTGTGGTGTAATGATATTTAATTGCATTTTTTTAATTTTTAAATCCTATAAAATGAATTATGAATTGACTTCAGCAAGCATTTTTTCACCTGCTTCAATTACATCTTCAATAGTTCCTTTCAGGTTAAATGCAGCTTCAGGATACTGGTCAACTTCACCATCCATAATCATATTAAATCCTTTGATGGTATCCTTGATATCAACCAAAACTCCCGGATTTCCTGTAAACTGTTCTGCAACATGGAATGGTTGAGAAAGGAATCTCTGTACCCTTCTTGCTCTGTGTACAACAAGTTTATCCTCTTCAGAAAGTTCTTCCATACCCAAAATTGCAATAATATCCTGCAATGCTTTGTATCGCTGAAGAATCTCCTTAACTTTTTGTGCAGTATTGTAATGCTCTTCACCAACTACTTCAGGAGTAAGAATTCTTGAAGTTGAATCCAGCGGATCCACAGCAGGATAAATACCAAGTGAAGCAATTTTTCTGGACAATACAGTGGTTGCATCCAGGTGAGCAAAAGTTGTTGCCGGTGCAGGGTCAGTCAAGTCATCCGCAGGAACATAAACTGCCTGTACAGATGTAATTGAACCTCTTTTAGTCGAAGTAATTCTCTCCTGCATCGCACCCATCTCGGTTGCAAGCGTAGGCTGATAACCTACCGCAGACGGCATCCGACCCAAAAGAGCAGATACTTCAGAACCTGCCTGTGTAAATCGGAAGATGTTGTCGATAAAGAACAAAACATCACGACCCTGACCTGAACCGTCAC
This sequence comes from uncultured Weeksellaceae bacterium, assembly GCA_964346785.1. GTDB lineage: Bacteria > Bacteroidota > Bacteroidia > Flavobacteriales > Weeksellaceae > Moheibacter. Next base: position 427 of record CAYFWH010000094.1, on the reverse strand, counting down.
CATCACGGTAATATTCAGCAAGTGTCAAACCGGAAAGTGCAACTCTAGCACGAGCTCCCGGAG
>CAYFWH010000094.1:0-354 GCA_964346785.1 uncultured Weeksellaceae bacterium | reverse complement strand
TTCGTTCATCTGTCCGAAAACAAATGCAGCTTTAGATTCTTTTGCGAGTTCTTTGTCAACTTTTGACAAATCCCATTAGCCGTTTTCCATTGATTCCATGAAGTCATCACCGTAACGGATAATTCCGGCTTCCAGCATTTCACGAAGTAAGTCGTTTCCTTCACGGGTTCTTTCTCCAACTCCTGCAAATACAGACAATCCACCGTGTCCTTTTGCAATATTATTAATCAATTCCTGAATCAATACTGTTTTACCAACACCGGCACCACCGAACAAGCCGATTTTGCCGCCCTTTGCATAAGGTTCTAAGAGATCGATTACCTTAATCCCGGTGAGGAGTACTTCGGTTTCCGT
>CAYFWH010000093.1:5441-8818 GCA_964346785.1 uncultured Weeksellaceae bacterium | reverse complement strand
AAGAAAGAGTTCAGCACTATGATGAATTATTGTTTGAAGTCGAAAAAGAAATAAAAGATTTCGAAAGTTTTATCAAACAATTCAAAAAAACACAAAAGAAGGTTAATGAACTCAGCAAATATGTGTTTTCAGACCAATGGATGGAAGACCATGACCGTTTCCAAGTTTCCGATGGATTGCACATTACCGGTCAGGACTATGCCAACAACGCAATAGTTTGGTTTGATAATAAGCAGCTCCAGCTTTTGAAAATGATAGCCAAAGATTTGTAGAAGTTTCAATCCAACATATACAATCCTACAAAATATAGTCACTATACATAGTACTTAATACATAGTACAATGCAAAAACCTTATGTAACATCTGTAACTGTCAGATTGTTTCTGCCGTCTTAATTTTGCAGTTGAAAATTTGAATTGTCATCATGAAGAATTTATTAATTGCATTATTCTCAATATTTTATCTTTCAGTTTCGGCACAGGATACCATCAGGATTTCAATGGCGGAGCTCGATGAGAAAACTTTGGACGAGAACCTTCATGTAAAATTAGCACAGAAGGAAATTCAATTGGCGGAAGCTGAGCTGCTGGCTACCCGGGCGTCGTATTTGCCCAATATTACAGCTTCTTATACTGTGATGAATACCAACAGTCCGCTGAATGCATTTGGATTTAAACTCAATCAGTCGAGAATTGCGATGGAGGATTTTAATCCTGATTTTCTGAATGACCCAAAGAGCATAACCGATTTTGGGCCTAAAATTGAAATTCAGCAACCCATCATCAATATGGATGCGGTTTATATGAAAAAGGCGGGAACGGTAAAAACTGAAGTACTGAAAATCAAACAGGAAAGAACCAAGGAATACATTCGTTTTGAAGTGAGAAAGGCATATATGATGCTGCAACTATCCTATAAAATGCACCGAACTTTGTTGGAATCCAAAGAAACTGTGCTGGCCAATAAAAAGGTGATCGACAATTATTATAATAACGGACTGATTCAAAAATCGGATGTCCTTTATATGGATGTCAGAATTAATGAAATCGATGCACAAATCCAGTTTGCGAAATCAAATATTCAAAATGCGTCAGATTATCTTTTTCTTTTGTTGAATGAAGATTCCAACGGAAAAATCTTTCAACCCACCGAAGAATTGGAATATCATTCTGCGATATTCGATGACAATCCGCAATTAAATCAGGGTCGAAAAGATTTACAGGCTTATGAAAAATCATTGGAAGCCTACGACTGGCTGATGAAATCTTCAAAATCGAAATTCCTTCCGAGACTGAATGCTTTTGGAAGCTATGAAATCCACGATTACAAACCATGGGAATTTGGCGGTAAAGGTTATTTACTCGGCTTGCAATTGTCCTGGAATCTCTTTGATGGTTTGAAATCCAAAAGTGAACAGGCAACCTATGATGCAGAAAAAAACAAAGCAATCGCTGAAATCGATCAATACACTCAGCAAAGTCAATTGGAACTGAAACAGGCAGTTCGTCAGATTGCAGATGCTGATTTTAAAGTTACTACGGCAGAGTCAGCCTGGGAACAAAGCAAGGAAGCTTACAGAATCCGAAAGAACCGTTACGACCAGGGATTGGAGAAATCTTCGGATTTATTGACCGCTGAAACTTTGATGTCGCAAAAGGAATTAGAATACCATCAGGCGATTTTTGAATACAACACCGCATTGGAATATTATCAATTTTTAAAATAACCGGAATGAGAAATAGAATTCAACTTACAATTTTAGCACTGACAACCTTATTTTTTGTCAACTGTTCTTCTGACAAGGTTCAACCCGCTGAATTTAGCGGAGAGGCCATCAGTGTGAGCGTCAGTAAATCGGCAGAAAGTACAGCCGGCGGTTTGGCAAGTGCAAGCGGAAAATTAGTGTCCAAAAACGCTGTCAATGTATCGACCCGAATGATGGGTTACATCACGAGCATGCCGGTTCAGGTAGGACAAAGTGTAAGCGCAGGACAGCAATTGGTTTCAATTAACAGCACCGATATTCAAGCAAAGGGCGGTCAGGCAGATGCGCAAATCATGCAAGCACAGGCAGCCTATGATGCAGCCAAAAAAGATTATGAAAGATTTCAGAATCTCTTCAATTCTCAAAGTGCATCCCAAAAGGAATTAGACGATATGAAAGCCCGTTTTGATATGGCTGCTGCGGGATTAAACGCCGCCAAACAAATGAAAAACGAAGTCAATGCACAATACAAATACACCAATATCACCGCGCCGGTTTCGGGAGTTGTGACTGCAAAATTTGTTGAACAAGGCGATATGGCGAGTCCGGGAATGCCTTTGTTGACCATTGAATCGCCGGGTGTTCTTCAGGCACAGGTAATGGTTTCTGAAAACAATATTACCCAAATCAAAAACGGAATGGATGTGAATGTTTTAATCAAATCCTCAGGTAAGGAAGTTAGCGGAAAAGTTGCCGAAATCAGTCAGTCTTCAGCCAATACCGGTGGACAATATTTGGTGAAAATTAACCTGCCGACTGATAATGAACTTCGTCCGGGAATGTTTGTGAATGCTATTTTTCCATTCGAAACCCAAACCGAACTGAACAGCGAAATTGCAAGTGTAGTTATTCCCAAAACTGCTTTGGTCAGAAAAGGTCAGCTCACCGGGGTTTATACCGTTAGCTCTCAAAATACAGCTGTGCTGAGATGGCTGAAAATCGGAAAGGATTTTGGTGAAAATGTAGAAGTTCTTTCAGGTCTGCAACCGGAAGAAACTTATATTACTTCCGCTGACGGCAAATTATTCAATGGCGCGAAGGTGGCTTTTTGATTTTTTGGGTTGTATATTGTAGGGTAGTAGAATGTTTTCTATTTTTGAAGGAGTTTAAAAAAGATATTGCAGGCGTCATGGTGTGTTTGTCGAACCATAGCTACCGGTAAAATTTCGGAATTCGATTTGGCTTTGGCCGTATTAGAATTTATTCCAAATAAATTATTGTTCAATCATGGAATTAATATTTTCGATGAGCTCCGTAGGAGCGACAATTTGGTAGCCATTTTTTTGAATTATTATAATGAGCCCCGTAGGGGCGACATTTTAACCCACCAATCGGATTTTGGTCCAAATAAATTTTTATCGGATATAATTGTTTTATGTTTTGTGGTGTTTGTTAAATTCGATTGCCACCAAAATGTCGCCTCTCTGAGGCTCAATTGTTTTTGATGATTTGTTCTACCGTAATGTCGCACCTACGGTGCTATTGATTTCTCTTACATTGTTTTCTACCGAAATATCGCTTCTCTGAGGCTCGATTGTTTTTCGATGATTTGTTCTTCCGTAATGTCGCACCTACGGTGCTATTGATTTTCGTTGTATTGATTCTACCAAAA
>CAYFWH010000093.1:0-5341 GCA_964346785.1 uncultured Weeksellaceae bacterium | reverse complement strand
ACCAAAATGTCGCCTCTCTGAGGCTCAATTGTTTTTGATGATTTGTTCTACCGTAATGTCGCACCTACGGTGCTATTGATTTTCGTTGTATTGATTCTACCAAAATGTCGCCTCTCTGAGGCTCAATTGTTTTTGATGATTTGTTCTACCGTAATGTCGCACCTACGGTGCTTTTGATTTTTCTTACATTGTTTTCTACCAAAATATCGCCTCTCTGAGGCTGGATTTGTTTTGATATTGTCCATTCTACAAAAATGTTGGCTTTGTCAATTATTACGAACATTTTTATCGTCACTATTGTGAGCTCCGTAGGAGCGATAATTTGGTAGCCATTTTTTTGAATTATTTTAATGAGCCCCTTAGGGGCGGCATTTTGATAATGTTTTAATCTCACCCATCGGGTTATGTTTCAAATAATTTTTATTGAATTAAATTATTTTTTGCTTTGCGATGTTTTATTCAATAAAATCGAATAAATATTTAGAATCGTATGGCACATCAAAATCATTTAACATCTGTAAATATTCTTCTTTAAATGTCTTTATCCGATGGTGTTGCTCTTGGTTCATGATATAATTTATGACATTTGTCCTTTGACTTTTTGAATAAGAGAATGCACCGAAACCTGATTGCCATTCAAAGCGTCCCGGTAAGAAACCTTGCTTGTTTATCCATCCGCTGCTGTTGCTTTTGACCTTTCCGACAAATTCGGAAATAGAGATGGATGGCGGCAGACCAAAAAATATGTGAATATGATCCTTCCATCCGCCAACAGCCAATGATTTGGCATCTTTGTGAAGACCGTTTATGATTCCGGCGGTATAAGCGTATAAATCATTTTGCCAATGAGGTGAGATTAAATTTTGTCTTCCTTTGACTGCAAAAACGGCATGAATTGAAATCTGTGAATAGGTGTTTGCCATGATAGATTGTTTTTGTTTTAGAAAGTTGCATCTAAGATAATAAAATTTGATGATTTATTTTACCGAAATATCGCACCTACGGCGCTATTGATTTTCGCTGTATTTATTCTGCCAAAATGTTGTTTTTGTCAATCATAACGAATTGATTTTATCTCGGTATTTTAAGCTCCGTAGGAGCGATAATTTGGTAGCATTTTTTTTGAATTATTTTAATGAGCCCTGTAGGGGCGGCATTTTAATCTCACCATCAAATTTTGTTTCAAATAAGTTTTCGTTTAATCGAGGTATTAATATTTTCGATTAGCTCCGTAGGAGCGATAATTTGGTAGCCATATTTTCGAATTATTTCATTGAGCCCTGTAGGGGCGATATTTTAATCCCATCCATCAGATTTTGATTCGAATAGATTTTTGCCGGATATAATTGTTTTATGTTTTGTGATGTTTTTTAAATTCGATTGCCACCATAATGCCGCCTCTCTGAGGCTCAATTATCTTTGATGATTTATTCTACCATAATGCCGCACCTATGGTGCTTTTGATTTTTGCTGTATTGATTTTATGTGATATTATTCAAGAGAATAAATATTAGGAGATTTTACCTTCCCTCTGTAACCAATGTAACTGTCCACTTCACTTTGTTAACGGATTTTTGCACCGTAAATTAAATCCGTTGGAATGGAAAAAGGAATTGCTGGTCGTATAGCCGAATTATTTATCAACTCCAAGTTGACCATACTTTTAATGATTTCTCTGATGATTATCGGGGTTTACAGTTCTTCACTGATTCCACGAGAGGAGGAACCGCAAATCGTTATTCCGATGGCGGATGTGATGGTGGGCTATCCGGGCGCAAGTCCGACCGAAGTCGAAAGCCGGGTGGTAAAACCTTTGGAAAAAATCATTTCCAATATAAAAGGGGTTGAACATCTTCATTCGATGGCGATGAACGGACAGGCGATGATTATCGTTCAATTTTTCGTGGGTGAGGACACCGAACGCTCGTATGTGAAACTCTATGACGAACTGATGAAGCACCGCGATATGTTCCCGTCCGGCGTTTATGAACCAATGGTGAAAACCAGAACCATCGATGATGTTCCTATGCTCGGACTAACGCTCTGGAGTGAAAATTACGATGATTATCAGCTCCGGCAAATCGGTGAGGAATTGTCATCGGAGGTCAAGAAAATAAAAGATGTTTCAACAATCAATGTCATCGGTGGTCGGCCACGGCAATTGAAAGTCATTCTCGATAAGGAGAAAATGGCAGAATCCACCGTAGATCCGCTCGGGATTATGCAGATGATACAGGCGAGTAACAACAGTTCTCAGTCGGGTAGTTTCAATGCCGGAGATACTGAGTTTCTGCTGACGACCGGACAGTTTCTAAGCAATGCCGAAGATGTTGAAAATCTTGTTATCGGAACTTCGGGGAATATGCCGGTTTATCTGAAACAGGTGGCTACCGTGGAAGACGGGCCTTCATCACCCAAAAACTTTGTGAGTTTTGGTTATGGCAATGCGAATCCCAAAGGGCAGGAATTTCAGTCAGAATATCCTGCGGTCACGCTGGCGGTTTCAAAGGTAAAAGGCGCCGATGCAATGCATATTTCGGAACAAATTCTGAATAAAGTTGATGAATTGAAATTGAATTTAATTCCGGATGATGTCAAAGTGGAAGTCACTCGAAATTATGGGGAAACGGCTTCCGAAAAAGTATCCGAATTATTGTCTCACCTGATGATTGCGATTATTGCGGTTACGATTTTGGTGATGCTGGCGATGGGATGGCGCGGTGGTCTGGTCGTTTTCTTTTCGGTTCCGCTGACCTTTGCACTGACGCTGTTCAGTTATTATATGCTCGGTTATACGCTCAACCGGATTACGCTTTTTGCATTGGTTTTCGTAGTTGGAATCGTGGTGGACGACAGTATCATTATCGCTGAAAATATGCACCGGCATTTTAAGATGAAGAAATTGCCGTTCAAACAGGCGGCGATATATGCGATCAATGAAGTTGGAAACCCGACGATTCTCGCAACTTTTACGGTCATCGCCGCTATTCTTCCGATGGCTTTTGTGTCGGGAATGATGGGCCCTTATATGAGTCCGATGCCGATTGGTGCGTCGATTGCGATGTTGCTTTCGCTGTTTATTGCGCTGACGGTTACGCCTTATCTCGGTTACCACATGCTGATTGAAAAAGACAAACAAGAAGAAAAAGAAGGACAGAATTTAGAAACGACAAGGATTTATAAAATCTATAAAAAATTACAATTACCGCTACTCAACAGCAAAGGTAAAAGATGGCTTATCCTTGGCGGAACGGGTGTTCTGTTGATGATTTCAATGTTGGCTTTCTTCACCAAATGGGTGGCTGTAAAAATGTTGCCGTTTGACAATAAAAACGAAGTTCAGATTGTAATTGATATGCCCGAAGGAACGACTTTGGAAAGAACCGGGGCGGCTACTCAGGACATCGCCCAATATCTGAAAACCATTCCCGAAGTAGTGAATTATCAGTCTTATGTTGGGTCTTCTTCACCGATTACATTCAATGGTTTGGTGCGTCATTACGATATGCGTGGAGCGAGTAATACCGCTGATATTCAAGTGAATCTATTGGGAAAAGATGATCGAAAACAACAAAGTCATGACATCGCCAAGCGAATTCGTCCGGGAATTCAGGAGATTGCAGCCAAATACAATGCAAATGTAAAAGTAGTGGAAGTTCCGCCCGGGCCACCGGTTTTGTCCACCATCGTTGCTGAGGTTTATGGCCCTGATTATGAAGAACAGGTAAAGATTGCGAGACAAATCGAGCAAATCCTTCATCAAACAGATGCCGTAGTAGATATTGACACACGAATCGAAGATCCGCAGGTAGAATATAAATTGGAATTTGACAAGGAAAAAGCAATGCTCAACGGGGTTGCACCTGCTCAAATCACAGGAAACCTGACATATTTGATGGGTGAACATCCAATTGGAAATCTTTATGACGAAGTTTCAAATGAACCGGTAGATATTGTGATGAAACTCAACGATGCCGACAAAACTTCCATCGAAGACATTACAAACATGAAAGTCAAAGGTCAGATGGGAATGGTGCCGGTCAGCGATTTGGTTAAAGTAAAACAAGGTGAACTCCAAAAGTCGATTTACAGAAAAGACCAGCAAAGAGTGGTTTATGTGCTGGCTGACATGGCGGGTGATTTGGAAAGTCCGGCTTATGCGATTCTTGGAATGGACGAGAAATTACAGAAAATGGACATTCCGGCAGGTTATAAAGTGGAGGAGCTCTATATGGGACAGCCCGAAAGTGAAGAGAATTTCACCGTTAAATGGGATGGTGAATGGCAGATTACATTAGAAGTATTCCGGGATTTGGGAATTGCATTTATGGTCGTGATGATCATCATTTATATGCTGATTGTAGGCTGGTTTCAGGACTTCAAAACGCCGTTTATCATGATGGTGGCGATTCCGTTGTCATTGGTCGGAATCGTATTCGGACACTGGTTGTTGGATGCTTATTTCACGGCGACTTCATTTATCGGAATGATTGCACTCGCCGGAGTCATGGTGCGGAATTCGGTCTTGCTGATCGACTTTATTGAAATCAGGCTAAAACAGGGAGAACCAATCAAACAAGCAATTATCGAAGCCGGAGCGGTAAGGACAACTCCGATTCTATTGACAACCGGTGCTGTGGTAATCGGTGCGGTAGTCATCCTGTTTGACCCGATTTTCCAGGGATTGGCGATTTCATTGGTCTTTGGTGCGATAACATCAACAGCATTGACATTGTTGGTCGTGCCGGTGGTTTATTATATGGCTGAGAAAAAGAAATGGAGTAAAAACAAGGAATCATGATTTAACCACAAAGTTCACTGAGAATCCACAGAGAACTCAGAGCACTTTGTGCATTCTTTGTGGTCTCAGTGGTTAGATAAAAAAACATAAAATTAAAAAAATGAAACTACTATTAGTCACCTGTATTCAGGAATACGAAAAGGAAGTAAAAAAGATTTTAAAACACTCCGATGTAAAGGCTTTTTCCTATCAGACAGTAAGTGGATATTCCAATGGAAAAGATCAAAACGCCCGGTTTGTGGCTGAAGATTTTCCGACCGAATCTCTGCTTTTTACTGTTTTCATCGACAATCAGTGTATTGATGAACTCTTTGAAAGTTTTGAAGAATTTAATTCTAAACAGGAAGTAAATTCAAAAATTCATGTCGCGTGTTTGGATGTGAATCGGTCAATTTAAATTCATTGATATAGTGGAAATAAAGAAGAGGAATAAAAATAAAGAATTGTGATTTAACCACAGAGTTCACTGAGAATCCACAGAGAACTCAGAGTGCTTTGTGCCTTCTTTGTGGTCTCTGTGGTTAGAGAAATTAAAAATAA
>CAYFWH010000092.1:0-8853 GCA_964346785.1 uncultured Weeksellaceae bacterium | reverse complement strand
AAATCCTGAAAAAGAAAATTAAAAACAGATGTCTGTACTGAACCGGAAAAAAATTGTCCTTGCCGTAACGGCGGGAATAGCAGCTTACAAAGCTGCTTTTTTGGTTCGCCTTTTGGTCAAAAAAGGAGCAGAAGTCAGAGTTATTCTCACACCCGAAGCATTGGATTTCGTCACTCCGCTGACACTTTCAACTTTGTCAAAAAATCAGGTTGAATGGCAGTTTAGCGACGAATCCGGCAGCTGGAACAACCATGTTGAAATCGGACTTTGGGCAGATTTGATGCTGATTGCACCTGCAACTGCCAACACTATTTCCAGGATGGCAGACGGTTCAGCCAACAACCTTGTACTCGCAACATACCTGTCAGCAAAATGTCCTGTTTTTATTGCTCCTGCAATGGATATGGACATGTACAAACATCCGACAACCGCCTCAAATCTTGAAAAGCTTGAAGGCTTTGGCAATGTCATAATTCCGGCCGAAAGCGGTGAACTAGCAAGCGGTCTGAGTGGTGAAGGCAGAATGGCAGAACCTGAAAATATTATTGCTTTTCTGGAAAACGATTTACAAACCAAAGCTCCACTCAATGGAAAAAAACTTTTGGTTTCGGCGGGACCGACTTATGAATTGATTGACCCGGTTCGATTTATCGGTAATTTTTCATCCGGTAAAATGGGAATCGAAATTGCAAAAGCTGCAGCCGAAATGGGAGCGTCAGTAAAGTTGGTTTGCGGTCCTTCTTCAATTCCAACAGACGAAAAGGACATTGAAAGAATTGATGTAACATCGGCTGTTGAAATGCAAAAAGCAATGGAAGACAATTTTCCGGCAACTGATATCGTTATCATGTCTGCTGCTGTTGCGGATTACAGACCTGAAATAACTGCAGGTCAAAAAATTAAAAAAAATGAGGATGAAATGATTTTGAAACTCGTCAAAAATCCGGATATCCTCTATGGTTTAGGCCAGAAAAAAGAAAAACAAATATTGGTTGGATTTGCATTGGAAACCAACAATGAAGTTGAAAATGCAAAATCAAAACTCAAAAGAAAAAACCTGGACATGATTGTGCTTAACTCGTTGCAAGACAAAGAAGCAGGTTTTGGAAAAGACACCAATAAAGTAAGCTTCATCACAAAAGATTTAGAAACCTTTGACTATGAAGCCAAAAATAAAACAGAAGTTGCAAAAGATATTCTTAACTTTATCCTTGAAAAATTTGTAGTATGAATAAGTTGAAAGCGATTATATGCAGTCTGGTGATTGCGGTTTCAGTAAATGCACAGGAATTTATGGCTACTGTCACCGTTGATTATTCACAGGTTCAGGGTTCAAATACACAGGCGTTTCGTCATTTCTACAGACGCTCCATACTCATCAGAGAACGTAAAGTGATTTTATCAATACCACCAGATGGACCGACAACAAAGTTAAAGTCTATGAAAAAATAGAAGCAAACTTTCTGATTATCATAACAGAAAGAAACTCTAACTCGTACAGAGCCAGACTTCAGATACAATCCAGAAGACCGGTTTTTAATTCTTCCTATTTTACACCTGTCTTGAATTTTGTGGACAATAAATTTGATTTTGAATATACCGAGAACGAAGAACTAATTTTTAATCCAAGAAAATTCAGCAATAAAAACCTAACCGATGTTATGGCTTTTTATGTCTATTATGTTTTGGGAATGGATGCGGATACTTTCAAATTAGAAGGAGGTACACCTTACTTCAAAATCGCACAGCAAATTGCACTCAATGCAGGCAATTCAAGATATGGCGGCTGGAATGAAATCGATGGTAACAAAGCGAGAGCATCTCTGATCAATAATGTATTGAAAACAGATAACAAGTCGCTTAGAAATGTGTATTACCAATACCACAGAATGGGCTTGGATGTGATGTCTGACAATGAATCGAGAGCCAAAAATGCAATCGGTAATGCACTGGAAACCCTCAGCTTTTATCAGAGAGGGAATTTTGCACTCTTCTATCCGTTAGATATTTTCTTTATGGCAAAAAAAGATGAAATTGGTAAAATATTTGGCGGTGGCATGATGTCTTCTGCAAATATCACCGCTATTAAAGAAACACTGACTTCATTGTCACCCACCAACAGCTCCACCTGGAACAATCTGAAGAAGTAATTTTGGCCGGACATACTTAAGCGGAAGGCTTTTCCTTTTTTGAATGGATTGGATAATAATAAACTCGTACTTAGCTAATTATTCAAATTATTTGATTATTTTTGATTGACAATCTGAAACCCAAAAGAATGAAACCTTATTCGATTTTTCTGCTAATTTCAATTATCAGCTTAACCGTTTCAGCACAGGAATACTGCGAAGTAAGCTATACTCAGGATATAGAACCTATTACCCGTGTAATTTTTGCAGGCATAGACCATACGACCAGCCCGGAAATAAACGGAACACCGGGGCATGAATATTTTGAAGATGAATTAGGTTTATTTGACCCGACATCCAGTGATTTTATTATTTTGGAAGGAAACACAAATGGCAATTACACCAATACCTTCACGGTTTTTATTGACTGGAACCAAAACGGGGATTTTACAGATGAAGGTGAAATGTACTTTGCCGGTTCCATTACCAATTCCAGCGGAACCGACGGACAACAGGCAATAACCGAAATAATTGCGCCTGAATATGTGGACATTGCAGAAACAAGAATCCGAATAATAAAACACAGGACAGATTCACAAACACCTGTCTGGCCAACCGACCCCTGCGGAGTTTATGAATACGGACAGACGGAAGATTATCCGTTAATTGTAAATCCTGTTGATCCGCCTCCATGCAATGCGATTTATCCAGGAATAATGGAAGATGGACTTGGGAATCTTCAAACCCGCCGGTATGCGGCAGATTTTGAGATAGCAACTATATCAGGTGAACCGGTTTATGTTAATTATTTGAAATTGAATATTTTTAACAACATCTCAACTGCAAATCTTTACTTTTATAAAGATAACAATGGCAAACCCGGAAATCTTGTGGGTTCTTTTGAAAATATAGAACCCGTTTCACAATTACTGAACGGAACCGTTTTTGGTTTTTTTATTTATGAAACTACTTTTGAATTTCCTTTGGTACCGGTGGGTGTCGTCGATGACATTTACTGGATAGCAATAGAAACAACCGCAGGCAGTGACGGAGAAGCCAACTTTTGGGAAACTTCAATTTCTGTCGCAAATCAACCGGCTTATTATTCAGATGATGGTGGCAACAGCTGGCATCAACAAACCGAAGGAATGGATGCTGCTTTTGAAATTTGGGGAGAATGCGGTCAGTTGGATTTAAATGAGTCAGGTCAGAGATATGAATTCAGTTATTATCCCAATCCGGTAAATGATGTGTTGAAAATACATTCCTCTGAAAAAATAAAACAATTAACCGTTTTTGATGCTTCTGGAGCTGAAAAACTAAAACTTTCCACACCGGTAAACGGCGAAATCAATCTTCGCAAGCTACCGCCAAATCTTTATTTCATCAGAGTATTGCTTGAAAACGGAGCAATCGAAACTTTTAAAATCATCAAAAAATAAAAATTTATAGATTCAGTCTGTTGGATTGAATGATGGAAAATCCGAATGAATTAACGAATTTTGCGTTAAATCTTTAAACTAATTATGCTTATCCGTCTTTCAGTTTCAAATTTTGCAATCATCGATGAGTTAAACCTCAGTTTTGACAAAGGTTTGACCATCATTACCGGTGAGACAGGTGCGGGTAAATCAATTTTACTCGGTGCATTGAGATTGATTCTTGGTGAAAGAGCTGATTTGAAACAGTTGAATAATCCTGAAAAAAAATGTGTTATCGAAGCCATATTCGATATTTCTAAATTAAATCTCGAATCTTTTTTTGAAACTTATGATTTAGATGATGACCCGGAATGTATATTGAGAAGAGAACTTTTGCCAGGTGGTAAATCCAGAGCATTTATCAATGACACACCGGTCAACCTTAATATCATTCAGGAAATCGGAAGTAAATTGATTGACATACATTCTCAATTCAACACACAGAATCTGATTGAACAAGATTTTCAATTACAAATACTCGATGCCTGTGCCAATCAGATTGAAAACATTAAGTCATTTAAAAATGTACTTCAACACAGAAACAAACTAAAAAATGAGCTTAAATCACTTGTAGAAAACTTAAACGATTTCAACAAAGAAGCTGACTACAAACAATTTCTGTTGGATGAACTAACAAATTCAAACCTGAAAGCAGGTGAATTGGAGGAACTCGAAAATGAACAGCAGGAATTAAAACATACCGAAGAAATTAAAATTTCACTTAACGAAACAATTACAAGACTCAATGAAGACGAATATGGTGTACTCAGCCAATTAAACCATATCATATCGCTTCTACAAAAAACTTCGGGATATGGTCAATCTTTTGAGGAATTTCACAAAAGAATGGATTCCGTAAGAATTGAATCTGACGATTTGGAAAAAGAGATTTCAGCCAAACTTCAATCTTTGGAAGCAGACCCCGAAAGATTAAATGAAATCACCGAAAGGTTGGATTTGATACATCATTTACTCAATAAACACGGCGTTCAGGGAATTGAAGATTTAATTGCAATCAAAGAAAAATTAGAAAAAGAAAGCGCCGACACACATGAACTTGAACTAAAAATCAATCAATTAGAGACTGAAATCGATTCGGTCAATAATAAATTAAAGAAAGAAGCAGACAGTATTTCAAACGCAAGAAAGAAAATTATACCGGAAGTTGAAAAAGAATTGTTGAAATCACTTTCAAAACTGGGAATGGATAATTCGGCTATCAAAATCGGTTTGAAAGATAGAAATGAATTTGCTGCAAACGGAAACGATGAAATTGAATTTCTTTTTAGTGCCAACAAAGGTGGACAACTTTTAGAAATTGGCAAATCGGTTTCGGGTGGAGAAAGGTCAAGATTGATGCTAGCCGTGAAAAAACTTCTTGCCGGAAAACTTGAATTGCCAACGCTGATTCTCGATGAAATCGATACCGGCGTTTCCGGAAAAGTCGCGGATGAAGTTGGAAATATGATGAAGGAAATGGCTGAAAATCTGCAGTTAATCAGCATTACCCACCTTCCTCAGGTCGCTGCAAAAGCAAATTCGCACCTAAAAGTCAGAAAATATACTTCAAACGGAAAAACGACTACCCAAGTCAGTAAACTGAGTTCTGAAGAAAGAATTAATGAAATTGCAAGTTTAATCAGTGGTTCTGATATCAGCGATTCGGCAATCAAACAAGCCGAACTTTTGATGAAATCTTAAAATTACAGTAAAAAAAACCTCACAGTAGAGAGTTCACTATGAGGCCAAATAACTAACACACAAATAATCTTAAATAATTAAGATTGTAAAAAAGTTTAGATAATTAACTTTTTCAAATGCAAATATACAAAAGTCTACTAATTAACTATACTATTCGAATAAAATTTTTTATTTTTTGATTAAATCTGCCAAAGTTTCGTTTTCGAGCAACTTGAGTGTTTTATCTCTAACTTGTATCATAAGCCGATTTACACAACATGTGTACTCATCCTCACAATCATCACATTTCTGATAATAATTTAAACTCACACATGGAACCAACGCAATTGGACCATCCAAAGTCCTGTAAAGTGATGCCATATTAATTTGACCGGCTGGAATTTTCAAAAAATAACCTCCTCCTTTTCCCTTTTTGGATTCCAAAAAACCTTCTTTTTTGAGACTGAGTAAAATTGACTGAAGGAACTTGAAAGGTATATTCTCTTTTTCAGAAATTTCTGAAATCAAAACCGGAACATTATCTTTCTGTTCAGCAAGATATTTCATTGCTTTCAACCCATATTTTGCCCTTTTACTAAGCATATATTTTATTTTTTAGATAACTATCATCTTTTATTCACTTACAAATTTCGTTAAAAAACGATAACTTGCACACATTATCAAAATTAAACAAAAAAATGAAAAACAACATCTTTATACTTTGCTTGTTATTAGCTTCTTATGGACTGAATGCGCAATTCTCAACTCCAAATACCGGCGTGAACTGGACTTTGGATGACATTGTCGCTGCATCTCCCACTACTGTGAGTTTTGACGGAGTTGCCTACACACTTCATGAGGATTTAATGGTCGAAGAAAATGATTCGTTGACCTTGGGTGACGATTTGATTTTAAAAATCGCACCGGGAGTTGAAATTGGTGTAAAAGGATATTTCAAAAGTGATTCAGATGATGTAATTGTTATTACAGCGGTTGATTCCGGGAATCATTACAAAGGATTTTGGTTCTATGATGAATCAGAAATATTTTTCAGAAATACTGTAATTGAATTTGGTGGCGGATTGAAGGTTGTTACTGCAAATTTCCAAATGCATGGATGTGAGGTTTCAGACAATTCGGCCGGTTCTTCGACCGGAGCTGCAATTTCTTTTTCGAAAGGAAGTCCAATTATCAAAGATTCTTTCTTTTTCTACAATGACAAACCTGCATTGAGTTCTGCTGCAAATGCTTCAGTTTCGGCATTGATTGAAGGTAATTATTTTGAAGGAAATCATCAGTTAAACGGTAATGCACCTCAAATCAATATGGGACCAAGCGGAACTGCAGATTCAATCAGAATTATCAACAATGTCATAATAGGTGACAGAGATATGACCCGAGTAGGCGGAATTTCAGCTTCAAGTCTTGTGGGTGTTGAAAATAAAATTCTCATTCGCGGAAATACAATCATTGACAACAGATACGGCATTACCTCTATGGGTGGGATGTCTTCCGGAATTATTGCCGACAATATAATCGAAGACAACGACACCGAAGGAGACCCGATGCTGGGCGGAAGTGGTATCAACCTTCTCGCAACAGATTTGGTTTTCGTAACCAACAACCAAATCAGAAGAAACCTTTGGGGAATTACACTTCAGAATGAGGCTTTAATTAATCTGGGAAGTGATGATCAGGAAGATTTCAATCCCGGTTTGAATGTATTTAGTGAAAACGGAAACGGAGGCGTGGTTTATGCACTGTACAACAATACACCCAATGAAGTCAAAGCACTCCACAACTGCTGGATTGAAGGTCAGGAATCAACCTTAGCTGATGTTGAAGAGGTGATTTTTCACAAGCCGGATGATTCTTCACTCGGAGAAGTTTTCTACGATCCGTTTGAATGTGGTGAGGAAATGTCGGTTTCAGATGTAAATACGGATAATTTCAGAATCTATCCAAATCCTGCGATTGACTTTCTGATGATTTTATCTCAAAAAACAGGTGATTTGAGAATCATCGATATGAGCGGAAGAACAGTTTTAAACAAAGAGAATATCGGTTCTGATTCGATGGTCAGATTCAATTTGCCAAAAGGAGTATATCTTGTTGAATTCGTTAATGAAAACGGAAAACAAAATCAGAAGTTGATTGTGAAATAAATCAACAAAAAAACCAATAAAAAAAGCCTCAGTAAATGAGGCTTTTTTTATAAATATATAGTAAATAACCAACAAATCAGCACACTACCCCAGGTAAATCCACTACCAAATGCAGTCATACAAACCAAATCTCCTTTTTGGATTCTGCCCTGTTCTACAGCTTCACTCAATGCTAACGGAATTGATGCAGCCGTTGTATTTCCATATTTTTGAATGTTGTTAAAAACCTTGTCGTCGCTCAATCCAAGTTGTCGCTGTACAAACTGACTGATTCTCAAATTTGCCTGATGAGGAATAAATAATTTCAAATCTTCAATCTTCTCGCCTGATTTTTCGAAAGCTTCTCTAATCGACTCAGGAAAACGGGTCACCGCCTGTTTGAACACGAAATTCCCGTTCATATAAGGATAGATTTCTTTATCGGTCAATCCATTATCTTCTTCAGACAGCACATCTGCCCATCCGTATTGAGTTCCCGGAAAAAGAACTGCAAGTTCTTCGGCATATTCTCCCTGGCTGTGTATATTGGTTGCAATAATTCCTCTCTTCTCATCATCTGAAGCAGAAACGACTACTGCACCTGCACCATCTCCAAAAATCACCGAAACACTTCTGCCACGGGTACTCATATCCAAACCAAATGAATGATTTTCGGCACCCACAACCAAAATATTTTTATAAATACCGGCACGGATATAGGCATCCGCAGTTGATAATGCATAAATAAATCCTGAACATTGATTTCTCACATCGAGTGCACCTATGGTATCACAACCGAGCTTTTTCTGAAGAATAACGCCACAACCCGGAAAAAAATAATCTGGACTAAGTGTAGCAAAAATAATGAAGTCTATATCCTTTGCAGTCAAACCTGCGTTTTTAATTGCCATTTCGGCTGCTTTCAGACCTAAGTCAGATGTATTTACTCCAGAATTTTTACCCAAATGTCTTCTTTCCTCAATTCCGGTTCTTTCTCTAATCCACTCGTCATTTGTATCCATTAATTTGGACAAATCATCGTTGGTCACGACTCTTTCGGGAACGAAATGTCCTGTACCTGTAATAATTGATTTAATCATTTTAAAGTTTTAATAAAAGCAAATTTAACAATTATACAATGAGTTAGAAGGTTTATACAAACAAAAAAATCCCGTAAACGAATTTTTACAGGATTTTAAATTTCTCTTGAATATATAATTTATTCCTTGATTCGCTCCATATAACTACCGTCCTCTGTATTGATTTTCACTTTGTCGCCTTCATTGATAAAAAGTGGCACTCTGATTTCAGCACCGGTTTCGGTTGTCGCAGGTTTCATTGCATTGGTTGCTGTATCTCCCTTTAATCCAGGTTCGGTATAAGTAATTTCCATAATTACAAATTGCTGCATTTCAGCTG
>CAYFWH010000091.1:0-8870 GCA_964346785.1 uncultured Weeksellaceae bacterium | reverse complement strand
GGGTCTTCAGCCTCATCACAACCTATATAACTTGGGGCAGTTTCCTGATCATAGGTTGAGGCAATATGCCAACCGCTTGAACCTGAAGGAGAGCTTTGTCTTATAACAAAATTTGTACCTGCGGGTATGTTTACAGAAACAGGGAAATCATAATGTGTAATTACTTGACCACCCGGAACACTAAAGAAAGGTGAATCATAAATCAATGTCATTTGAGATACATCCAGAAATTGTCCTCCCATTGCTCCGGTATATGAATATACCGTAATTTTTTGCTGACCTGCATCCCATGAGGCAACATCAATACCGGTCATATTGTAATCATCAGAAAAGGCAGGATATGCACGGTAGTGATAGCCGGTTACACCTAAATCACCACAACGAAGTGCGTCTTCAATTGAAGACGGATAGCCAATAATTTGAGAAGTTTCAATATCTGTTTCGTCACAATCTGTACCGGAAAAGTCAACTGTATAATCTACAACAATACCGGGGTCGCCTACAGGAATTTCATGATAGATGTCTTCCGGACAGTCCAACTCACAATCCGCATTGCCATCGTTTACAGTAACATCAAAACAACAGGTGTCTATGACATTTCCGCCTCCGTCTCTTAACTCAAAACAGTTGGTGGTTGTACCGACAGGAAAAGTTGATCCGCTTGGCAAGCCACTGGTTTGAACCAGCATTCCGTCAAAATTAACATAAAGAACCTGAAATAATTGTTGTGAAAGTCCAAGGGTGGCATAACTAGTTGGAGTGTTTGCACCGCATTCCTCAGCCATTAGGTATGCGGGAGTTGTCTGACCTGTACTACTTGTACCGGTTGACCATGGCGCATCACCGGCATAAGGTCTTTGTTGCTCAACCACAAAATTGGTTCCGGCAGGGATTAAAGCCGATGAGCTTAAAGAAATAATTGATTTGCCAAACGGAATTGATTCAATGTCCGATTGTCCGACAAGCGTCATTTGAGCGAGATTCAGATTTGCTCCTCCAATAGTTCCGCTGTAAGTATAAACCAATATCTGCATATTGATACCACCCATTGTGCCCTCACCCTGATCAAATGCACCTACTTCAACTGCATTAATTTTGAGATCGGTAGACTGGCTGTTATAGGCTCTGAAGTGCCTGTTTACTCCGCTCGTACCTGTCGAAGCATTTGAACAGTCTATTCCGTCGGTAATATCTGAAGTTCCGAGATTTTGAGTCATTGTGAATTCTGCTCCATACAGGTCGCAGTCACTACCACTAAAAGTAATTGAATAATCAACTACTGCGCCCGAGCCGGTTCCGTTTACGGTTATATCTGCCGGACAATTGATTTCACAATCAGCATTCGGAGCAAATTGCTGACCGGATTGTGTCATTTTAATAACAGCTCCCGCCTGATTGGAGATGATGCTGTTATTAGTGCTTATGTCAGAATTTGGTGACATAAGAGAGTTTTGGGCATTTGCCCCGCCTGTAAAAAAAATCAGTAAAATTACTGTTAATGCAGCACGATACGCTTCGTATCTTGCTGTCGAAAATAAAATTGTTTTCATGATATATAAATTAAATAGTTTATAGTAAAGATTTAAAGTTTCAGTTTAGAGTTAAACAAAGATAAATTAAAAAAAATAAGAATTTAAAATAAATTGTATTTTTTTTTAATCAAAAAAAATCCCGCTCTTTCGAACGGGATTTACAAACATTTTATCGTAGGTTAATTTACTTCTTTACTTGTTCCACAATAGCTTTGAAAGCCTCAGGGTGATTCATGGCCAAATCTGCAAGTACCTTACGGTTCAATTCGATTCCGGCTTTTTTGGCAGCACCCATAAATTGTGAATAAGACATTCCGTGAAGTCTTGCACCCGCATTGATTCTCTGAATCCACAGTGCTCTGAAGTTTCTTTTCTTCTGACGACGGTCACGGTAAGCATAGGTTAATCCTTTTTCGACTGCGTTTTTAGCGACAGTCCATACATTTTTTCTGCGTCCGAAGTAGCCTTTGGCTAACTTCATCATCTTTTTTCTTCGCGCTCTTGACGCTACTGAATTTACTGATCTTGGCATAATTTTTAATTTTTTTGCGACGGGCGGACTAATTTCTTAATCACTTGATGAGCTCCGGCACAGGGTTAATAAAATAATTTAATTAATAAACCGAAATTGAATTACTTCAATCTCAATTGCAATTTCACACTGTCCATATCAGCATCGTGAACAAGACCCATGTGAGTTAATCTGCGTTTTTGTTTGGTTCCTTTTTTTGTAAGGATGTGGCTTTTGTAAGCGTGTTTTCTTTTAATCTTACCGGTTCCGGTCAGCTTAAAACGCTTCTTAGCCCCTGATTTTGTTTTTTGTTTTTGCATAATCTGTATGTTTAATAAAATGTCTGTTTCTTTTTATTGTGCCTTGTTTCGTTTAAACTGCACTTCTATTTTCTTATTTCTTTGGAGCCATCATCATAATCATCCGCTTGCCTTCAAGCTTTGGCAACTGCTCCACCTTGCCCACATCTTCGAGCTCCTGCGCCAACTTCAGCAACAAAATCTCGCCCTGGTCTTTAAAAATAATAGATCTTCCTTTAAAGAAAACATAAGCTTTCAGTTTAGAACCTTCCTCCAGAAAACTTCGTGCGTGTCTCTTTTTAAATTCGTAATCGTGATCATCGGTCTGAGGACCAAAACGAATTTCCTTGATAACCACTTTCTGCTGTTTGGCTTTCAGTTCTTTTTCTTTCTTCTTTTGTTCGTACAGGAATTTTTTGTAATCCACGATACGACAAACAGGCGGAACTGCTTTTTCGGTTATCATAACCAAGTCCAAACCTGCTGCTTCAGCCAACTCAAGTGCTTTTGATGTTTTGTAAATGCCGGGCTCAATCCCTTCGCCTACCAATCTTACTTCAGACACATCAATTTTTGAATTGATTTTATGCTGGTCTTCCTTAATGATTCTGGCAGGCCCTCGCCCGCCTCTTCTTTTAATTGCGATAGTCTATAAATTTTTAATTAATCTCAGTTTCTTTGACAATCAGATTTTTAAACGCTTCAAGTGTCATCGTACCCAAATCTCCTTCTCCATGTTTTCTGACTGATACTGTGCCGGTTTCCTCTTCTTTCTCGCCTACAATCAGCATATAAGGAATTTTTTTAATCTCCGCATCGCGTATCTTCTTGCCCGTTTTTTCGTTACGATTGTCAATCAGGCCGCGAATATCGTAATTTTCAAGGAATTTAGAAACTTTTTCTCCATATTCCTGATATTTTTCGCTGATTGGCAAAATTGTAAACATATCAGGTGCAAGCCATAACGGCAAATTACCACCCGTATGCTCGAGTAAAATTGCAACAAATCTCTCCATAGAACCAAACGGTGCACGGTGAATCATCACAGGTGTATGCGCTTGATTATCAGAGCCAATATAACTCAATTCGAATCTTTCGGGAAGATTGTAATCGACCTGAATAGTTCCCAACTGCCATTTTCTTCCCAACGCATCTTTGACCATAAAGTCGAGTTTGGGTCCGTAAAACGCTGCTTCACCGTATTCTACTACAGTGTTCAAACCTTTTTCTTTGGCCGCCTGAATAATTGCATTTTCTGCTTTTTCCCAATTTTCATCAGAACCGATGTATTTGTCCTTGTTGTCAGGGTCTCTCAGTGAAATTTGAGCCGTAAAATTCTCAAATCCAAGAGAACCAAAAACATACAAAACCAAATCAATTACATTTTTAAATTCATCAGACAACTGATCGGGTGTACAAAACAAGTGAGCATCGTCCTGTGTGAAACCTCTTACACGGGTCAAACCGTGCAATTCACCACTTTGCTCATATCTGTAAACCGTTCCAAATTCGGCATATCTTTTTGGTAAATCTCTGTAAGACCACTGCGAAGTTTTATAAATTTCACAGTGATGCGGACAGTTCATCGGTTTCAACAAAAATTCTTCACCTTCGTTGGGTGTATGAATCGGTTGAAAACTATCAGCACCATATTTGGCGTAATGTCCTGAAGTTACATACAAATCTTTGTGACCGATATGCGGTGAAATTACCATTTCATAACCCGCTTTTTGTTGTGCTTTCATCAGAAAATTTTCGAGTTTTCTTCTCAAAGCAGCACCTTTCGGCAACCACAATGGCAATCCCTGACCTACTTTTTCAGAAAAAGCGAACAGTTGAAGTTCTTTTCCAAGTTTTCTGTGGTCTCTCTTTTTGGCTTCCTCCAAAAGTTCAAGATATTCGGTCAAATCTTTTTGTTTTGGAAAAGAAATTCCATAAACACGGGTCAACTGTTTATTTTTTTCATCGCCCCGCCAGTAAGCACCGGCAGCATTCAGAATTTTAACGGCTTTCACAATACCGGTTTCAGGAATGTGACCGCCGCGACACAGGTCTGTGAAGTTATCGTGTGTACAGAAAGTAATTTCGCCATCGTTCAGATTTTCAATCAATTCTGTTTTGTATTCATTTCCTTCATAGGCTTTTAACGCATCAGCTTTTGAAACCGGATAGAGATTGAATTCAGATTTTTTTCTTGCATTTTCAAGCATTTTCTTTTCGATTTTATCAAAATCTTTTTCAGAAAATGTTTCGTCTCCAAAATCAACATCATAATAAAAACCATTTTCGATAGCCGGTCCGATGGTCAGTTTGGCATTTGGATAATATTCCATAATCGCCTGTGCCAAAAGGTGAGCCGAAGAATGCCAGAAAGCTTTCTTGCCCATATCATCATTCCAGGTCAGCAACTGAACTTCGGCATCTTCATTGATTGGCGTAACGGTTTCGATCTGATGACCATTGACCATTGCCGAAATAACATTCCGGGCGAGTCCTTCGCTGATGCTTTTTGCTATTTCTATCGGTGTAATTCCGTTTTCGTATTGTCTGATATTTCCGTCTGGAAATGTAATATTGATCATTTCTCGATTTTTTTGGTTTGCAAATTTACGATTTTTACAGATATATCAACCCAAAATATATCAAATCAGACTTTTGTGAATTTTTCAAAAATTAAGATTTTTTCAGGTTTATTAAATTCATTGTTTTTAGTGAGATAGGTCATTCATTCACAACAAACTGATTGATAACTTCGCACAAAAATAAAAAATGGAAAAATACAACTATATATCAGCAGAAGAAGCAGTTCAAATTGTAAAAAGCGGTGACCGGGTTTTCTCACACGGAAGTGCGTCCACACCAGTTTTTTTGCTGAATAAACTTTTGGCAAGAGCGGGTGAAATCAACGATGTCGAACTGGTTTCCATCAGTACTTTTGGTAACATCGAATGGGAAAAGCCGGGTGTGACCGACAGTTTTTATCTGAATTCACTTTTTGTTTCTGCCAATGTCCGAAAATGGGCAAACAGTTCCCGCGGTCGTTATGTACCGATATTTTTAAGTGAAATTCCTATTCTTTTCAGCAAAGGTTATTTGCCGTTAGATGTTGCAATTGTTCAGGTTTCACCGCCTGATCAACACGGTTATTGCAGTTTGGGAACTTCGGTTGATGCTGCCTGGACAGCTGTCAGATATGCCAAAAAAGTAATTGCTCAGGTCAATCCGAAAGTTCCGAGAACGCTGGGTGATTCGGCTGTACATTATACAAGTTTTGAAGCGATGGTTTGGCACGAAGAGATTTTGCCAACTGTAGATTATGGTTCAAAAGCAAATGAAATCACCGAAAAAATTGGACAAAATGTGGCTGAATTAATCGAAGACGGTTCGACTTTGCAAATGGGTATCGGTGGTATTCCGGATGCGGTTTTAAGAAGTTTGACCAACCATAAAAATCTTGGTGTTCATACCGAAATGTTTTCGGATGGTATCGTTCCGCTGATAGAATCGGGTGTGGTAAACAATGAACACAAAGTAGTTTCTGTTGGGAAAACGGTTACTTCGTTTGTTGCCGGGACCCAGAAAGTTTATGATTTTGTGGACAACAACCCGAATGTATCGTTCAAGAGTGTTTCTTTTGTAAATGACACTTCGATTATCAGACAAAACCCAAAGATGGTTGCGATAAACAGTGCGCTTGAAATTGACCTGACCGGTCAGATTTGTGCAGATTCAATCGGGACTTATCAGTATTCGGGTATTGGTGGTCAGATGGATTTTATGAGAGGTGCCTCATTGTCGGAAGGCGGAAAACCGATTATTGCCATTCCGTCCGAAACCGGAAGAGGTGTTTCCAGAATCACTCCGTTTCTGAACCAGGGTGCGGGCGTGGTAACTACCCGCGGACACGCTCATTACATTGTTACCGAATATGGTGTAGTGAATCTGTACGGAAAAAATCTGGAACAAAGGTCTAAATTGCTGATCAGCATTGCTCATCCAAAACACAGAGAAGAATTGGAAAGAGCACATTTTGAGAGATTCAAATAATGGTTTTTTAAATATTTAATAAAACACCGAATTGGTTGGAAAGCTGATTCGGTGTTTTGATTATTGACAATCATTGAAAATTACTAAATTGTTTTTTAATAATTCCGTCAAACTATTATCTTCATCCACATATTCATTAAGTATTCCATTATTTAGTATCCACCATTTATTAAATCCGTCAAAGTAAAGGGTATCATTTTTCTCTTTCTTATAATTTACAATAGCATATCTTACAAAATCATTATAATCAATTTCTTGAGTTGATTTGATCATTTTCAAATTAACAACAGAATCCCTAATTTGTTGAAAATGATGTGGGAATAGTTCTTGAATCACAAAGGTTTTTTCCTCAGAATTGACTTCCCAGAACTTCTCAAGATTTAAGTTTATTGCTGAAATTGGCTGAACAGATTTAAACAATAGAATTCTATTTTCATTTTCTGAAAATGTGTTCTTAGAACACGACAAAATAAGCGCGAAAAATATAACTAATGTTCTTTTCATTTGATATACAATTAATTGTGACTATTTCAAAACTGTGTTAATTCTAATTTTGCGGTTTTTTATTTTCACACTTTATACAAATTTAGTTAATTAATTATTTCAAAATAACAAATATCCTTAATGCCCAATTTACAACCTTCAAGATGTCCTTTTTTCGTTATATCAATTTTCCCTTTTATTCTGATTTTACTCACATACTTCATGTTATCTATTTCTACATCAAGATCTCTGTCGTTGTTTATCAACACATAAATGCATTCCGCAGATTCACCTCTGCGCCCAACAAGTGAGCTCTCTTCAAAACCATGATAATAAATACCCTTCACATCAACATATTTATTATCAAAATGAAAAGGATTATCCAACAACTCATTTATATCAACTTTCTGATAAGTAATAGAATTATCAATGCATTTGTTAGTTAGTAAGGTGTTTTTGGAAGTGCAGGAAGTAGCTATTACAACGAAAGAAACCAATATTTTGAAATTTTTTATAGGTATCCAATCTTTGATCATATTTTGTTTTTTTTATCACCTACACATCTGGAACAGTACCATAGTCATCATTGCTTACGATTTTTTTGTCCGTTGACACTTCCATTGGCCATTTAGTATGTTTAGCATTTTTTGTAGCAAAAACTATTTCTTGATTTTGTAATTTTTTCACTGCTTGTTTTCTTAATATGAGTTTAAAATCTCCTTTTACAATTCTTGCTACGTAATAATAACCCTCTTTTTTTACCTTATTAAAGTAATTATTAGTTTTTCATCTAATCTTTTTAGCCATTTATTATCAGAATTTTCTAAATTATTAAACATTAAATAAAATACACCTACTTCTTTTTTGACTGTTAATTGAAACTGAAATTGAGCTGAATCTTTGAAACTATATCCCATTTTTTCGAGAGGAAAGTAATTACTTGCAATATAATAATCCTTAATTTCAGACTCCTTGAGTCTAAACTCCGATAATAAAAGATGGTTTTTATTATAAATAAAGCAATTATTGTAACTATCCCTGTTATATTTAATATACAATGAATCAAATGACATTTCTCGGATATCTGATAAATAAAAAAGTTTTTGAATATCCGTTAACTTACCTTCAACGTTAATTATTCTGTATGTTTCGTTTTTATTAAAAATCATATTTGTTGAGCAAGAATAAAGGAATAAGAAAAAAATCACAAGAATTCTCATAATACATTTAAGGTTTTTTTATTATAATAGGTATAGTACTACCATTTTCTGTACCACAATTAAGCTGATTTAAGTTGAATTTCTTTTTCATAATTCAATCATTTTAATCCTACTGAAGATTATTTTTCCCGATATATTTTATCAATCATGATGTATATTGAATCCCTTTCGTTTTTATTGTATTCACGAATTCCTAAAAAAGTCCAAATTTTAAATTGTTGATTTTTATCTAAATTTGAAAAGTAATTGTTGAACTCATCTCTATTGGTTTTCAGAATAACATTTGAATAATAATCAGTTCCCTCTCTAATAAATTTATCATTTATGACAGCGCAGGTCTCATAAATACTATCTAAATAATTGAACTCATTTAAGACCAAAACTTTATTTTGATAGTCGCATATTTTTTCCAATTTCATTTCATTGTTTAAATGGTTTAATAATTTTTTAGAAATCTCCACCTCGCTTTCGCATATTCTTGATTTGAAATTAAATGGGAAAAATATAATCCATAAAATAAACATTAACACTAAAAAAAGTATTCCTCTAAGAATTCGTGCATTATTTTTCATTTAACATTGTCGGTTTTTGTATTAAGTGTCAATCCATCCTTACCTAAAAATCTTTATTTTAATCTGTTTATAAAATCCGGATACCACTGTTTTTGATGTAAGGAAAAGAGACAATGTATAAAGATAAAATTTTCATTGGATAAATTTAGATATATTTTCTGAAATTATGATATTGTCCATTGCCGTTTGGCTTTAGCCAACGGAAT
>CAYFWH010000090.1:1669-8938 GCA_964346785.1 uncultured Weeksellaceae bacterium | reverse complement strand
ATTGCCGTTTGGCTTTAGCCAACGGAATTAAATTCCAATTAGCTTTCAAACATTTCTCTCCAATTTCAATTTTTCACCGTCGAAAACAGCATAGGTAAAATGATCAACCCAGTCGCCGAGATTGACAAATTTTGATTTTTCATTTAAGTCAAGTTCCAACGGTAAATGGCGGTGACCGAAAATAAAATAATCAAAATGTTCTTTTTCAAGTTTTCTTTTTGAATACTGAACAAGCCATTCTTCCTCTTCTCCAAGAAATTTCACATTTTCATTTCCGGAAATCAGTTTGTTTTTTCGTGAAGTTGTAATTCCCAGCCAGACTGCAAAATCAGGATGAAGTAAATAAAATAAAAACTGAGCAATTTTATTTGTAAACAGTTTTTTCATCCTTTTGTATCCTTTGTCACCGGGGCCGAGTCCGTCACCATGAGCAACAAGAAATTTGGAATCATTAATTACCACAGTTTGCTTGTCTCTGAAAACCTTTGCGGAAATCTCTTTTTCCAGATAATCTTTCATCCACAAATCATGATTTCCTGTCCAAAAGAAAATCTGAATTCCTGAATCCGAAAATTCAGCAAGTTTTCCAAGTGTTCTTACAAAACCTCTTGGCACAACTTGTTTGTATTCAAACCAAAAGTCGAACAGGTCGCCGACCAAAAACAAATACTGACAGTCCGGTTTGATTTCATTCAGCCAGTTGACAAACCTCTTTTCACGAACCAAGCTTTGGGCTTCATCCGGCGCACCGAGATGTTGATCCGATGCAAAATAAACCTTCTTTCCGTTGTCTAAGGAAATTTTTATTTGTTGTCCTCCGCTATCCATTCGGCATAAGATGTTTCGGTTTCGTGAAGTCTGACAGACTGTAATTTAACTGAATTGTTGAGTTGTGAACCAATGATTTCAACCATGTCAATCAGCATATTTTCGCAAGTTGGCTGATAATCTGTGAAAATAACTTTATGACCATCGGCCGAAAGTTTTTCACCCAGTGTTTTGTGGGGCGAATTGGCATTTAGTAAAATGGCATGATCAAATTTATCGACCACTTCATTTTTTACAATTTCTTTGATGTCACCAAAATCAATGACCATTCCGAATTTTGGATTACTCGCATCCTGAATTGGAGTCCCGATTACAGTTACAAATAATTTATAGGAATGTCCGTGAATGTTCTTGCATTTCCCATCATACCCAAAAAGTGCATGAGCAGTTTCGAAATTAAAAGATTTG
The DNA here is from genome assembly GCA_964346785.1 of uncultured Weeksellaceae bacterium. GTDB lineage: Bacteria > Bacteroidota > Bacteroidia > Flavobacteriales > Weeksellaceae > Moheibacter. The sequence goes on along the minus strand of CAYFWH010000090.1, from coordinate 7,702 downwards.
GTGACTCTTATCTTATTCATTATCTTTAAAGAAGATTGGATAATAAGTGCAAAGTTAATGGAAATACTGTCAATCGGAAATTCACTGCTCGATTTATTTTTTCCAAAAAGATGTCTCAACTGCGATGAAGTCATTTCTTTGGACACGCCACTTTGTGTTCACTGCGCAGCAAAATTACCCTACACACACTGGCATCAGGACAAAGAAAATTTGGCTTACCGAAAACTTTCTGAACTTTGTAAACCTGAGTGGGCTTATAGTCTGTTGTTTTTCAGACATGACAATGTTACCCAGAAACTTCTTCATTTTCTCAAATACAACGGACACCTGAAAATTGGTGAACTGCTTGCAGTCAAAACCGCTGAAGTAACAAATATCTCTGATTTCGATGGAATCATTCCTGTGCCGGTTCACCCCAAAAAATTAAAAAAAAGAGGATACAATCAGGTTATGCCTTACGCCAGAACACTCTCTGATGAAACGGGAGTTAAGTTAGTTGATGATTTCTTGATACGGGTAGAAAACAATCCTTCTCAGGTTTTTAAAAACAGAGAAAAAAGGTTGAATTCAATTAAAAATGCATTTGGACTTAAACATAAAAATTTGTCCGGAAAATTTATTCTGATTGATGATGTACTGACAACAGGAGCTACACTGTCAGCCTGTATTAATTTAATAAAATCAGAAACCGATTCAAAAGTTGCGGTGATGACAATTGCCTGTACAGATTAAAAACTTAAAAAAAGCATCTGATTCATTCAATTTTATTATTTTTAAACCCCAAGTTTAAGAAATGAAATTATTCTCTCACACCGAACTTGAAAATGCGGTGATTTATGAAGTCAATATCAGAAATTATTCAGAAGAAGGAAATATCCGGGCATTTGAAAAAGATTTGAATGTACTGAAGGAACTCGGCGTGAAAATTATCTGGATAATGCCTGTTCAGCCGATTTCATTAACGAAAAGGAAAGCCGGGAGCGGAAAATTAATTGAGGAAATATCTGATACAGAGGAAAGAAAAAAAGTCCTTGGCAGTTCTTATTCAATTTCAGATTACAGAGCTGTAAACCCGGATTTGGGCACGATGGATGACTTCAAAAAATTAGTCAAATCCGCCCATGAACTCGGTATGTTTGTTATTCTCGATTGGGTGGCGGATCATACCGGATGGGACCATCGTTGGACTGAGCTTTGTCCTGAATTTTATTACAAAAATGAAAAAGGAGAAATCACCGAACCGTTGGATTATTCGACCGGGAAGCCGGTTGGCTGGGACGATGTGGCTCATCTCAATTACGACAACAAACAACTGTGGGCTGCGATGTACAGCAATATGGAATTTTGGTTGAAAGAAACTGATATTGACGGTTTCAGATGTGATGTGGCAGATATGGTCAGGCTGGATTTTTGGGAATTTGCAGTAAGAAAACTAAATGAAGTGAAACCGGTTTTTATGCTTGCCGAATCAGACCACAAAGATTATCTGGAAATGGCTTTCAGCGTTGGTTATGACTGGAAGATTCATCATATCATGAATGAAATTGCTGCCGGCAGAAAAAATGTCCGGGAACTGGATGAAATGATTGAATGGGAAATAAAAAATTATCCAAGGGAAATAACTTTTATGCATTTTACTTCCAATCATGATGAAAATGCGTGGAAGGGTAGTGCGGTCAAAAGGTTGGGTGATGCGGCTGAGGTTTTTGCGGCGTTGTCATATATGTTACCGGGTTTGCCATTGATATACAATGGTCAGGAATACGATTTGTCTAAAGAACTCAGGTTTTTTGAAAAAGATATAATCCAAAAACAAACCGGTAAAATGTTTCCGGTTTATAAAGCACTTGGCAAGTTGAAAAATGAAAATCCTGCGATGAATGGCGGAATCAAAAAAGCAGGTTATCATCGGAGAAGAACCTCTGATGACGAAAATGTACTTTTTTTCAGCCGTGAAAAAAATGGACATATCCTTTATTATATTGCGAACTTGTCTTCTGAAAAAAGAAAATTTTCGATTGAGTTGGAAGGTGTTTTTGAAAATTTTATGCCGGGAATCATTCATCTTTGGAATGGGATTGAGTTGGAATTCGCTCCCTGGCAATATTGGATTTTGAGTCCGAAGAAGTAGTCAGTAAAGATAAAATTTGTTGGTTTTAACCACAGAGATTACAGAGAAGGCACAGAGTTCACAAAGCAAGTATAGAGTTCAAAAAGGAACCACAGAGCTCACAAAGGAGGCGCAGAGGTCACAAAGCAAGTATAGAGTTCAAAAAGGAACCACAGAGATCACAGAGAAGGCACAGAGTTCACAGAGAATGGAGTTCGCAAAGAAGGCGCAGAGCTCACAAAGCAAGTATAGAGTTCACGAAGGAACCACAGAGTTCACAGAGAAGACACAGAGTTCACAGAGAAATAAATCAGTGCGGAATCAAATCGTCCGGTTATCGGTTTTTGGTCATATCCTCAACGATTAATCCGGCAGTTCTTTCAGAAGCACCGTCGCCACCGAGTTTTTCTCTGAGTTCATGATAATCGTTCAGAATTTCTGACCGCATGGGTTCAGTCAGAATATTTTCTAATTCTATTTTCAGATTTTTGGTATTCAGTTCATTTTGAATTAATTCTCTGACCACTTCTCTGTCCATAATCAGATTGACCAAAGAAATAAATTTCACGAATTTGACTACTCTTTTTCCGATTTCATAAGAAATCCGGCTTCCCTTGTAGCAAACGACTTCCGGCGTATTGAGCAACGCAGTTTCTAAGGTTGCGGTGCCGGAAGTAACCAAAGCCGCATCTGCACTTCTGATTAGATCATAGGTTTTTCCGAAAACAATCTGAATATCTGAACCTGCAACTTCTTTGTAAAATTGTTCATCCTGAGACGGAGCACCCGCAACTACAAATTGATAATCCGGAAAGGATTCGATCACAGAAAGCATAATCGGAAGTTTTACTTTTATTTCCTGCTGACGGCTTCCGGGTAAAAGTGCAATGATTTTTCGATCGTCCAGCCGGTGTTCTTCTTTGAACTTCTGTACATCCAAATCAGTTAAATCCTTCATTGCATCGAGTAGCGGATGACCTACAAAATCGACTTCAAAATCATATTTTGCATAAAAATCTTTTTCGAAAGGCAGTATCACAAACATTTTGTCCACAAATTTCTTGATTTTGTGAACCCTTCCGGTTTTCCATGCCCAGATTTGAGGAGAGATATAATAATATACCTTGATGTCGAGTTTCTTTACAAATTCGGCAATTCTGAGATTAAAACCCGGATAATCAATCAGAATTACCGCATCCGGTTTCCAGTTTTCAATATCTTTTTTACAGAATTTGATATTTCCGAGTATGGTTTTCAAATTCATGATCACTTCGGCAAAACCCATAAATGCCAAATCTCTGTAATGTTTGACAATTTCTCCGCCCTGAGCTTCCATCAAATCGCCGCCCCAAAAGCGAAATTCGGCATTCCGGTCTTTGTTTTTGAGCTCTTTCATCAGATTGGATCCATGCAAATCTCCCGAAGCTTCTCCTGCTATGATATAGTATTTCACTTTTCGTTCTTAACTTTACAAACTGAAACAAAGATAAAGATTTTCAAAAATGAGCGAAATAATTAACAAAGTTGCCGAAAGTTCTTTGGTTACGGTTGACCTTGAAGAGTTCTGTCCGGAAGGTAAGAGAGTATTTTTTGATTTAAAGGATTTTCTTTATAAAGGGTTGGTACTGAAAGAGAAAGATTTCAGAGAAGCTCTGAAAAATCACGATTGGGAACAATACAAAGATGCTTTTGTGGCAATTGATTGTTCGATAGACACGATTTTGCCATCCTGGGCTTTTATGCTCACTTCTGTTTATTTACAGCCCTATGTGCGAAAACTGGTAAAAGGAAATCTGAAAGAGCTCGAAACAGCTGTTTTTTCTGATATTATCAATCAAATTGATATAGAAAATTATAAGAGCAAAAAACTGATTATAAAAGGTTGCAGCAAAAAGCAGGTGCCGGATACTGCTTATATTCAATTAATTGGAAGACTGATGCCGGTTGCAGATTCACTGATGTTTGGTGAAGCCTGCAGTACGGTTCCGCTGATGAAGAAAAAATTTATCAGAAAAAATAAGCCTGTATAATTCACCGGTTTATTTTGTTTTAGTCGTTACAAATCTTTCACAAGTATCATATAGACCGGAAAGTGGTCGCTGTAACCATCCGGATAGAAAGTGTCGCCACCAAACATTCTGTACGGAAAACCTTTGCATGGTCCATCGGGTGTTCTCAGATAGGAAGGAGCAAAAATTTTTGTGCTTCCAACTTTGTATTTGTGTTTGTCTGATTCAACAACTAAAGTGCCGGTCACCAAAAATGGATCAAAAAGATTCCAGGCGTCTCTGTAAGCGAGCGTACCTTCTACTTTTGTCTTTTTTCTCACTTCAACCATCGGGTTATAGATGTCATTTTTTTCAACTTTTTTACTGTCGAAAACAGCTCCCATTCCTTCAGCTATGCTTCTGTCTTCCGGGTCATCGTTGAAGTCACCCATTGCAATAATTTTTGCATCGGGATTTTCATATCTGATTTCGTCAAAAATATCCTTCATTACTTTTGCTGCTGCCATCCGGTTGGGCTGGCTTCTTTTTTCACCGCCAAAACGGGACGGCCAGTGATTGACCAAAAAAGTCATTTCTTCGCCATCCAGAAAACCGGTAATTCTGATAATGTCACGGGTATAAATTCTTCTACCCGTTTCCTGATTAAATATTTCAATCGGATAAGCTTTGGCTACCGTTAATCTGAATCTGTTCTGCTGGTACAAAAAAGCAAGGTCAATACCTCTGGCGTCAAATGAATTAAAGTGAATCACTCCATAGTTATAAGGTTTCAGTATCGGTTGATTGGCAAGATCCTCAACGGTTTCAAAAGTTTCAACTTCACTAAGTACGACAATAACGGGGCAAGAGTTTGTTTCACATCTTCCAATTTCATTAATTACTTTGGCGAGCTGATGCAATTTTCTTTCATATCTTTCTTTACCCCAAACTTTAGTTCCCTTGGGCGAGAATTCATCTTCCTGTAAAATTAATGGTCTGATTACCTTTTTTCCTTTAATATTTTCAAAGGTGTACGGGCCTCTGAAATCTTTGTCATATTCATATTTGTCAATGTCTTTTTTGGGGATTTGTATGTGATAATATGGATGTTCAGGATTTTTTGTGCCATCTATATAACCCACTGAAACAATCGTATCAAATAAGTTTTCCACATTATAAAAAGCGATGGTCGCCGACTTCCTTCTGTCTTGTCCAAAAACAGATGTTGATAAGAAAACTAAAACAAAAGCTGTGATTAAATGAGATTTATTAATTTTACACATAACAATGTTATTAAATTTGCCGCCTGAGCGGATTTTCAGTTTGCTAAAATAAATATAAAAATTCTTTTAATGAATAAATTATTGTTAACGATGGCCTTTTTGATTCTCTCGGGAATCGTATTGACGGGTCAAACCAAGATTTCGGGGATTGTGAAAGACAGTTCTACCGAAAGAGAAATTTATAACCTGAATGTATCTATACTCGAAACCGGTGAAGAGGTTCAGACAGACCGTATTGGTTACTTCCAGTTCGTGGATGTACCTGCCGTAAATTACACGTTAAAAGTTTCAGGTATTGGCTATAGAAGCCTTGAACAGGTTGTACAGGTTGACGGACAGAATCCGTATGATATGGGCGACCTGATGATTGAGTTTAACCCGGCAAGTGAAACCATTGGTGTGATTACGCTGACCGATGATGAACTCGACGCCGACGAAACGAGCTCACAATCTTCGGCTGGTTTGCTCCAGTCTTCACAGGATGTGTTCGACAGAACCGCAGCCTTTGAACTGGGCGCATACTGGTTTAAGGTCAGAGGATATGACAACAAATACAGCGATGTGTTTTTTAACGGTGTCAGACTGAATATAATCAACAACAACCGGGTCAACTTTGGTGATTGGGGTGGATTGAATGATGTAACCAGAAGAC
>CAYFWH010000090.1:0-1659 GCA_964346785.1 uncultured Weeksellaceae bacterium | reverse complement strand
ATAGACACCCGTCCGTCTTTGCTCAGAAAAGGAACCAGTCTGTCTTATTCTTTTTCAAACCGTTCTTACAACCAAAGAGTTCTTGCAACTTACAATACCGGTTTGATGAAAAATGGCTGGGCAATCATGGGGTCATTTGCCAGAAGATGGGCAGAAGAAGGGAAAATCGATGGAACTTTTTATGACTCTTGGGCCTATTTTCTGGGTGTTGAGAAAAAACTCAATGACAGACACAGTCTGACTTTTACTACTTTTGGCGCACCCACAAGAAGATCGACCAACAGTCCGAATACACAGGAAGTATATGATTTGATGGGCAAGGATTACAATGCTTACTGGGGTTGGCAAAACGGAAAGAAAAGAAGTGAAAGAGTCAGAAAATTCTTTGAACCGATTGCTTTTCTGACCCACCACTGGACAATCAGTGATAAATCAAGATTGGCAACTACTTTGGCTTATCAGCAGGGCAAAGATTCCAGAAGCCGACTGGATTGGTACAATGCCAACAATCCTTCTCCTTTGTATTACCGTTATTTACCGAGTTATTACGAATCACTTGCAGAACCGAATCAGCAGGATATAGACCTGGTTTATTACAGATGGTTAAACGATCAGTCTTATTCTCAGATTAACTGGCAAGATTTATATGATACCAACAGAGCTAAAGGAAATGGCGGAGCGGCATATGTATTGGCAGGTGATATAAATGAAGATAAGATCTGGTCTTTCAACTCATTGTTCAAATCAGAAATTAATCCAAATATTAAATACACAATAGGTGTAAGTTATCAGAATACCAACTCACATCTTTACAGAGAAGTGCTCGACTTGCTCGGTGGTCATCACTATGTAAACAGAGACAGTTTTGAGCATATCAGCTACAATGTGGAAGAAGATCCGAACAGAGAAGTTAAAGAAGGAGATAAATACCAGTACGATTATGAAATTAACCATCAGTTGTACAATTTATTTACACAATTTGATATGACATTCGGTAAATTGGATGTGTCGTTTGGTGCTAAACTTTCCTATACCAGCATATATAGATTCGGAAATTACAGACATGAGCAGTATCTCGATAATTCTTACGGAAAAAGCGCAACCTATGATTTCTGGGATTTAGGTGGTAAAGCGAGATTCCTTTATAAACTGGATGGCACAAACTTCTTCCAGTTAAACGGTATGTATATGACCATTGCACCAACTTCGGATGAAGTATTTCCAAATGCGAGATCAAATGATTATACGGTTGACAGAAATAATTTCACCAACAATGGCAATAATCTGAAAAGTCAGGAAATCCTGTCCACAGATCTTAGTTATATACTCAGAGCACCAAGACTCAAAGGTCGTGTAACAGGATTCTACACTAAATTCTTTAACAATGTTGAAAAGAACTTTGGATACATTGATGAAGGAACTCAGTATAACAAATTCGGAGCAGATTATGTTTACGGAATTGACAAACAATTTTTAGGTGGTGAATTTGCAGTTGAAGCTCAGCTGTCCTCAACTTTAACACTAAGTGGTGTTGCATCGATAGGTCAGTTTACCTATGCAAACAACCCTACTCATCAGAGATTTTCTGACAGTAGAGTTTTCAACGAACTCGAAGCAGAAATAATGACTGTAGGCGCAACTACGCCACAAACTACTTAC
>CAYFWH010000089.1:0-8999 GCA_964346785.1 uncultured Weeksellaceae bacterium | reverse complement strand
GTCTGTAAAATTAATTAATTATTTAACAGATAGAATTATTAAAAAAAGACCTTTTCAATTACAAAATAAATTGAAAAGGTCAGATTTATTAACAATGAGGATTTTCAGTTTGTAAAAACCGGTTGTGATTTTTCGATTTCCAAAATGCTTTTTTCTATATCTTCTGTACTCAATACATAATCAACAAGTTTCCCTTGATTGAAATCATCGTAAGCAGCCATGTCCAGAAAGCCATGTCCTGAAAGATTGAATAAGATTGTCTTTTGTTCACCGGTTTCTTTGCAAATCAGCGCTTCTCTTATAGCCTGAGCCAAACCGTGATTTGATTCCGGTGCCGGAATAATACCTTCTGTTTTTGCGAAAAGCTGACCGGCTTTGAAACATTCGGTCTGATTCAGAGCCGCTGCTTCAACCAATCCATCTTTCAGTAATTGAGAGACAAGCACACTTGCACCATGATAACTCAATCCTCCGGCATGAATCGGCTCAGGTTCAAAATTATGACCAAGTGTAAACATCGGAAGGAGTGGAGTTAGTCCCTGAGTATCTCCAAAATCATACATAAATTTTCCTCTTGTCAATTTTGGACAGGAAGCAGCCTCAACTGCAATCGCCCGGACATCTCTGTTGTTCTGAAGTTTGTTTCTCAAAAACGGAAAAGCAAGACCGGCAAAGTTGGAACCGCCGCCGAGCGGAGCAATAACAATGTCGGGGTAGTCATCTGCCATTTCAAATTGTTTGATGGCTTCCTCACCAATGATAGTTTGATGAAGAAGTACATGATTCAAAACAGAGCCAAGCGAATATTTGGTGTTTTCATCTCGAACAGCCATTTCGATTGCTTCCGAAATTGCAATACCAAGACTGCCATTTGAATCAGGGTGATTTAAAAGAATATTTCTTCCTGCTTCAGTCCTGCCACTTGGCGAAGGATGAACATTTGCTCCGTATGTATTCATCAACATTTTACGATAAGGCTTTTGTTGGAAACTTACTTTGACCATATAAACCTCACATTCAATTCCAAATTGCGCACAGGCATACGCCAGAGCGGTTCCCCATTGTCCGGCACCGGTCTCGGTTGTAATTTTTTTAGTTCCGGCTTTGGCATTATAATAAGCTTGTGCCAATGCGGTATTGGTTTTGTGCGAACCGCTCGGTGACGCACCTTCATATTTATAATAAATTTTTGCCGGTGTTTTCAATGCTTTTTCAAGTTCAGTTGCTCTGACCAGCGGCGATGGGCGATAAATCAGATATTTTTCACGAACTTCATCAGGAATCTCAATAAATCTTTCGGTAGAAACCTCTTGTTGAATTAATTCCATTGGGAAAATAGCAGACAAGGCTTCCGGGCCAATCGGTTTGCCATCAGCAGGATTTAATGGCGGTAGTGGTTTGTTGGGCATATCCGCTACAATATTATACCAGAATTTTGGCATCTGATCTTCGCTTAAGTAAAATTTTTTCTGTTTCATTTTTTTTATAATTTTAAGGTTAATATTTGTTTTTAAAGCATAAAAAAACCGTCTGAATATTCGTTCAGACGGTTTCCTTTATGATTGTATTTTGGTTTATTTATTTAATACAAAAATTGGGTTTATCGTCTGAAACAGACAACAACCACCACCAGTTTGTATTGATAAATAAATTCATTTTTAATTCTAATGTTAGACAAATGTAAAAATTAAATAGAGTTTCACAAATTTTAATTTTATCATAATTATTCAATTGTGTAACTTTACAACTTCAAAAATCAATTTAAAAAATAAATTATGAATATTTTAAAAACAACTGTAATGTGCGCTGTTGCGTTGCTACTTTCGGTTTCATGTTCAACAACAAAAGAATTAAGTTACGATATAACCGGAAGATCCGGTACGCCGACTTCCGGAAATATTAAATTCGTTCAAAAAGATGGTGAAGTGACAATGACTGTGAATGCAACCGGTCTGACTTCAGGACTCCACGCAATTCACCTTCATGAGAAGGCAGATTGTTCAGCACCTGATTTCACTTCTACCGGAGGACACTGGAATCCGGCTGGCTCTGATCATGGTCGTTGGGGCGCAGAGCATTTCCATATGGGTGATATAGGAAATCTGAATGCAGATGCATCAGGAAATGCTTCAATGATTTTCAAAACCGATAAATGGTGTATTGGTTGTAAAGATTCATCCAAAAACATTATCGGAAAAGGTGTTATCATTCATGACGGAGAAGATGATTTTCACACCCAACCTACAGGAGATGCCGGTGGCAGAGTAGGTTGTGTTGAGATTAAATAAATTATTAAGAACTCTTCCGGATTCAAAAACCGGAAGAGTTTTTTTATAGGGAGTAGAATTCAATCCAATAAAAACTCATCTATATTTTCAGCTGTAATCACTTTGGTAATCTCGGGTTGATAGTTGTCTAAGAAGGTTTTAGAAAATTTCACACTTGATTTTTTCGGATTCCATTTGAATTCATAAGCACTGAATTTTGTGGCTTCGCTCTCTTCTATCCAGTCGATTTCCTGTTTCTGATAAGTTCTCCAAAAATAATATCTGCCGGCCCATTTCTGATATTCTAACTTTTTCATTCTTTCACTGACCATAAAGTTTTCCCACAATGCACCTACATCCTGACGAAATTCGGGCGGGTGGAAATTTCCAATAATCGCATTCCGAACGCCATTATCATAAAAATAAATTTTTCTCGAAGTACTGATTTCGTTTCTTACATTTCTGCTGAGCGGCATTAATTTGAAAATTACAAAGGTTTTTTCGAGCAATGAAATGTAGTCTTCAACAGTCTGGCGGTCTGCACGAACCAAATTGGAAACCTCGTTGAAATTCACTTCCGAGCCCACCTGTAAAGCCAAAGCCAAAAGGATTTTATCCAATAATTCGGGTCGCCGAATGCCCTTATGTTGCAATAAATCCCGATATAAATAACTCGAAACCAATTCTTTCAAAACGCTTTCTTTGTCTTTTGGCTGATTGATGACTTCCGGATACATTCCGTAAATCAGATAATCTTTTAAATTTTTGCGGTTCTCTGCATACCCAAAATGATTGTTTAATTCCTGATAACTAAAAGGATACAACTGAAATTCCCACTTTCTACCGGTCAGAGGTTCCTGAACTTCATCATACAAACCCAAAACCGAAGAACCGCTTGCGATTACTTTCACTTCGGGAATTCTGTCGTGTATGATTTTCAAAATGAATCCGATATCTTTGATATTCTGAGCTTCATCAATAAAAAGGATTTTGTGATTCCCGATAACCGTTCTGAGTTTTTTTTCACCAAAATCTTCCAGAAGAATTCTGTCTTCGGGGTCATCACCATTGATAAAAAGGTAATCACCCATTTTTTTACAAATGGTTTTGACAAGCGTCGTCTTCCCAACCTGTCTCGGGCCGGTGACCAACATGACTTTTCCGAATTCCCATCGGGACAGAATCTTTATCGCCAATAATCTTTCAACTTCTTTTTGTGACATTTTACCTTAAATTGATTCACAAATATAAGTCGAATTTAATTCCTAATCTACTATTTATATGTAAATCGTAGATTATAATCTATTATTTTTATAAGAATCGTAGATTATAATCTATTATTTTGATGTTTCTGTTTAACCAAAAATCAATAAAAAATCCCGGCCTTACAATTGCAAAACCGGGAAAAATTATGAAAAAATTCAATCTTTTATTTTAATTGATATTTGAATTAAATTCTATTTATCAAATTTACATTGCGCCCTGTACATCGTACGCAATACTTTGTACAATTATTTCACTTCAAAAACCAATTTGTTTTCTCCTTCTTTTTCGGGGAAACTATCAATCAACACCACACTATTTTCGTGGATTTTCCCTTTCAGAATCTCTTTCGACAATTCATTTAGGACATCCTGCTGCACCACTCTTTTCAAGGGTCTTGCTCCGAATTGCGGGTCATAACCCTTGTTGGCGATGTATTCCAATGCTTCGGTTGTAATGTCAATTGTAATATCCTGTTTAGCCAATTTTTTAGCGACTCCTTCGATTTCTAATTTCACGATTCCTTCGATTTGATCTAACAACAAAGGTTTGAATACAATGGTTTCATCAATCCTGTTCAGAAATTCAGGTCTGAAATGTTGTTTCAGTTCCTGCAACAGAACCCGGCGGGTTTCGTAATAAACCTTTTCCGAATCTTTGTTTTCCAAATCATTATAGTTCTCAAGAATTATTTGTGAACCAAAGTTGGATGTCATGATGATGATGGTATTTTTAAAATTCACTACCCGGCCTTTGTTGTCTGTCAATCGGCCGTCATCCAAAACCTGTAAAAGAATATTGAAAACATCGGGATGTGCTTTTTCAACTTCATCCAACAAAACCACAGAATAAGGTCTGTGTCTCACCGCTTCGGTCAACTGCCCGCCTTCGTCATAACCGACATAGCCCGGAGGTGCTCCAATCAGTCGGCTGACCGTGTGTTTCTCCTGGTATTCGCTCATATCAATTCGGGTCATCGAATTTTCATCGTCAAACAGAAATTCGGCTAAAGTCTTAGCTAATTCTGTTTTTCCGACACCGGTCGGGCCAAGAAACAGAAAGGAACCAATCGGTCGTTTTTCATCGCTCAATCCGGCACGGCTTCGACGGATAGCATCAGCCACCGCCTGCAAAGCTTCATCCTGCCCGATAACTCTTTTGTGTAATTCCTCTTCCAAATGAAGGAGTTTTTCTCTTTCGCTCTGCATCATTTTATTGACCGGGATTCCAGTCCATTTCGAAACCACTTCCGCTATATCTTCCGCATCCACAGCCTCTTTTACGAGTTTGTTCTGTTTTTCTTCCGCCAACTGAGTTTCTAATTCTTTCAATTTATCTTCTTCCTTTTTTAGAGACTCATAACGAATTCTTGCCACGGTTTCATAATCACCGGATCGTTCTGCTTGTTCGGCCTGCAATTTCAGTTCTTCAATTTTCTTTTTGGCTTGCTGAACTTCATCCGCTTTTCCTTTTTCTTCGGACCACCTCGCATTCAATTCGGTTCTTTCGGCCTGTAAATTCGCCAATTCTTCTTTTAATAAATTCAGTTTCTTTTCATCATTTTCTTTTTTAATTGCCTGAATCTCAATTTCCAATTGAATGATTTTTCGATCCAGCATATCCAATTCTTCGGGTTTGGAATTCATTTCCATCCTTAGTTTGGCAGCGGCCTCATCCATCAGGTCAATCGCTTTGTCGGGCAAAAAACGGTCGGCAATATATCGTGTTGACAACTGAACAGCGGCTATAATCGCTTCATCTTTGATTCTGATTTTGTGGTGAACTTCGTATTTTTCCTTGATTCCCCTCAGAATTGAAATTGCAGATTCTTCATCAGGTTCTTCAATCAAAACCTGCTGAAACCTTCTTTCCAAAGCTTTGTCTTTTTCAAAGTATTTTTGATATTCGTTCAAAGTCGTTGCACCGATCGCCCTCAATTCACCTCTTGCCAAGGCAGGTTTCAGAATATTGGCCGCGTCCATCGCACCTTCTCCGCCACCACCGGCTCCTACCAAAGTGTGGATTTCGTCGATGAACAAAATGATTTCGCCATTGGATTCCGTCACTTCCTTAATAACAGATTTCAGCCTTTCCTCAAACTCACCTTTGTATTTGGCACCGGCAATTAAAGCACCCATATCCAACGAAAACAACTTTTTATTCGCCAGATTTTCGGGAATATCACCACTGATGATACGGTGGCCAATTCCTTCTGCAATCGCGGTTTTACCAACTCCCGGCTCACCTATCAGGATAGGATTATTTTTGGTTCTTCTCGACAAAATCTGTAGAACTCTTCGGATTTCATCATCACGGCCAATTACCGGATCTAACTTTCCCTCTGCAGCGAGTTTGGTCAAATTTCTTGCATATTTTTCGAGTGAATTGTAATTGTCTTCCGCACTTTCGGAAGTAACTCTTTGACCTTTTCTCAATTCGGCAATCACCTGAACGGTATTGTCATAATTCAATCCCTGATCTTTCAGCAGTTGAGAAACATTATTTGTGTTTTTCAGAATTCCCAGTAAAAGATGTTCCAGGCTGATAAACTCGTCTTTCATCTTTTTGGCCTCATCCATGGCGGTTATCAAAATCTTGTTGGTTTCATTTGAAAGATGATTTCCGGAACCACCCTGAACTTTTGGAAATCGTGAAATAATGTCAGTTAATTCATCTTTGATATAATTGACATTTCCGCCCTGCTTCTCAATGATGAAACTCAATACATCCTGTTCTGTTTCCAGCATTCCTTTGAGCAAGTGAGCGGGCTCAATCGCCTGATTGTCCATAGACACAGCGATTTGCTGTGCTTTCTGAACGGCTTCTCTTGATTTGATTGTATATTGATTAAAATCCATATTCTAATTTGTTTACAAACCTATTTGCAAATTTAAATCCGAAGTGAATTTGGTGACAGAGTGGCAGGTTCACATTAGAATTTTTAGCTGCACTTAGCTTATAAAATCAGAATTATATCGAATTTAGATTAATTCCAACTGAACCGATTCATTTTAAGCTATTTTACAAAATCAATAAAAACTAAAACAGAAAAATTTCTATTATATTTTTTATAGAAAAACTATAATAGTAAATATCTTTATTTTATATATTTGTATAAAAGTAAAATAGCGAAACACCTAATTTTAGTTTTATGAGAAATTTTAAATCAGGAAAATTTATCAATCAGGGTTATTATAAAAGTTTTCAGCCCGAATTCGTCAATCGGATTTGGGAGATTAATGATATGGAATTGATTCAGCTGATGAGTACGGCGGACAGGAGTTTGGGCAGATTGGATATGTATTCTGAATATGTAAATATTGATTTATACATTCAAATGCACATTGCTAAAGAAGCGACTCAATCATCGAAAATAGAAGGGACTCAAACCCAATATAGAAGAAACATTTTTGACCAAACAGGAAATAAAAACCGAAGACCGTAACGATTGGGAAGAAGTTCAGAATTATATAACCGCAATGAAAGAAGCTGTGGACATGCTTCATAAGCTTCCGTTTTCTTCAAGACTGATAAAAGAAACCCACAAAATTTTGTTGAAAGGTGTCAGAGGTGAGCATAAAATGCCGGGTGAATTCAGAACGAGTCAAAACTGGATTGGCGGTGCAAATATCAATGAAGCTACTTTTGTTCCACCGATTTTCAATGAAGTTCCTGCTTTAATTTCTGATTTGGAGAAATTTGCAAATAACAGTCAGATTCAACTTCCTGATTTGGTTAAAACTGCAATTATCCATTATCAATTCGAAACCATTCATCCGTTTTTGGATGGAAATGGCAGGGTCGGAAGACTATTGATTACGCTTTTTTTGGTAAGCGCCGGGATTTTGAAAAGCCCGATTCTTTATTTGTCCGATTATTTTGAACGAAACCGTATGCAGTATTACGACCATCTGATGAAAGCAAGAACTAATCAGGCGCTTGGTCAGTGGATAAAATTTTTTCTGACCGGAGTAATCGAGACTTCACAAAAAGGAGTCAGAACTTTTGATGATATTCTGCAATTGCAAAAATCTTTGGAATTCAGGTTAAAAAACCTGGGTCCGCGGGTTTCGGATGCACATAAAATCATTGAACAACTCTATCAAAAACCGGTGATGAATGCAAAGGAAATTAGTCAAATCACAGGAAAAACGCTGGCTTCGACCTATAAATTAATAGATGAATTGGAAAAACGGCAAATTTTGAATGAGATAACCGGAAACGAAAGAGACAGAATCTTTGTTTTTGAGGACTATATTGCTTTGTTTAGAAATTAATTTCTAACCTAAATAAACAGATTAAAACTACAATAAAAACTTCCTCAAATCTTCGTCAGATCTTTGAGAGAGATATCCAAGAGGAATATCAAATACGCTGACTGCACCAATTTCTCCTTTTTGGCTTAACCGGTGAACGGCTCTGGCATAAGCAACCAAAACCGATGAAGTAAATTCGGGATTGCTTTCTAAATTCAGACTGAATTCAAAAATTTGTTTTTTTCCGCCACCTGATTCGCCACTGCGCAAAACCCGGCCTCCGTGTGGCATTTCCCGATGATTGGCTAAAAACTCTTGTTCAGAGATAAAATGAACTTCGGTATGATAAGGTTTGAAATAATCGGGCATGGTTACGATATCGTTCTTGATTTGAGTTTTATCTGCATCATTTTCGGTAACGACATAGCAAACCCGATTGTGCATTTCAGGAACTTTGAATTCGGGTTGTTCGCCGTTTCTGACTTTTTGCAAAGCATTTTCGTTTGGAATAGTATATTGTGCAGCCATTTTCACACCCGGTATTCTGCGGACAGCATCTGAATGTCCCTGACTTAGGCCTTTTCCCCAAAAAGTGTATGTTTTTCCCTGTGGCAGAACGGATTCTCCCAAAACACGCATCAATGAAAACAAACCCGGGTCCCAACCGGTAGAAATCAGAGAGAGTTTTTGATGTTTTTTGGCTTGTTCATCTACTCTTTGAAAATACTCGGGGATATGTGAATGGTTATCGAAGCTGTCAACGGTATGAAACATTCTGGCAATTTCTGCAGTCTGAACAGGCAAGTCTTTTGCAGAACCTCCACAAAGAATCATTACATCTATTTTATCTTTGAAATCAGCCAATTTATCGATTGAAAAAACAGAAGCGGAACAATTAATATTTTCGGGTGTACGACGGGTGAAAACAGCGGTTAGTTCCATATCCGGATTTTGAAAAATTGCTTTTTCCACACCCTTTCCAAGATTTCCATAACCGACGATTCCTATTTTGATAATTGACATAAATAAATCTTTTATTAAGATTTATCAAAGATAAAACTAAAAAAGAATCGGTCAATAAATAAATCAGGTTGATTTTAAGGAAATCCAATTAAGTAAAAAAAATAAAGCCCCGACTTTTCAGTCAGGGCTTTGAAAGTGGTGCCTCCAGGAATCGAACCAGGGACACAAGGATTTTCAGTCCTTTGCTCTA
>CAYFWH010000088.1:0-9038 GCA_964346785.1 uncultured Weeksellaceae bacterium | reverse complement strand
CCCGAATGGTATTGTAAACATAGTTTCTTTTTCTTTTTTAGCTTCAATTTCAGTGTGAATTGACGGAGGATCCAAAATCACACCCTTTTCATCTCTTGCAAATGACTGATTAACCGTATAAAGCATTTTGTCATACATAAATGCACCTACCCCGGCAAAAATATATGGAGAGTGTCTGCTCCCGTCATAATCATTGATGTTCAAGAAGTTGTACTCAAAAATCAATGAACCTTCAACAACGTTATATTTGTAGGGAGACTCGCTCGTTCTTCTATATTACTCGGGAGCAACAATGCGAAAGGAACTCTGCCGATTCTTTCATCTGTGAAATATGAAACCGGTGTAGGATTTATGTAATTGGATTTACCTATATCCCCTATGACATTTGAACCTCCGATAAATACCCCAATCTCATGTCTTTGTGCATAAGATATCGAGAATAAAAGTCCAAAAGCTAAAAAAAGTAAATTTCTCATATTTAATATTAGAACAAATATGCAAATTTCAACGGAAATTTAGTTAAAATGTTGCATTCTTTTTCTATTAAGCGACAAATATAAACAAATATAGCAGCTTGCTGTATGCTTTAACAAAAATTAAGAAAAATTTCTGATTTTAATTTCTTTTATCAGACCCCCAAAACATCTTGTCTCTCAAAGTAGTGAGATAGGTTAAATCTTTCGGGACTACTACATTCAGTCTGAAACCCGCTTTTTTTAAATGAAGTTTCACATTTGACGGCAATGGTTTATTTCTCGAATCCAGCGACAGGAAATACTCACCTTCACGGCTGTTTATTTTTAAATCAAGCTCACTGTCGTCTGAAATAATGTATGGTCTGATATTCAGATTGTGAGGTGCAATTGCAGTTACAATAAATACTTCGTTTTTTGGATGAACTATCGGGCCGCCGCAACTAAGCGAGTAACCGGTGGAACCGGTGGGAGTAGCTACGATTAAACCGTCGCCCCAGTAGTTGTTCAAATATTCTCCGTTCAACCACGCTTCTACTGTAATCATACTCGTGGTTTCTCTTCTTGTAACCGAGATTTCATTCAATGCAAATGGAAAATCAAGTTCGATTTCGTTGGAATGAACCGAAATCAATGACCGGCTGCTGATGATATAGTCGCCTTTTAATATGTCGTCCAAAACATCAAAAAGAGATTCTGAATTGATGGCAGCAAGAAAACCCAGCCTGCCCGTATTGATGCCGACTATCGGTATTTGTTTGTCCTGAATTACAGTGGCTGCACTTAATATGGTCCCGTCTCCGCCAAAAGTGAAGAAAAAGTCGAATTCACTGCCTAAATCAGTATATGAACTGAATTCAGAATAATTGTCAAAATTAATTGGAAACTGATTTTTGAGAATATCTTTGAATTCTGAAAAAATTGAAATTTCTATTTTCTCTGAATCCATTTTGTCAAAGAATTCCCGAAAAATGCTGAATTGATCAGCAGAAGCCTTGAGACCGTAAATCGCTATTTTCATCTATATATCGAGATATTTCATCAGTTGATTAAACCTCTCTTTCATCAGTTCTTCTTTTTCATCATTGAATGATTTGTAAATTACTTTGTAGTCAAATCTTTCGAATGTCTCACCGACAGAAGTAAGGTTGTCGGTGATAGTCTTAACTGCAACTCTCACATTGTCATCATTGTATTCAATTACAAATAAACCGATAAGTTTTGCATTGTTGCTTTCGGTGATATTTGAAATTTCACTGAAAGAAAGTTTTTTTAAAGGTATTTCAACAATCAAAACCGATCCGGATTCACTGAATAAAGGCATTGACGATAAACCTGCTATTACATCTTCCAGTAATAAAAATCCGACAAATTGATTTTCCTGATTGACCACCGCAAGTACATTGGCAGTGAGCTTGTTGAATTCCTGTACAGCATCAAGCAGTGATGATTTCTCATTAATCAGACAATAATCAAAATACTCACTGAGTTCTGATAATTTTGTATCCGACTCAAATTCCTCAAGGGTTTCTCTGGAAACGCTTCCCGAAATAAATTTTCCGTCAGCAACAGGAATGTTGTTCAAACCATGTTTTTCTACCAGATCATGTGCATATCCAACAGTCTGCCCGATTTTAGGCGGTGTGAAATCTTTGCTTATGTGTTCTCTTATCAACATTTGATACAAATATAAATATATTGTACAATGTAAAGCGTACAGTGTACCATGTATTTTGAAATACCGGAAAGGCTGCCGAAGTTTTTGAAGCCGATTTTTTCGGAATGTTTTATTTTTTCTTCAATTTCACCGTAAAATGTCTCAGAATTTCTGCCTGCCAGACGATTTCAAAACCGGATTTAATTTCGTCTCTCCGGTCAAATACATTCTTCAGGGCAGCGGCGATGTAATCCATGTGTTTAAAAGAATAAGTTCTCTGTGGAATCGCCAGTCTGAGCAATTCCATTTTTGGATATCTTTCTTCGCGGGTCACAGGATCACGGTCTGCCAGTAAAGTTCCGATTTCGACTCCTCTCACACCTGCCTCTTTGTAAAGCTCTACGCCCAACAACTGAGCCGGATACTCGGATTGAGGTATATGAGGGAAAAAACTCAACGCATCAACGAAAACGGCATGACCTCCAATCGGCCGTTGCACTGGAATCCCATATTCAATCAGTTTGTTGCCAAGATATTCAACCTGTCCCACACGGGCTTTCAAAAATGAATATTCAGTCGATTCCATCAGACCCTCAGCCAAAGCACCTAAATCTCTTCCAGCCAAACCGCCATAAGTCAGATAACCTTCGTAGATAATTCCCATATTTCCACTGGCACGATACAGGTTTTCGTCCCTGAATGCCAGCAAACCACCGATGTTGACCAATCCGTTTTTCTTAGCCGACATCGTAAATCCGTCGCCGTAAGAAAACATTTCTTTTACGATTTCCTTGATGGTTTTGTCTTTGTAACCTTCTTCTCTTTCTTTGATAAAATAAGCATTTTCAGCAAATCTGGCTGCATCAAAAAATACCGGAATACCATATTTATCCGATAATTCTCTAACCGCTTTGATGTTCGCCATAGAAACCGGCTGACCGCCCGAAGAATTACAGGTAACTGTAATCAGACAAAGCGGAATCATCTCTTTTGGATGGGTTTTATAAACTTCTTCCAATTTATTCAGATCGATATTTCCTTTGAATGGACTCAGGTCTTTCATATCAAAAGCCTCATCAATCGTACAATCAATCGCGCTTGCTTTTCTGAATTCGATATGACCTTTGGTGGTGTCGAAGTGTGAATTTCCGGGAACCACCATTCCTTCTTTTACGATAACGCTGAACAAAACATTTTCGGCTGCACGGCCCTGGTGGGTTGGCAGTACGAAAGGAAAACCAAGGATTTCATTGACTACATTCTTTAGTTTTGAATAAGACCTTGAACCGGCATAACTCTCATCACCAATCATTATTTCAGCCCACTGTTTATCGGACATCCCGCCCGTACCGCTGTCGGTCAGCAAATCCACAATCACCTGGTCGCTTGCCAGATTAAAAAGGTTGTAACCGGCTTCTTCAATCCATTTCTCACGGTTTTCGAGTGTTGAAACATGAATTTCTTCGGTCATCTTGATTTTATAGGGTTCAATCCAGGGTAATTCCATTGTCTGATTTTTTAAATTGTGTGTTTTTTGAAGGCCTAAAGGTAAAAGGTTTACAGGAAATAGCAAAGAATCAAATGAAGAGATATGTAAGGGATTTTGGATTAAGGCTATTCACCGCAAATTTGCGGTGAATAGCGTGTTTATTTACCGCAAATTGAAATTAACTCTTGCGGTTATCGAAATCCATTTCAATCATTTTTCTAAAAAAGCCTAAATCCTTTCAGGAAACAAAGTCTTTATTCTTGTTATGGCATCATAAATATATCAATAAGTAATTTATTTTCTTGTCGCCATCGCAACCAACCTGTTAATGTGTTGTTGCATTCTTGTATAAACTCATAACATGGTTCTCCGTCGTGCGGATTATCTTCAACATTATAGAAACAGTCGTATTTTACTTTTACCCAATCACCTTTTAATTCAATCGGACAAAACATCTCAAAGCCACTTGGGATTTTCAATGTTTCAGCATTTTCGTTAGGCTTCGTTCTCAGTGGCAAATTTTCTTCTATGTCGCCGTTTTCTGTGGTTTTTCTTCTAATTCCATAAGATTGTAAAATATAATTTTCCCAGGTTTCAAATTCATAATCTTTTGTTTTTGGCAGATATTTAATGTCGGAATAGTTAACTAAAACTTTATATGCTTTTTCCGTTTGCCCGATGTAAACAAAGTGCATAATTCCATAATCAGGTTTGAAGAATTTTGGACATACATCTATTTTGCTTTCGTCTTCATACATATCCCAATTTGCGTGTTTTATAGTCAATAAACTGTCGTTGTAGATTTCGAATTTTGAAGGGACAATTACTAAACCTTCTCCCAAACCTGACATTTGGTTGTCAAAACGGCAATGAATATTATGATTGATTTGTCCTTCATTTTCTACATAAGAAGCATTTTTGATTTTTGAAATTGTAGTACTTTCAGCCGGAACATTCCCGCTGGAATCTTTCTGTCCACAAGAAAACAAAAGAGTTAAAATAAGTATAACAAGAAAATGATTTCTCATAATCAATCACACTTTGCACTCAATTCCTGTTCAAAAGCCGCGGTAACATTCGGGTTTTTAAGTTTCTTAGCCGACTTCAAATAATTTTTAGCATTTTTACATTCACCCAGATACATGCTGACAATTGAAAGCTTATAAATTGTATCAGAGTTTTTATTATCAGCTTTCAGTGATTTCTCTAAATATTCTTTTGCTTGGATCAAATCTGCATTATTTCCGGTTTCATAATAAGCCGCAAGAAAGATAGTTGCATAGTCTGTGAGAATCCCGGAATGTTCAGGATTGATTTTCAACCCTTTTTCGTAATAGATTCTCGCTTCATCGAATGCTCCCAAATTAAAAAATATTGAACCATAACCATAATAGACATTTGGATTATTGCTGTTAAGCAAATAAGCCTGATTAAATCTTTTCATTGCCGTTTCAAAGTCGGCATTATTATAAAGATAATTCATACCGAGCTTAACCAACTCTTCGCTTGCTTCTTCCTTTGTTTTGTAGTGTTTTAAAATATCGGTTATAAAACCCTGATCAGCACTTAATTGCTCTTCAGTTTTAACGATATTTCCATATTCGGGTTGTAAATTGATATTGCCTTTTGAAATATTTTTCCAATTTTCATAAGCCGGAGTTTGTCCCAAAACCAGTATTGAAAATGTAAAAAGAAGGATTGAGATAGAAGTTTTCATAAATAAAAATCTTCCTACGAATATAAGAATATATCTGTATTCTATTGAATTTTAGTTGTTAATGTAGATGGATTTTAGTTTAGACCAGTAATTTTCTCTATGTGTTTTAAAAACTCCTTGTCGTTTAATAATTCATCTTTTTTCATAACTGTATAATGTTTAAAATTAATCAAAAAAGTTATTTCCGTAATTTATTTTGAGTTTTTTGAAGGAACTCAAAAAAATTCCAGAATAACTTTTCAACTTACACAGTTAATGAGATACTACCAATAATTTTGAGATTTTTTTAGATTGGTATTAATTTATTACAATTTTCTTGCTGTTATGTTCACCTTTTTCGGTAGTTACAACAACTACAAAGATCTGATTTCTGAAACGGTTAGTATTTATTGAAAATTCGATTGAACCGATTTTTGATTTCTTATAAACCGAAACGTTGTTCAGATTAAAGAATTCAATTTCTGTAATTTTATCCCGGCTTGAATTGATAATCAACTGATTATCTCTTTTTGTAATCAAAATTTCATTTCCGCTGATTTCTTCCTTCGGTGCTTCAATATCAATTCCGGAAGTACCGGGTTTATATACAATCATAAAACGATTATCTGTCATTCCTGGGCGGGTCAGAAATTTATAGGGTTTTTCGCTCAAATTCACTGTTCTGTTCAGCAGTTTATCGATCAGATAAATCTGCTGACCATCTGCAAATACACCTTCTGACTGATAGACCGAAATCACATAGGTGCCATCTTTAAATGCTTTGTAACCCAATGGCAGCTCGTCTGTATCCGCAAATGGAGCCCTTCCCTGAATGCTCAGCCGGTTGCCTTCGGCCAGGGTGTAGATGTCGTCTGAGCCAAGGAAACTTTCGCTATCATCAATCCAGAAATCATTTTTACCACCTTCAAAATAAACTACAGCGTTCATCACCTGAATATCATCCGGACTGGTCATTGTCAGCCAGTATCTGTCTTTTTGGGTGCCCTGATTGCCGCCTTTGCCAAAAAATCCGGGGCCGCTGTTGTCAACTAACCTGTGAGCATTTTTGAAATTCAGTGAATCGGAAGCTGTTGCCTGAACCATAAATCCGGTTCCGACTTTTACATCTTTGGTTGGAATTCTTGGTTCTGAGCTTGGTGCATTTGGTGCAGATGCGGTTACTCCTGTTTCATTCAGAGCATTGTATTTTGCATAACTGTCGCCGTTGTAACTTGAGCCTTGCTGATACATTTCTTGATTGCCTCTGTTGTCCCAGAAATAGAAGGTGGGCATTATTTTGGTTTTATTGTCATTATACAATTCAACAAGATCAATATTAGACGGGTATGGATTTCCAACCAGGTTGAAACCACCTCCTGCTGTATTTAAAGGATAAGAAAGCAAGCCGTTGAAAGGAATTCCTGTAAGTTTTCCTAAAGGCGTTCCACTTGTGGCTTCCTTGACAGCATAGCCCTTACCGGATATAAACTGACCGGACACTTCATCAAAATAGTAGGTAGCGGTATTGTATTCCTGTACGCTTGGGGCGGTTACACCACCATCGTAAAAATTATTTTTAAAATTCTTGTTGTTGTCAACTACCGGTGATGTCAAAAAGTTGTATTGTTTTCTTTCAGTCGAAAAATTGATTTTCTTTTGTACGCTGATATCACCGGTATTAACTGCATCATTATATATCTGAACCAGATTGCCATCATTTTCTACAATTACGGTTCCGTCATTTTTCATTCTGCCTAACAAACGAACATAATCATCTGTTCCGATGGTAAGTGTTTTTCCCGATTTCACTTCACAGGAACAGGCATCAAATGAACCTTCAGTGCTTGTATCATAATCACTGTTAATCACCGCAGATAAACCGTTAAATAAGGTAGGTTGACCTTTATCTACATCCCATTCACCATTAGCAAAAACACTTTCATCTCCTTTTCTGATGGTTATATAGCCGTCATTCGTTTTTGTTTCGTCACCACTTACTGTAACATTCAGTTTAAATTTATAATCACCGGGTTTATCCAAAGCCTGTCCTAAAGATATGGTTGCCTGTGGTGCAGTTTTGTTAATAATTCCGCTTTTTGAAAAATTGGTTGGAAAATTACTATCGGATGGCCTGCTAACATATGTCAGCGTATATGTTACATTATTGTCTCCGGTATAATTCATATAACTTGCAATAATATCTGGAACTTTAGCATCATCGTAATAGCAAACGATTGACGGATTAGCTGCGCCTAATGCACCGATTGCGGTTCCGCTATTGTTATTAATGTCATATATACTTGGGTGCTTTTCTTGACATGTATATTCAATTTCACCTATTTTAATAGTAGGACGACTATTATCGCAGCCATCCGGATTGAATCCGAGAACAAAATCACCAGGAGTATTTTCAGGACAAAAAATATTGTTATCATCATATTTATTAACTGAAATAATAGTATTTGCCGGTAATTGAAAAATTACTTTTTGGGCGATGGTAACGAATCCCCCTTTAATTAAGAACAAAAAATTATTGTCTGTGTTAATTGTTACTTGAGGTTTCGAGTCGTTTCCTGAATTAGTTAATTTTAAAGCTCCAAATACCGATAGCTTTTCTATTTTAAATGTTTTTGTTTCGCTATTTGTCAAAGGAATATTGACCACATGTTTACATTGTATCTCAACAGAAACACCACTGTGCCCGGATGCTCCCGGAACTTCATCCGCAGGATGCCAATCCAGATCACCGTCATATTTTACTTCCCAAGTATCGGCGGTCTCCCAATTACCGGAACCATTAGACCGAAATTCTGCGGTGTATTGCGAGAGACACAAAGTGCTTATCGCAAAAGCGAATAATAAGAAAATTGATTTCATAAATATAGGTTTAGGTAAAGCAAAAGTAAATAATAAAAAGAATACAAAATCATATAATTACAGAATTTTTTGTTGACTTTCAATCAATTACAACTACATAACTGATTAATAGCAGGTTAAGTAATTGAAAATGGCTTATTTTATTTCAGAGCTCACGAAACCGCATTCGAGCATGGATTTGCCATAATACGGATTTCTGATTTCCTTTTTACTACTCATCCACTGTGCCTTGGCCATCGGACAGTATTGCACAAAGATGGTTGATGAAATCTTTTGGTCTTTCATCAGTTCAACCATATTGTCGGATAAGGAATTAAAAGATTTTCGTTGTATTTTGATATCTTTAGACTGCTGTATGACGGAGGCATCGGTTTTCAGTGCATTTGATTTTTCAACAGCAATTGTTTTGGTGTCAATAGCTGCCAGCGACTGAACAAAATTCCCGGCCGCATCCGATGCTTTTGCTGCATT
Organism: uncultured Weeksellaceae bacterium; assembly: GCA_964346785.1. Lineage (GTDB taxonomy): Bacteria > Bacteroidota > Bacteroidia > Flavobacteriales > Weeksellaceae > Moheibacter. The sequence goes on along the minus strand of CAYFWH010000088.1, from coordinate 375 downwards.
GTCTGTTACCAGCGCATCCTTAATGGTCAGATACTCAGCAAAAAGAGTTTCAATTTTTTTATTGGACTGCTGTGCTGAAGTTCCAATCCCGGCAAGCATCACTAAGCCTAAAAATAGATTTTTCATAATCAGTTTTTTTAATTGTGGATTACAAAAATACACAAAATAAGCATAGCGTTTTTGACAATAATAAAGAGAGGATAGTATAGTTCCAAATAAATTCTGATTATACGGATAAAAATCCAATTCCCGCAGAAAGCCTGACTGACATCCTGAATCTTAATTTATTACTTTACTCGCTGCAGCAGAGGGAAGAAAAGCCGTTCAAATTGTCTGTGGCAGTAATGAGGATATCCTCAACACCACGGGCTTTGA
>CAYFWH010000087.1:8856-9122 GCA_964346785.1 uncultured Weeksellaceae bacterium | reverse complement strand
AAATCTTCAGAAACCGAAGTCACCCACTCTGATTGATTGATCGAAAATTCAACTGCCGGCTTATATGCCGGATGATTGCCAACCAAAGTTATGTCAGTCCCGTGAAGCGTAGTAACTACCGGAAGATTGATACCTTTATCTTTCAGAATCTGTTTTGCGAAATAGGCTGCATAGGCATGCGGTATTGCATAATGAACATGAATCAAATCCAGGCCGTATGTTTGCGCCACATTGACAATCAGCGTGCTCAGAGCAAGTGAGTAGGG
>CAYFWH010000087.1:0-8846 GCA_964346785.1 uncultured Weeksellaceae bacterium | reverse complement strand
GTTTGAAGTATCAATTGCTTCCGTTCCCGCACCAAAAGGCGGTGAGATTCTAATCCGAAAATTATTTGAACCGCTTGGTTATAGAGTGGAATTGAAACGACATACCTTAGATGCCAAATTTCCTGAATGGGGCGACAGTAAATACTTCTCCTTAAAGCTTGAACATACAATAACCACAAAGGAATTGCTTTCTCACTTGTATGTTTTAATTCCGGTTTTGGACAACGACAAACATTATTTTGTAAGTGAAAACGAAGTTGAAAAATTACTTCAAAAAGGGAAAGGTTGGTTAGAAGACCATCCTGAAAGGGAACAAATAATCAAACGTTACTTGATTAACTTAAATTCCTTATCAAGGCAAGCGCTCGCAGGCAGACTCGAGCTGATAAAATGTACTTCATGACCTCTTTCTGCCAAATCCATTCCGAGCTCTGTTGCCACTATTCCGCTCCCGCCGTATGTCGGATAACAAACTATACCTATTTTCATTCCGTGATTTATTGGACTGCTAATTTAATCGTTTTCCACTGACTATTGAAAAAAATCACAGCATTAACATTAATCTGAATAAACTACTCCAAAATCGGTGGCATAAGCTTCAAAATGTCCGTTTTCGTTGAAAAGACCAATCAATAGTTGTCCTTTCTGTTCGTAGTAATCTTTTATTAAAAATGCCGGAAACAGTTCAAATACAGGTTCCGTTATTTGCTGGATATTTGCGCCTGACTCTACATCCGGAACCGAAAAAATCAATCCGTACAAACCATCTTTTTTCAAAATAATAAAATCTGTACTAACCTCAGCCGGTATATTTAGACCAGTTTGACCAACTTCATCAGAACCATTCATCAGAATTTTACTGCCGTTCAGTTTCAGCAAACTGGCTTTTCCATTCTTGTAAGCGACAACATTCGCAAAAGCAGGAACTGAATACGAAAGTTCATCACTACCCCCGGATTTACTTTTCTCATTAATTTCCAGTGAATGATTGGCAGTTCCGCGTTGTGGCAAAAATTCAAATCTTTTCATAATACCCAAAACCGAATCGTACTCCATTGGAATAACCGGGTTAAAATTCAAATCAAAGGTGCCACAACTCATTTTTCCTCCATTCTTCTGACAACCAAGATAATAGTCATTACCAAAATAAACCAGAGAATCATAAATAGCAGGCGTTAATTCTCCATCATTTATCCATCCGTATTTTTCATTTTCAACGAAAATTAAATTACCGGCCTGATTCTTAATTTTATTGTGTTTAAAAATTGGCACTACTCCTTTTGGTAAATTTATTTTTTGACTTTCTTCACCGATTTTCATCACCAGTTCGCCGTTTTCTTCTTTGTAAAGCGTTTTTTTGACTTTATTTGATTTTACAGTTTCAGATTTCACAATCGGTTGTTCACTTGTTCCGACCACTTGTTTTTCAGGAATTTCACCAACCAAATCATCAAATCCGAAGTACTCTTTTGTAATTGTAATTGTTTTTCTCTGAGCCTTATTTTGAGCATCTGTATAACTTATGTAATAAATATCTCCGATTTTACTTTTGTCAAGTGTTTTGAACTCTGTAACCGATTCAAAAAACCATTCTTTTATTTTCTTTTCATCAGCGTCATAAATAAAAATCCCGGTTGTCCGGTCAAAGTTTTCTGAATACAAAAGTGCATACCGTTGTTTGCCGGGATTCAAATTGCTCTGTCCTGCCGTTGCAATCATTTCCAGTTTTCTGAATTCTGCAGATTCTATTTTATTACCGTTTGAATCATAAAGTACAAAAGCTGATTTGGTATTGTGTTCTTTACTTTCTTTCAAAGCACCCATAATCATCATTTCGGGCATTACCCTGTAAAAATAGGCAGGTTGAGGTTTGATGATTTCCTTATCTCTGTAAAATAAACCTCTCATTTCGACTCCGTCTTTTTCAATTACAGATGCAAAATATTTTCCGGTCAGCCAGTTGAGACTATTATATACAGGTTCAACCACAGTTTTCCCATCCTGATTCACCAACCCAAAATGATTTGATTTTTTAAACGGAATCAGTAATTCCTGCGCACTAAGCAGATTAAAAATAAATACAAATAAAAATATCAAGTGTGTTCTAGTCATAATTTAATTCTTACATAATTTTTTGTGCATCGAGCACCGGAACAAAAGGCAAAATATAAGATTCCATTTTATCGAGTAATTCATCAGCAGAATCGCTGATAAGTAACATTTTTCTAAAATCCTCTCTAAGCAATCCTTCTTCAATCATTTTATCAATTAATTGAATCAAAGGCTCATAATACCCGTTTACATTCAAAATTCCAATTGGTTTTCGGTGTAATCCGAGTTGCCCCCAGGTCAGAATTTCGAACAATTCTTCCATCGTTCCAAATCCACCGGGCAAAGTGATAAAACCATCCGATTTTTCCTGCATCAGAGCTTTTCTTTCGTGCATAGTCTTCACCGTGATCAATTCTGCCAGGCCATTGTGTGCGATTTCTTTTTTCTTCAAAAAATCTGGAATAATACCCAAAACCTTACCACCGGCAGATAAAGCACCGTCGGCAAGTTTTCCCATCACTCCAATTTTTGCACCACCATAGACCGTAGCTATATTTTTTTCTGCCAGCAGTTTCCCGAGCTCAAAAGCCTTTTCTCCATAAACCGGATTATTTCCCAAACCAGAAGCACAAAATACGCAAATACTTTTCATCTTACATTAATGAACTGCGAAGTTAAAAAAATGATTGAAAATGAAAACCAATATATCAACAGCCTTGCCAATTAAAAAAAATTGTAACTTGTCAAAGTTTAAAAACCATAGCAAATGAAAAGTTTTATTTTTTTGTGCAGCTTCTTTTTTCTGACTGTAAATCCGGTGTTGGCTCAGGATTTGAGCGGTGCCTGGATCAACCAAAACGAACAGTCATCAATCCTGATTCTGATTCAGGACAACTACATTTCGAGAACAGTTTATACCCCAACAGAATTTATTGAAACCAGCGGCGGAACACTCAAAATAGAAGATGATTTACTCAAAGTCAACCTTGAGTTTAACACTTCAGTCAAAGAATTAAATTCGTTTGATTTTCATTTTGAATTAAAAGACGAAAAAACATTAATGATTGATTATCTGAACTTTACTCGAATCGATGACGGAAAATCTCAATTGGCAGGAGTTTGGCAAATCAGCGGAAGAAATGTAAACGGTGAATTTGTAAAAATCAATCACACCGGAACCCGAAAAACACTGAAACTTCTGACCGGAAGCTATTTTCAGTGGTTTGCGATCGATCCGGCAGAAAATAAATTTATGGGAACCGGTGGTGGCACTTATACTTTCGAAAATGGAAAATACACTGAAAATATCAAATTCTTCTCAAAAGACAATACCCGGGTTGGAGCTTCGCTTGTTTTTGATGACAAAATAGAAGGCGGTCAGTGGATACATACCGGCTTCAGTAGCAAAGGCGACCCGATTAATGAAGTTTGGGAGAAAGTGAAACAAGTGATAGAAATTGAATAAATTAAGCAGGATAGATTGTACCTTGCGCAACTGTTATCGGTATTCCGGAAGACGACAATCTCCAAAAACAACAAACAACTGATTTTCAAATAAATGAGTGCTTTAAAATTACACAATGGTGATTTCATTGATATTTATTCGGCTGATACTTCAACCGAACTCAAACTGCCACTTGCCGGTGACGGCATCAGTGCCGGGTTTCCTTCTCCTGCACTGGATTTTATAGATTTGAGTATCGATTTGAACAAACACCTGATCAAACATCCCTCGGCTACTTTTTACGGAAGAGTCAAAGGTGATTCTCTGAAAAATGCAGGAATTGACAATGGTGATTTATTAATTATAGACCGAAGTCTGGAACCGCTAAACGGAAAAATCGCAGTTTGTTTTATAGATGGTGAATTTACAGCCAAGCGAATCAAAATCACAAAAGAAGAAGTCTGGCTGGTGCCCGAAAACGAGAAATATAAACCCATAAAAATAACCGATGAAAACGATTTCCTGATTTGGGGAATTGTTACCCATGTGATTAAAGATGTCTGAAAATGTTTGCACTGATTGATTGTAATAATTTCTATGCCTCCTGCGAAAGGGTTTTCAGACCCGATCTAAACGGCAAACCCATCGTTGTTTTGTCAAACAATGATGGCTGCGTCATTGCCAGAAGCAACGAAGCTAAAATCATCGGTATACCAATGGGTGCTCCTGCATTTGAATATGAAAAAACTTTTATCAGCCGGAATGTCAATGTTTTTTCAGCCAATTTTCCGCTCTACGGAGATATGTCTGCGCGGGTAATGAATATACTCTCTGATTATTCTCCTGAAATTGAAATTTACAGTATAGACGAGGCTTTTCTGAAATTTAATGGTTTTGAAAATTTCGATTTACAGGCTTATGGCAAAAAAATGAAAAGTCAAACCACAAAATGGACAGGAATTCCCATTAGCGTAGGTTTTGCTCCGACAAAGGCACTTTCAAAAGTTGCCAACCGGATTGCCAAGAAATTTCCGGAAAGAACCGAAGGAGTTTATGTTATTGATACAGAAGAAAAAAGAATCAAAGCACTGAAATGGCTCAAAATTGAAGATGTGTGGGGAATCGGAAAGAGACACGCTGCAAAGTTGCTCTCACAGGGAATTTCAACCGCCTATGATTTCACACAAGCAGATGATGGCTGGGTCAGAAAAAATATGACCATTACCGGTTTGAGACTCAAAAAAGATTTGGAAGGAATTCCCACACTTGATTTGGAAGAAATTCAACCCAAAAAAAATATCGCCTGTACACGAACATTCGAAAAAGATTATACCGAATTTGAAGAACTCGCAGAAAGAATCAGCACATTTGCAGTGAGCTGTGCCGAAAAACTCAGAAGACAAAAATCCTGCTGTAACTCGCTAATGGTCTTTGTCAGAACCAACAGACACCGAAACGATTTGCCACAGTACAGTCGAAATATCGTTTTGCAACTGCCCTACCCGACTCACTCAAACATCGAACTAAGCAAGTTTTCAAAACTCGCCTTACAGCAAATTTTCAAAGAAGGTTACCATTACAAAAAAGCAGGTGTAATCGTTCAGGATTTCACACCCGAAAACAATATCCAAACTTCGCTTTTTGAGAATCGGGATGAAAGACATATCCCACTGATGAAAACCATTGACCAACTGAATTCACAATTTGGTCAGCAAAAAATCAAACTCGCTTCTCAGGATTTGAAAAGAGTCTGGAAAATGAAACAACAGAAATTATCACCAAGATACACTACCAAACTGAGTGATATCATCAGTATCAATTGTTTCTAAGCGATTTAAACCCAATTTTAATTGTCGAACTCAGGTTGATAATAATTACCGTTGGCATCAGTCAACGAACAAAGGATATAAATTCAAATTGGCTTTAGCCACATTTATACTGTGAAAAAAAGTGACTAATTCCGAAATGAAATCATCTGTTTTTTCTAACAGTAATTCTTCCCTCCTAAAGATTTTTCCTTTTTGTTTTAATTCTTCTTTGCTTATAACTTAATAAATATTATCTATTAACTATTTGTTTATTGATAGATATTTATTATTATGTTTGAAGTGTAAATTTAAAAATCACAATATTATGGATAATCAAAAGAAAAAACTGACTTCTGTATCGGGCAGACCGATTGCAGAAAATCAAAATGTTAAGACCGCAGGAAAAAGAGGCCCCATGCTGATGGAGGACTTCTGGTTTATTGAGAAACTGGCTCATTTTGACAGAGAAGTCATTCCGGAAAGAAGAATGCACGCCAAAGGTTCGGGAGCTTTTGGGAAATTTACTGTTACCCACGACATTACAAAGTACACCAAAGCGAAAATGTTTTCTGAAATCGGAAAAGAAACAGAACTTTTTGTACGGTTCTCAACTGTAGCCGGTGAAAGAGGAGCTGCTGATGCCGAAAGAGATATCCGTGGATTTGCGATTAAATTCTATACCGAAGAAGGAAACTGGGATTTGGCCGGAAACAATACGCCGGTGTTCTTCCTGAGAGATCCTTACCGTTTCCCGGATTTGAACAAAGCAGTGAAAAGAGACCCGAAAACCAATCTGAGAGATGCTAACCACAACTGGGATTTCTGGACTTTGTTGCCCGAAGCACTTCACCAGGTAACCATCACGATGAGTGAGAGAGGAATTCCTAAATCCTATCGCCACATGAACGGTTACGGAAGTCACACCTTCAGTATGATCAATGCTGATAACGAAAGAGTTTGGGTGAAATTTCATTTCAAAACCGCACAGGGAATTGAAAACCTGAGCAACGAAGAAGCACAGAAAATCATTGCAACCGACAGAGAAAGTCATCAGAGAGATTTATACAATGCCATTGAAAACGGAGATTTCCCGAAATGGAATTTGAAAATTCAGGTGATGACCGAAGAACAGGCTAAAAATATGCCTTTCAATCCGTTTGATCTGACCAAAGTTTGGCCACACGGAGATTTTCCTTTGATTGATGTAGGTGTAATGGAACTAAACAGAAATCCTGAAAATTATTTCGCAGATGTTGAGCAGTCAGCTTTCAATCCTGCCAATGTAGTTCCGGGAATCGGATTCTCACCTGACAAGATGCTTCAGGCAAGATTGTTCTCGTATGGCGATGCACAACGATACAGATTGGGCGTTAACCACTATCAGATTCCGGTGAACAGACCTAAATTCCCATTCCACAATCCGCACAGAGACGGGCAAATGAGAGTGGATGGCAACGAAGGCAGTACACTTCACTATTTCCCGAACAGCTACGGACAGTGGGAAGAGCAAAAACAATTTACAGAACCTGCTCTTGAAATTACGGGAGATGCCGACCATTGGGATTTCAGAGAAGATGACAGCGATTACTACACTCAGCCCGGGAATCTTTTCAGAATCATGAATGACGAACAAAAGCAATTGTTGTTCAAAAATACAGCTGCAGAAGTAGGCGGTGCTGCAAAATTCATTCAGAAAAGACATATCCTGAACTGTTACAAAGCAGATCCGGCTTATGGACAAGGCGTAGCAGATGCTTTGGGAATCGATATCTCGACCATTGATATGAGCAAAACTCCTTTTGAAATTACAAAAGAAGATAATTAATCGGGTTTAAATAAGCAATCCGGAGCCGTCTTGTCGTTGATAAGGCGGTTTTTTTTTATTGAAAGGTGTTTTTATGATAGATTTGTTTTAAATTCATGTTTTACTATTAAATGACTTACTCTGTATTTTGAAGATTAGTTTTTGAATTTTTGAGAAAAAGAATTAGCTTCGTGTATTATATAGTTAGCTGTAATTTAAACCGAAAAATTAAATGAACTTTTGGAAAGAAATTGAATCAAACCTATGGGATGAGGGATTTGATGTTATGAACGAAAATGAATCAATTCAATGGGAAAGTGAAAAGGGAAGTCATAAAATTGAACTAAAGAATATTGCAATAAATGGTAATAAACTTGCTTGGTTTCAAGATGAAGAATATGGAAGATGTTGGGTGAAAATTAGACAAACTAATGGAATCATAGTAAACTGGAAACCTTTTAGCAATCATTCAGATTATGGTTTTAGTTTTCATTATATAAATTGGTTTGAAAATAAACTTATTATTATATATGGTGAAAAACATTCTGAAAATATTTACATAATTGAAAACTTGAAAGTTGAATCTTTGTACAAAGGATTTATATCTGAAATACAAATTGAGGAGAATGTATTTTTCATTAAAAATTTCAAAGGAACAATACAAGTAATCAATCTAAATTCTGAAAAAGTTGAAACTGACATCTTCACAAGTGCTGAATTTGAATTGAAATTTCCTAATGTTAGATTGAAATCTTATTCATATTTCTTTATGGGGTTTGAAGAAGAATATAATAAAAACTACCGCTAATAACTAAGTTTTCGTCTCACCCAAAAGACTAAAAATGAAAACGATGTTGGACAGCCTGTTCCGACCATACGGGAAAACCGGTATTTGTCTTTATGCTATGGATTTGTCGATTTCAGGGTTACTACTTTTCTGGCAGGTGAAGTCTCTGCTTTTTTTAGATTGAGTTTTGGTCATTCAATCTTAAAGTTTTAGTAGTGAGTTTTTCTAAAGAAAAAATTATTAACTTCGTATCTAAGATTAATGTAAAAATTCAGTCGAACGCCGAGCGCCCGAAATGTTAGCAGAAATTTTATGACAACAGAAAACCAACACATTCCAGAAATTTTGAATCAAATAGAAGAAGAATTATTTGCATTAAATATTGATGTTGAAATAAAATCAAATAAGATTGAATGGAAAGATAATTTTGGAGCCGAAAATTATATAGAGCTGAAATATTGTGATAAATTTTTAAATGATATAGCTTGGTGGAAATTTAATCAAGTAGGAAAAGATTTAGTAATGTTTACAAAAAGTAATTATTTAGTAAGTTGGTATCCGCCATTAGACAATATGAATATGTCATTTGGATGTATTTATTTAAAATTTTGTAGAGAAATTTTAGTTGTAGCATTTAGTGACAAGCATGGTCAAAAAGTTTTCAGTATCAATATAAATAACATGGAATTTAGACAACTATATTGTTGTGATAAAATTGGAGTGGCAATTTGGAAAGATTTGCTATTCATAAAAGATTACAATCGAAATGAATGTTTTGCGGTTAATCTTCATATACCTTTAATTGAAAAATCTATTCTCAAAGAAGAAACACTGAAGTTAAATCAAATATATTTATCGACAAGTAAGGGAATTGACAAATTTGAAAGTTTAGATTCATGAGTTATATAATGGTTGATATAGAATCAGATGGACCAATTCCCGGAGATTTTT
>CAYFWH010000086.1:0-9126 GCA_964346785.1 uncultured Weeksellaceae bacterium | reverse complement strand
AATTAAATCTTTATCCCGATAATTTAATATTGTCTTTTCCTTATCCCAGCTAAGCGATATTTGCTTGTCATTTAATTTTTTCCAGGTTCCAAAACTCACATTAAAACCTCCTTCAAAAATCGAATAATATATATATTCAGAATTCTCATAAAGAATGATATAAGTAGAATAATATTCTCCCTGACTTTCATATTCTTTAGAAAATTCATTACTGAGTTCTAATTTCTTAGATTGTTTGAATTTCTCATTTTTAAACTGTTCATAGTGGTATTCTTCCTGAACACTAAATAAACTATCCAATTTATTTTGAGCATTTAATGGCTGAATAATCAGCATCAGAATCAAACATTTAAAAATAAAACCAATTCTCATTTTGATGATTTTTTCCTCTTTCCTTTAAAACTCAAAACTACTATAATAAATCCAAAAGCAATAATTCTTACTACTTACAACCTCTTTGGCTTCCCCGCTCTGAATTCCTTCAAATAAAAAGGTTCAAAATAGGCCACATCTTCAAAATCTTTATTTCTGAATTTTTCTTCGACCAAGGCAATCATGTTTTCTCCTGATGGATAAATGCCGGTTATAAATTCCGCATTGGGCAGTTGCAGAATTTCTTTGCTTTTTTCAACGCCATCGCCGACAAAGACAATTTTTTTATCTCTGAATTCCTCAAATGAATTTTCATCTAAGATTTTGGCTTCGATCTCCGAAATTTGATTTCCGTTTCCGTCAAAAACTGCCGTATAAACTTCCATTCTACGGGCATCAATCATCGGGATAATTAAATCAAAATCTTTGTCGATTTGAGTTTGCGCAAGAATTTCGAGTGAATTCAAAGAAAGCAAAGGAATATCCAATCCAAAACAAAAACCTTTGGCTGCCGAAACACCGATTCTCAATCCTGTAAAAGAACCCGGACCTTTGGACACACAAACGCCATCCAAATCTTTCAATTCGATTTCAGCTCCCTCCAAAGCCCAGTTGACAAACTGATGTAGTTTTTCGGAATGACCGTAATTGTCATCATATTCTTCACAAAGACTGAGCATCTTATCGTCTTTCGAAAATGCAACCGAACAGTTTTTTGTAGAAGTTTCTATGTGAAGAAGTGTCATTGATTAAATTTTAATTTAAAGCCGTAAAGGATTTGCAAAATTACGGATAAATTTATTCCAATCCTGCGGTCAGCGGAATTCCGGCATAAAAATCAAGTACCTTCATTCTGAAAACAAAATTGTATTTTGCCTGTGCAAGCTGAGATTTGGCAATGACAAGATTGTTTCGTGCAATATTCAAATCATAGAGATTCAATACACCGGCATCAAAACTTCTTTGTGCAAAATCAACTGAAAGTTCGTTTGAACGAACGCTTTCTTTCGCAGCTTCGTAGGCTTCAAATGAAGAACTGGCATCGAAATAGGCAGTTTGCACATTCTCGCGAATGGTTTGCTTCTGTTGTTCTATCAGATTTTGAGCCATCGACTGATTGATTTGTGCTTTTTCAACATTGATCTTTGTGTTGTGTTTCTCAAAAATCGGAATGCTCACACTGATACCAAAAACATTTGTGATGTTGTCATACCACTGACTCAGCCAGGCATCGGTCATCAATCCTTTGTTGAAATAATCTGAATAGGAAGTGCCGAGATTATAAGTTCCGCTTATGTTGGGTTTGAGTCCGGTTTTTGCAATTTCGATATCTTTTTCAGCCGATTTCAAATCAATTTCAGCTTTTTTCACAGCCGGCTGATTGGCGTATGCGATTTCTGTGATTTGGTTCAAATCATAGAGCCGGAGCGTTAAATCGTCCGGAAGGAGAATTGTTTCTACGCCAAAATCTCTGTAATCCGGTAACTGAAGTAAAACTGAAAGATTAAAAAGAGATCTGTCCACATTGATTTTTGAATCTGCTACATTTTTCTTTTCCTGAGCCAAACTTGCTTCTGCCTGAACCAAATCGGCTCTTGAAATTCTACCGCCGTCATAAAGTTTCTGTGAACGGTCTAACTGTTGCTGACTGATTTCCAGATTTCCTTCAGCTATTTCGAGCAATTCACGGTTGAGCATTATATTCAGATAATAATTCACCACCATCAGCGAAATATCATCGATAACTTTATCGGTTTCAAATTTCGCAGACTCTATATTCAAATCAGCTTTTTCTTTATTCAATTCAACCAAGCCACCGTTGTAAATCGTTATTGATGAGCTGATTCCAAGGTTGTTGCCGTATTGTTGATAGCCTTTATTGATTGCCGGATGGTTGGTGCCGATAGTCAGCGAATTATCGAAATAACCGTTTACTGTTGGCAGCCACTGATTGTCTGCAAAACTCTTGTCTTTTTTTATCAATTCCTGCTGGATGCGCATTTGATTGACAGTCAAATTATTTTCAACTGCATAATCTACACATTCTCTCAAATTCCAATTCTTTTGAGCGAAACTCAAACCAAAAATCAGAAGTCCAAAAATTGAAATCAGTTTTTTCATAAATCTATAAACTGTTTGATTAGTCTTTTTGAAAAGAATTTTGTTACAAAATATGGATTTGAAAATTTAATTAAGAAAGATTTTAATAAATTTAAGTGTCTCCGAAGGCCTTTCCAGATACGACATATGGCCGCAGTCGAGCTCCAAAATATTGATATTTTCTTTTGGTGGTATAACATTTTTAAATGCATCCGGATCAACCGTCCGGTCTTTTTTTCCGAGAATTATACCAATTTCACCTTTGAAAGAATTTAGAATTTCTGTTCTGTCCGGTCTTTGACTCATTCCTTTCAGAGCAGCCAGCACACCCGGGATAGTCGTTTCTCTCATCATCTGTCTTGCAAATTCTTTTTCATCTTTCAGGTTCAGAGAATTTTGAGCAAATAAAAGCGGGATACTCATTTTAATCAGCGATTCCATATTTTTTTGAGCGACTTCTGCAGCTCTTTTTCTCAGTTCTTTTTTTTCTTCAGTATCCGGCAAAGAACTCGAATTCATCAATATAAAGGATTTCACTTTTTCGGGAAAACAAGCAGCAAACGCAAGTGTGATATAACCACCCATCGAATGACCGATAATAGAAACTTCATTTATATTAAGGTGTTCAAGCACTTCATTTATTTTTTGAGCAACAAATTCCATGGTATGAATTTCTCCGTAATTTGGCGATTTTCCGTGTCCGGGATTGTCGCACAAAATCACAAAATGATTTTTTGAAAGTTCAGCAGCAGTGTCTTCCCACATTTTTGAATTTTCGAGATAACCGTGTATCAACAGTACAGGACTTCCTTTGCCAAGCGTTTTGTAATAAAGCATTTTTTTGTTTGGTATGAAACACCGTAAATTTACACAAAGTTTTCGCAGATGCGTTTTAGGATTTTATTTATTTTGTTTTTACTGTTAATTTTTTCCTGTCAGCAACAGTCAGAAATTCCTGTTTCAAAACCTCAGAAATTTAACCAGAAAGAATATGCTCAATACCTGACGGCTGCAAGAGACAGTATTGAAAAGAATCTGAAAATCAATAAAACACAAACTCAAAAGACTCAGTCTAAACAATCTCAAAATGATACCGATAAGCAAGAAATTCCTAAAGAGCCGGTAGTGAAAAAACCTGTTGTCAGACCTGTGGCTGACACTGTGAAATTTGTAATTGACTATGGTAAGTCAAAAATTGATACTTCTAAACTTGCTCGACAGGAAGTGGTTTTTGAGTTTGATTCCGATTATGCTACCCGTCTGATTCTTAAAGTTATACCAGAAGATAGTCTTGCCAATCTGGGAATTTCTCAGATTATTTCGCCATCCGGAAAAACCGGTGGGCCATTTGGTCGTGAAGTTGAGTATCCAATTGATGAAAAAGGAATTTACAAAGTGTCAGTTTCTGAAGATCTGACAGATGAGCGACCTTATTCGGGAAGGTTTTTGTTTGACCTCAGGTTGAGCTGGAAGAGAAATTAAAAAACTTTAAGAAAATTGATTTTTGTGTAACAGATTTCAAAAACAAAAGACTAATATCAGAGAAATTAATTAAAAAGGATGAAAAAAATTGGATTTATGTTCGCATTAATGGGAATGTTAGGAGCGAGCAGTCATGCTCAGAAAATCGAATTCGAAGAGTATGATTTGCCAAACGGTATGCATGTAATTTTGCATCAGGATCATTCGGCACCGGTGGTTGTTACTTCGGTAATGTATCATGTGGGCGCAAAGGATGAGCAGCCTGACAGAACCGGTTTTGCGCACTTTTTTGAGCACCTTCTTTTTGAAGGAACCGAAAATATTGGAAGAGGAGAATGGTTTAAAATCGTTTCATCAAACGGTGGCCAAAACAATGCCAATACCACAGATGACAGAACTTATTATTACGAAGTTTTTCCGTCAAACAGTCTTCAGCTTGGCTTGTGGATGGAGTCAGAAAGATTGATGCACCCCGTGATTAATCAGATAGGAGTGGATACTCAGAATGAAGTTGTAAAAGAAGAAAAGAGACTGAGAGTTGACAATCAGCCTTACGGGAATATTCTGAAAGCAGTGAAAGAAAACATGTTTAAAAATCACCCGTACCGCTGGACAACCATTGGTGAGATGGAGCATCTCGACGCTGCAAAGCTTGAAGAATTTATGGCTTTTTTCAAAAAATTCTATATTCCGAATAATGCGGTTTTGGTCGTAGCCGGAGATTTTGAAAAAGAACAGGCAAAAAAATGGATTTCAGATTATTTTGGACCGATACCTGCGGGTACTGTTTCACCTAAAAAACAATATGAGGAAGCTCCGATTACTCAGCAAATCAATGCTGAATGGAAAGACCCGAATGTTCAGATTCCAATGATAATCAATGCTTACCGTACGCCGTCAATGAAATCCAGAGACGCAAGAGTACTCGATATGATTTCGATGATTTTGAGTGACGGAAAAAGTTCAAGATTGTACAAAAAACTGGTAGATGATGAAAAGAAAGCGCTTCAGGTTTCTTCTTTTAACTACAGTCAGGAGGATTACGGTACTTATTTTATATTCGGATTACCGCTTGGAGACACGCCTCTGGATGAACTGACAAAAGATTTCTCAGCTGAAATTAAAAAAGTTCAGACAGAATTGATTTCAGAAAGAGAATATGAGAAATTACTGAATAAATTAGAAAATCAGTTTGTTAGCTCAAATTCAAATATTGAAGGAGTTGCACATAGCCTGGCAAATTATTATATGTTGTATGGTGATGTAAATCTGATTAATACCGAGATGGATATTTATCGTTCAATCACAAGAGAAGAAATCAGAGATGTGGCTAAAAAATATCTGAATGACAATCAGAGATTGGTACTGATTTACGGACCCGAAGATAAATAAACTGACAACCTAATAAAATAAAGAAATGAAAAAAATAATATATATAGTTGTTATGATGATTTTAGCAACAGGAGCAGAGGCTCAGTTTGACAGAAGTCAGCCAAAACCCGGTCCTTTTCCGGAAGTGAATTTTGGAAAATCTCAGACTTTTGAGCTAAAAAACGGTTTGAAAGTGATGGTAGTTGAAAATCATAAATTACCAAGAGTTGTGATGAGTATGAGCATGGATAACCCACTTTTTACCGAGGGAAATAAAAAGGGTATCAGCGACATCACCGGTGAGTTGATTGGAAACGGGACGACCAAAATGTCAAAAGAAGATTTTCAGGAAGAAATTGACTTTATGGGTTCAAACATCAATTTCAGTTCTAACGGAGCTTATGCCAATACGCTTTCAAGATATTTTGGCAGAACACTTCAGTTGATGGCAGAAGGTTTTACGGACCCTGTTTTTAGTCAGGATGATTTCGAAAAAGAAATTAACAGAACAATTGACGGGCTGAAGGCAGAAGAGAAAAGCGTAAGTTCGAATGCAGCAAGAGTCGAGAATGTTTTGGTATATGGTGCAAATCATCCAAGAGGTGAATTTGTAACCGAAGAAAAATTGAAATCATTGAAACTGGATGATGTTAAGAGTTTTTATAAAGACTATGTCGTTCCAAACAATGCTTACCTGATTGTTTTGGGTGATGTTAAATTTAATGAAGTTAAAAAACTGGTAAAAAAGCCCTTTGGTAACTGGAAGAAAAGTGATATTCCTGTATCTAAGTATGATGAGCCAAAAAATGTTTCAAAAACTGAAATTAATTTTGTAGATATGCCCAATGCGGTTCAGTCAGAAGTAAGTATTTTGAGTGCTACAAAACTGAAAATGACCGATTCTGATTATTTTGCTGCTCTGATTGCAAACAGAATTTTTGGAGGTGATTTCAGCAGTTATTTGAATATGAATCTGAGAGAAGCCAACGGATGGACATACGGAGCCAGATCAAGTATTTCTGCAAATAAATATACCGGAAAATTCAAAGCCGGTGCTTCTGTTAGAAATGAAGTTACCGATTCGGCTGTGGTTGAATCAATGAAGGAATTGAACAGAATCAGAACAACCCGAGTTGATTCAGAAATGCTGGCAACTGTAAAGGCCGGACTGATTGGTGTGTTTGTAATGAATGCAGAAAAACCTGAATTTGTAGCAAGTCAGTCACTGCTGACACAAACCCAGAATCTACCTGCTGATTTTTATCAAAATTACATCAAAAACATCAATGCAGTCACTCCTGAACAGGTACAGGCTGCTGCTGTAAAATATTTCAGTTATGACAACGCCAGAATTCTGGTTGTTGGAAAAGCTTCTGAAGTTCTGCCAGGACTTGAAAAACTCGGATATAAAATCAATTATTTTGACCGTTATGGTAATCCGGCAGAAAAACCTGAGCAGAAAACAATTTCTGAAGATGTAACTGTAAAAACTGTTATTGAAAATTATATTGCAGCGATTGGTGGAAGAGAGAAATTGAATTCAGTTCAAAATATGACTTCTGTTTATGAGGCTGAAGCTCAGGGTACAAAATTAATCTTGAGCAGTATCAATACTGCTGATGGAAAAACGAAAACGACTTTGACAGCAATGGGTATGGAAATTCAAAAATCGGTTTTTGATGGAGAGAAAGGATATACTTCACAACAGGGAATGAAAAACGAGATGACCGAAGATGAAATCGAAAGCCAAAAATACAGTGCTCTGCCTTTTCCTGAACTTGCATTCTTTGAAAAGAAAGATTTAAAACTAATTGGTATTGAATCAATTGATGGTAAGGACGCTTTCGTGATTCAGGATGGAAAAACCAAACATTTCTATGATGTAAACACTTCACTGAAAGTTGGTTCATCAACTGAAATTGAAGCACAGGGACAAAAGTTTGTTCAAACATTCAGTTTTGGTGAATACAAAGATTTTGACGGAATCAAAATACCTTCTGAATTCAATATGAGCGTTGGAATTGATTTGAACTTTAAATTGATTGATCTGAAATTTAACCGGGAGTTGACTGACTCAGATTTTGAATAACTAAAGTGAAATAACTTAAAACCGGACAGATTCTAAAGATCTGTCCGGTTTTTTTTAACCAAGTTCTGTTCGTTTATAAATCCCAAGTTCGCTGTAAATAATTTTCAGATGATATTTAACTGTATTCTCAGAAATAAACAACAGTTCACCGATCTCTTTGTTGGTTTTTCCCTCTTTGACGAGTTCAATAATTTCGAGTCCTTTCACTCAGTTTATATTTTTGTGTTTTGATTTTTGGTTCTCCCTTTTCGCTCAACTCCAGACTAAGTGCAGTCAGCTGATTTCTCATCTCTTTGTTTTCGGTTTCAATCAGCCTTCTTTTTGATTTTGAAAGCTGAAAAAGCCGGGCAACAGAAATAATTAGCAACAAAAGAATAACAGAAATAATCATCAGAAAGATATTGACATTTTTTTTATTTCTGAGCTCGAGATCTGTCTTGGTTTTCTGAATGTTTTTTTCAACAATTTCCATTTCACCACTTCTGACAGGCGGATTTAGCTCAGCCAGAATCTCGAATTCACGCCTCATGTGAATACTTGAATTTTTGTAATCGTTCTGATGTATATAAAATTCACTCATGTCCCTGTTTAGTAACATTTCATAAGGCAACATTTTATATTGTTTTGCAAGTGCAATTCCTTTTTCAAAAGCTTCGACAGCTTTATCGGGTTCATTAATTTCTCTGGCGAGAAGAATTTTTTTTGAATAAACCAATGGCAAATGTTCCGGAGCTGTGGCGGTCAATGTTTTTTCACTTATTTCAAGTTGCTCAGCAGCACCTTCCGGATCGCCGGCTTTTATTTTTAATACAGCCAGGATATTATAATAGAATGCTGTGGAAACAGGGGTTTGATATTCTATAACTTCATCGGTTACATCTTTCATCAGTTCCTCTACTTCGTCAAAATCAAGTGAATCAAATGCTATAAATATCCTTTCAATCAATACTATAGCTTTCACATATTCTTTTTTGTCAGATTCCAGACCTTCAGCAAGGGCCATATTCAGATTTTCTGTAGCTGCCGGATAATTAAAAACGGATTTATAGGTTGAAGACTTGAGTAAATATGCTTTAAAACGATCGTAGTGAGTTGAATTTTCATCGCTTATAACCGATTCGAGTTTTAAGATGGATTCAACATATTTTCCTGTTCGGTTATATGTTTTTATCTCTTCTTCCAATGCTTTATGCTCCTGATCTTGTGAATAAACAGATTCAGATATATTAAAAACCAGAAAGAATAATATAAAATATTTAAGTTTTATCTTTTTTAATAATTCGTATAACATTGATTAACAATTAGTAAGGCGACTACCCATAAGGTAGTTGATAAGACTACCCGTATAACTACACTAAAAAATGCTTTCAAAAATACGAATAAGATGCAATTTTGAAAAACAAATCAAGGAAGCTAATATCAACCTGAAAGATGACCTATAAATTCTAAAACTGCTTAAATGATTTGAAATTTGTTTTCAGTAGAAAACGATTAGAACAGCCTTGACAACCTAAAGGCTGTTTTTTATTTAATCAACAATGTATAGTCCGTATTAAGTCGCAAGAAAATCAGGTTTTTGATTTATTTCTTTATGATTTATACAGCGAATTACCGAAATGAAATGCTTAATTTACATCAGGTTTCATAATAATGAAATCACATTCATCCGAAAGTTTTTAAAATTTGGCACAAAATATCCTGTATCGCCCTAT
>CAYFWH010000085.1:2598-9127 GCA_964346785.1 uncultured Weeksellaceae bacterium | reverse complement strand
GGTAGCCGCCAGTCTTAAAGAATCCTCATTGTGTAAACAGTGGGGATTTTTTTGTTCATACATACTTCATAAATTGAGAAGGGAGAATGGATAATTGAGAATTTGGTTAAGATTAAATGGGTTTGAGTAGCTATAATAGATTTTGAATTTTTAAGAAAAAGAATTAGCTTAGTAAATTATATAATTGCGTGTTATAATACCAAAAACCTTCCTTTGAATGAAAGTTTGTCTGACTATAATTTTGACATCATTTTGCTTGCTATCTATTTTCGGACAAACAAACCGAAGTGACATGGCTAAATCTAATCTCTTTTATACCGGAATTTATGTTGATAAGGTAGGTACAAATAAAACAATTATAATTAGAGAATTTATAAAGGATACTATTATTGACAGCAAGTCGTTCCGAAAATACAAAACAATTGAATTTGAAGATTACAACGAACCTAAAAATCATTCATTTTACTATGAGAGTTTTGACAAAAACTCATATATTAAACTAAACGAGAAACTAAAACCTATCCATTCCGTTCAAACCGACAAAGAACAACAACAAGGGATTATTTTTGGGAGTCGCAAAAATCTAAAATTAGAATATGTAGATACGAGAAGAACTTTTCCAAGGGATAGTTTAATTCCCGATGAACAGACACCAAAAAAGTTTTTTGAAATTGAAAATCCGGAAAACTTTATTATAATCCGGACAGATTTACAAGTTAAAGAACTTGAAATTCAAGATACTTTATTCACAAAACATCTTTTAGGTGATGTGTTTCTAAAAATTTCTGAAAACATTGATAATAAACTTACCGTAAACAATTATTATAAAAATAATGTCGGAGATGAAATTCAATTGGTTTACAGAAGAAAATGGTACAATGAGGAAAATGGAAATGCCGAATATGAAAACAAGCAATTCAAAAATTTTAAAATCATAGCAGATGAAGAAATTGACAACCAAAAAGTGATAACCTTACAAGAAAATGGTTTCAGCTTTTTAAGTGGAGTTGAAGATCAACCAGAAGAATGGAAAATTATAGTTACAGATTCTTCCTATGTTTTTGATAGTTTTGAAATCCCAATAAAAACCTATAAAACTGATCTGAAAATTGAAGAAAACATAATTTTTTTACAATCAGTTTCAGAAGCCCCAATAGGGAACACAAAGTTTCCTTTTGTCAACCAATATTATTCTGAAGGATATTATAATCCAACAATTTTAACTTTTTTCCCGATGGCTTATTACGAAGTTGGTAATGTGGAAGGATATATTTCTTATGCAAAGTTGAATAACGTTGAATATGGGAAAAAACTCGAGAGAACTTATCCAAAAGATAAAACAGGAATTTGGTCTTTGAAACAAGTTTCTGATAACTCTATAGAAGTTTATTTTTTTGTTGCTGAGGACTCGGAAATTCAAATTGAATTTGGACAAGATGAAAACTCAAAAACAGTATTTAAAAAAAGATTGAAAACAGGAGAATACAAAGAAGTCATAAAAACCGAAAAATTAAAACCTAACGAATATTACGGAATAGACTTTATGTATCGCGCTGGATACATTTCAGGAAGTCAAACTGATGGTCTGTATGCAAAGTAATACTGTGATTTAAAGATTTTTATTAAATTCGATTTACTACTTTGTCTTAAAGTTTCGACTAAAACATCACCTTCACCAATCCGTAGAAATTCACACACAAATTTAAAACGACGATGATAATGAAATATATTACAACAACAATATTACTTCTTTTGACACTGCTAAATGTAAGTGGACAGGAGACGGTAACGGATTTGAATGGTTTTCGTATTGGACAATACCGAGAAACTGCGACAAACGAATTTGGAAAACCTTTTCAACAAAACAAATTCGAAGACGGTTTTGAATACGAAGTTTTCATTATTAAACCTGACTCAAGTTTGTATATGGTTTTTGAGTATGCTGCAGGACATACAGATGTGATTTGGTCAATTCAAATCTCAGGCAGTAACACCACAACAGATATTGGCTTCAAAGGTTTAAAGTTAGGACTTGATAAAAATGAAGTTCAAAATGTTTTAGGCAGACCGGACAATAAGGAAGATATGGGTGAGTATGGCGAACAATGGAGTTACGACGATACAAACTATTCAGTTGAAATTTCGACAACCGGAAAATTATCAAGTGTGAAAATCACCGACAATTTTTCAGATAACATGCCTGATGTAAAAAAACTTCCAAAGTTTGACAAGGTTGTGAAGTTATTGAGTTCAAAAGACAACGCTGAAATTGCAAGTATTTTAGCTCCGGGAATCGAAATCTATTACAAAGACCAAACTATGTTTTTTGCAAAGTCATTAAAGACAGAAATTGAAACGGATTATTCAAAAATATTTCAGACAATCCGGGAAATCAGTAAAGGTTTAGACAAAATCAACACTTCTGACGAAAGTTCATACGAAGAAAATGTGCGATTTGTATTGGGTCAAAAAACCAAACATGTTGCCAAGATTAAGTCGGGACACATAATAAACGAAATTGTATTTGAATACATTAACGGACAATATTTAATTTGGGAAATAAATGCACAATGAAAAAACTTGTGGAAAACATTACTCGAATAAAAAGAAATCTAACAAATAAAACAGTTTGTTTTTTATCTGAAAACTCTTCATGACTGAATTAAACTCATTAAATTTGAAAATAAATCAAATCAAAAATGAATTTCAATCCCAATTACAAAATACTTGCAGCAAGCACCAGCACGGTTTACGGCAGCTCTTATCTCGAATATATTCTTGATGAAGCAACAAATTTTTTAGGTGCAGATGAAATTGTTTTTATTCCTTATGCCAGACCATCCGGAGCGACATATGATGAATATACTGAATCTCCTCGAAATGCTTTTGGTAAAAAAGGTATAACCGTAAAAGGATTACATGAATTTAGTGACCCAAAAAAAGCTATTGAAAATGCAAAAGCGATATTTTGTGGTGGTGGAAATACTTTTTTGCTGTTAAAAACGCTCTATGATTTGGATTTGATTGAAGTGTTGAAAGAGACGGTTTCAAACGGAACGCCTTATATGGGCACCAGTGCGGGAAGTAATATTTGCGGCATCGATGTTGGTACAACCAATGATATGCCGATAATCTATCCGCCGAGTTTCAAAGCGTTGGGCTTTTTACCTTTTAATATCAATCCGCATTATCTCGACCCTGATCCAAATTCAAAACACAAAGGAGAAACCAGAGAAACCCGGATTTATGAATTTCATAAATTCAATTCTCAATCTGTGCTCGGACTGAGAGAAGGCAGCTGGATAGAAGTTGAGAATGGAAAAGCAGAACTAAAAGGAACACTGACTGCAAGATTGTTCAGACAAAATGAAAATCCTGTTGAAATAGAAAGTGGGTTGCTTAATTTTTAGATTTATAAATTAAAATTACACAGTAACTTTCACAAGATTTTTGTAAAAATCTTCAAGCTTGGAAAGTCTGCTGCCAAACCATGCAAATGCTTCACCATCAGCAACAATAATTTTTTTATCGGGTAGTTCTGAACTGAATTCCGGAATATGTTTTTCCGAAAACGGATAGGGTTCTGTAGATAAAATAATGAGTTCAGTTTCGTCTAATTCTTTCAGTTCAATTTCGGGGTATCTCTTTCTGTCATTAAAAATGTTAATGAATCCGAGCATTTCGAGAATATGGTTGACAAAACTATCTCCGCCAACTGTCATATAAGGTTTACGCCAAATCATATAACCGGTTCTAATACTTTGTTTTAAATGGTTTTCTTCGAAAATCCGGATGGTTTTTTGACAGATTTCTTCAGCTTTTTTCTGCTGCCCGACGATTTCACCCAACTCTCGAATCAATTTATAATTGTCATCTAAATTTTTAATATTTGTCACCATCACATTCAAATCTTTCATCAATTCTTCGACCGGTTCTTTTTCATTTTCTTCTTTGTTGACAATTACCAAATCAGGTCTTAGTTCTCTTACTTTTTCAGGATGAAAATTTTTTGTCCCGCCGACTACCGGAAGTTTTTTCACAAAATCAGCGGGATGAATACAAAATTTTGTTCTGCCAATAACCATTTCAGGAGCAAGGTCGATAAGTGTTTCTGTAATTGAAGGAACAAGTGAAATGATTCTCATATTTTGTTTTTGACAATTTAAAAAATCAGAATTAAAAATCAATTTTCAATTCCTGAATCTTTTGTTTAGCAAATTCTACATCTTCCTCGTTGCCGTGTTGAATAATTTTCTGGTAATATTCGATTGATTTTTGTTTTTCATTCATCAGAAAATAGGTATGGCCAATATTTCCAAGCACAATAATATCTTTTGGATCAATTTTTTCAGCTTTCAACAAATAGGGTAGTGCATTATCGAATTCATCAACAAAAAGATAAGAAATAGCCATATTTGTGAGATTTTCAACACTTTCAGGATAGTATTTCAAAGCTTCTTCTGCGATATTTCTTACAAAAATCAATAAATCGTCATTTTCTGTATTGAACAAGTCTATCTGATAATTTTGTATAAACAACAAAAAATCATGGTCGGTCATCTCGTTATTTTCATCGTCTGTCCACAACCATTTATTTTGAATCTTAGCCGAATGTTGAATTGATTTAATGATTTCTTCACTGAATTCTTTCCAGTTTTCAGTTTCCTTCAGCACATAAATTTTTCCAAACCGCATATCGAGCCGATCCGGATATGCTTTAATGCCACGGTCAATCCATTCAATTGATTTTTTGAAGTCATTTGGGTTGTAGCGAATTTCAGAGCCTATGTATCCGACCTGATTTTCCAAACTGTCAGAGAGTGAAAGATAATCTCCATCTATTGGTTTTTCGGCCCCCAAGGTGATGATTTCCTCACCTGATTTTACAAAATAATAGTTGAAATAAGACACAAAAAGTTCAGGGTCGTTTGGTTTTTTTGATTCCCATTCTTCCAGTAATCTGAATTGTGATTCTGTATCGCCCGATTTAAAATGTTTGAGAAATTCAGTTTTAAAATCCTGTGCATAAAGATTAGTTACACAGAGAATTAGCAAAAAGCTGATAATTTTTTTCATGGTTTGATTTAAAAATCAAAAATAATGATTTTTTCAGACTCAGGTGTTTTTCAATATCCGGATTAATTTGCGATTCTTGAAAATCAGTTTAGAATTTATACCTTAACTGAACCAAAACATATCTGCCAAGAAGTTCTTTGGTATTGATAATCGTCTGGTTGGTTGCAGCATCAAAACTCGAACTGACAATTCTTTCATCACCGAGAAGATTACCACCAATCAGCGTCAGATAAGTTGCTTTGGCAACATGAAATCTAAGCGATGCATTCAGCGACTGACTCTCATTGATCAACTCTTTGTTGGTGTATTGAAATCTGTAGGAGTAGTCGGTTTGGAAAAGAAATTTATCTGAAATTGCCCATGCGAGTTTCCCAAAAGGACGCCAGGTTTCAAATTTGGTATCGACCAAAGATTTGAAATTGTTGTGATTGAAATTCAAACCTAAATCAAATTCAATTTTCTTTTTGATTTTAAACTTATTGGTCAGCGTATAATTCTGATTCAGAGAACGATTATTGGTCAAACTTTCAACGGTTTGCATATTTCCGTCTTCATCAAATTCAGGTCTTCTGATATTTGTGAAATATTCGAGATAACTGATGTTTGTATTCAAACTCAATGAATAAATTCTTGAAAATCTCTTTTGACCACCAAAATAAAATGAAATTGTCTGGTCTTTTTCGGTGTTATTAATCAGTGAATTGCGTTGCGGAATCAAACTCATATCTGACTGAGACTGAATGTTGTCAACGATTCTGCTGTAATTGGCTCCCATATAAAAATTCAGGAAATTAAATGAATTAAAATAACCGTAACTGATATTGGCATTGTGAAAAAGAGATGCTTTCAATCCCAAGAATCCGCTGTAAACCGAGTAATAATTCTGAATTTCATAACCATCAGATAAATCGCTCAAATTTGGTAGTTTATATTCCTGACTGTAAGATAAATTGATATTTTGAGAATTATTTGGACGAATCTGTACAGCTGCATGAGGCAAAAATTTCGTCATATTTAGTGATTGAGAGTTGTTCAGTGTATTTGTATTTTCTCTGAAGTTATGAACGCCCAATCCCGCATCAAATTTGAAGATACCTGCTTTTTTGGTGTAGGTCAAATCTGCATAGAGCTCTGTAAAATCAAAATCAGAATCGGTCAGAAAGTTTTCTTGTGTAATCAAACTATTGTTTTCATATATTTTATTGCTCAGATTTTGCCAGCTGAAATTCGCTCCTGTTTTGATTCTCAGGTTACTGGTATTGGTCAATAAATGATTGTAAATTCCATAAATCTGTAAATTCTGACTTCTGAATCTGTTGTTTTGCATCAAATCAGAAAAACTGAGATCATCGATAATCAATGGAATCATATCGGTTGTAATCAGCAAATCCGGCCTTTTGTTATCGACTGAATGTCTGACATATACACCTATTATCCTCTCTGCCGACTTTCT
>CAYFWH010000085.1:0-2588 GCA_964346785.1 uncultured Weeksellaceae bacterium | reverse complement strand
GTATGTATTACATATACACCTAAATTATCATCTCTTCCGACTTTCTTTATATACGATAAATTATGTCTGAAATTAAATGAATTATTCCTTGAAATCATATCCCTGATACCGGTTGAAGCATCATTCAGGAAAGTATTTGCAAATTGTTTGTCGTCGTTTTCAATGTAATTAAAGGTAGCTCTGTATTTCCATTGGGTACGGTTGTCAGGTGTGTAATCCAGTCTGTATCTTCCCAGGGTTGACATCAATCTCTGACTATTTTCATTCTCATCTCTGAAATTTAAATTTTCACCGATTCTTTGCTGTGATGATTTAAATTTTAAATCACTGTAATTGAACAATACAAATCCATTTGTAAATAATTTCTTGTTTGGCTCATATCCAAAATGAACTGCGCTCAGTACCGCATCGGTCTCAGCAGCGTTTTGTGCAGTTCCCAAGCTGATTCGGTTGTTTTCTTCCCGTATCGAAAAACTACTCCCGTCCTGCATGAATTCCGAAAAGCCGCCCAGAAAAGTAAAATAATCTTCCATTGTGAAAACCTCTTTGCCATATGTGTTGTAATCGCTGATAGAGGTCAAATCGGTTTTTGGGCTGAAATAAAAGAGTTTGGACTGTAAATCATAGTGCTCATCTGCATCTCCGCCAATTGTCAGCGTTCCGAACAGCAAACTTTTCTTATCTTCTTTGAGTTCTATATTGAGCATCGCTTCCTCATCGTCTGACAATGAATTCGAAAAAGGATTTGCTTTGAATTTTTTATTGAGCTGAATTTTATCGATCGCATCAGCAGGCAGGTTTTTGGTCAATAATTTGGTGTTGCCACCCAGTACTTCACGGTTACCGACTTTGATGGTATTGATTTCTTTTCCTTCGTAATAAACCTTTCCGTTTTCGACTTGCAAACCGGGCAGTTTTTTCAGTAAATCTTCCAAATTCTCATCTGCCGGTGTTCTGAATGAATCTGCATCATATTCTATGGTGTCGCCTTTTACAGTGATTGGCTTTCTTGCTTTGATAACTGCTTCACCCAGAGTGATTGATGTTTTTTTGAGTTTGAATTTCAGTGTTTTTGATTTATCTAATTTCAGATTTTGTTCAAATGATTCATAATCAAAATGCTCAATTTCAACATCATAATTTTCATTACAAGGCAAATCGAGAACAAAAAAACCTTCGGTGTCTGTAAAGGTAAAACCGGCTCCTTCATTTTTTGAATTGAAGACCGAAATCGAAGCATCAAAAACCGGTAAATTCAAGCTGTCACGAACTTCTCCTCTGAGTTTGCAATTTTCCTGAGCATTGAGTTGAGACGATAAAAGGCCAAAAACAAAAATTAGAATAAAATATGATTTATGCATTCAATTCTTTTTCCAATTAGTAACTGATTTTTCGGATTTGTTACATCAAATCAATCCTTATCCACTCCTTGCGAATTTCTGTACATTTCTTCTCTTTGTTTGTTGGCTTCGTCAAATAAACCCTGAACGGCATTTGCACTGATTTTTTCTCCTTTGTCGGGGATAATTATTTTCGGTTTTTTATTCAATACTTTAATTGATTCTGCTTTGTAATTTATCGATACCGGAAATTGTTTTGATTGGAATTCTACCTCAAGAATCAGCCCTGGCAATCCATTATACTCTGCAGGTCCGTTCGAAATATTTATTTTTGGAGCATACCACGCAATTATACTCGCTTCATCATTTTCTGAAGTTGCTTTTCTGACTTCAAAGTCGAGAATTTCTTTGGTCTCTTTTGTGATTTTCCAGTTAAATTCTTTAAGCGGATCTACCGAAAAATATTTTTTACCATACACATCAAATTCTTGCCGAGTTTCATTTTTTTCGAGGTTGTGATAAGTGTTGCCAAATCCGCCCGGAGATTGAATAATAACGGGTTTGTCAGGATCCTGATCATTGTTTATTTTTTCAATGTAAATAAAGTTGGATTCTTTGTCGCCAATCAGCATTCTGTAATAAGCCGGATCGGGCTCTTCGTTCATTTTAACTTGTTCACGACCATATTCATTGTCTTTTAGAATATCTTCCTTTACCTCGTCAGGTAGTTTTTGACGCAAAACGCCCGAATATTCCAATTCTAGATTTTGACCAAAAAGCAATGAAGAAAATAAAAATATGATGATAAAATTCAAAATTTTCATGATTGATTAATTTTATTCAAATATAATTAATAAAAAAATCCGCTTCAAAATGAAGCGGATTAATTAATAACAAATTTATAGTTACAATTTTATGGAAGTCCGTTGATAATATTAGTCAGATTTGACTCAGAAGTTATGTCCAATTCAGAATGATTGAAGCTATAGGTTTCATCTGCTGCAATTGTAATTGACTTCACCGCATAAACCCAGTCACCTTCATGTTCAGAAACAAAGATTAAGTGGCATTCAAGACCAATTGGAATCATTCCGTAATGCTCGCTGAATAATTTTAGATCTTCATCGTATTTATCCAATCTGGCTATAGAATGATCTTCACCGTCATAAGTTAAAAGAACCATTGAATTACCGGGATTATACCCCTCAGGAGCACTCACATACAAAGTAGTTTTTGGTCTTGGGTCAC
>CAYFWH010000084.1:0-9276 GCA_964346785.1 uncultured Weeksellaceae bacterium | reverse complement strand
AGTTTTGTGATGACACCAAAACGATGGATTGAAAGTACAAATGCTATCGGAATTGTCTCAAAAGCCGGAAGATACGGTGGAACATTTGCCCATAAGGATATCGCTTTAGAATTTGCTTCGTGGATTTCGATTGAATTTAAGTTGTTCGTAATCAAAGAATTTCAACGCTTAAAAGACGAAGAAAATAATCAACAAAAATTAGAATGGGACTCATCCATCTCAAACCACCTTCCCCGGATTCATAATATTTTTTGGGTCTATCGCTTTTTTAATTGTCCTTTGCAGATTCAGGTTAGCTTCTGAAAATACAATCGGCAAAAAATCTTTCTGAACCAGGCCTATACCATGTTCACCAGAAATCGTGCCATCCAAAGATTTTACAATTTCAAATAATTTTTTCAGTATTTCCTGAATCTCAGGTCGGTTGTAAGAATTTTTATAAACCGGATGATTAATTCTTACATGCAAATTCCCGTCTCCGGCATGACCATAACAAATCACTTTGAAATTGTTTTTATCGGCGAGTTGATGCATTTCACTAACCAGTTCAGCAAGATTTGCTCTTGGCACAACTGTATCTTCTTCAATCGTATAGCCAAAATATCTGGCAGCAATTGCCATACTTCGTCTGAGTTTCCAAATCCGGTCTTTTTCAGCTTCGGTTTCAGCAAACAAAATCTCACCAATTTCAAACTTATTCAGTTCATCCACACAATTTTGAAGTTGATTCTCAATATTTTCATCGATTGAAATCATCAAAATAGCTTCGGTCCCATCCTCAATTTCCAAAACTGAATTTCCGTGGTAATCGATTGCACAATCAATTGCTCTTTTTTCCAAAAACTCAATTGCAGAAGGAAGTACGCCGGTGTGAAAAACTGCTGAAACAGCATCACAGGCACTGTACATATTTTTGAACGGAACCAGAATTGAAATTTCATTTTTAGGTTTTGAAATTACTTTCAGAACTGCTTTCGTAATGATTCCGAGTACGCCTTCACTGCCAACAAACAGTTCGGTCAAATCAAGTCCGGTACTGAATTTCAAAGTATTTGCACCTGTCCATATCATTTCTCCATCGGGTAAAACTACTTCCAGATTCAAAACATAATTTCGGGTCACACCATATTTCACTGCCCGCATTCCTCCGGCGTTGGTTGCAATATTACCACCGATAAAAGAACTTTGCCAACTGCTCGGGTCGGGTGGATAAAATAAATTCAACTCCGACAGAGCCATTTGCAAATCATAATTAATTACAGCAGTTTCTACGGTTGCAATAAAATTCTTCTCATCGATTTCAATGATTTTGTTCAATCTCTCAACCGACAACAAAACACCGCCTTTCACCGGCAAAGAACCACCTGCAAGACCGGTGCCGGCACCTCTCGGAGTGATAGGAAGAAGATTTTGAAAACAGTATTTCACAATTTCCGAAACCTCTTCAGCCGTTCCGGGCTTAACCACCACATCGGGATAAAACTGTAAATCTTCTGAAGTATCTCTGCTGTATTTTTCAAAATCTTCGGTCAGCACAAAATCATTACCGCATATTTTTTGAAAATTTTGAATATCCTCTGTCGTTAGTACTTTATATTCCAATTTTAAATTCTATTTAAATTTCAAATTTCAGAATTTAAAAACTGATTATCTAAAATAAAACTATTTTTGTTGTTTAATTTAATCAAATGAAAATTTCAAAATCACTTCTAATTGCCCTTCTGTTTACTTTTACTGCTCATTCATGTGTTTCTGTAAAAGTCACAAAAGAAAACAGCAACAAAACAGCAGTTACCAATCAAAATACAGACAGGAAATTAAATGATATTTCGCTCAACGGAAAAGTTTATTCTGCGCTATGGCAACAAAATTCAGGCGAATTCAGAGCTTTGTGCTATCAGGCTTTTAATATCGCAACCGAAGTGGTCAAAGAAAAAACCAGCATGAATCATTTCAGACCAATTGCAATTGTAACCGATATCGATGAAACTTTTCTGGACAATTCCCCCTATGCGGTTGCACAGGCTTTGAAAGGAAAGGAATACGACCGGCAAAGTTGGGAAGAGTGGACTGCCAAGGGAGATGCAATTGCTTTTCCGGGCTCTGTCGAATTCTTCAACTATGCGGCTTCCAGAAATGTCCATATTTTTTACATCACCAACCGACATATCAACGAAAAAGAGGGAACGATTAAAAATCTGAAAAAGCTCGGATTTCCGTTTGCAGATGAAGAACATGTTTTATTGATGAAAGACACTTCAAATAAAGAATCGAGAAGAAAGGAAATTTTAAAAGATTACGAGATTTTTATGCTTTTGGGTGATAATCTGAACGATTTTTCAGAAGTTTTTTATCATCAGTCACAGGAAGACAGAAACAGGCTGACAGATGAATTGAAAAGTGAATTTGGCAAAACCTTTATCGTATTGCCAAATTCAGGTTATGGCGACTGGGAAGGTGCTTTGCCGGATTATGATTACAATTATTCTCCTCAAAAAAAGGACGGTGTGATATTACAAAACCTTAACAGTTATTAATTTTTTGATTGAATTGAGTCTGTTTTAACCGTTTTTTCATTCGGTAAATCTTTTTTATCGAGTTTGAATTGGATTGAACCACTGATACTTTGAGGCTGTGATTCATCATCGTCATACGGAAAAGTCGGTAATTTTAGCTCCTTGATTAAAATCACCGAATCTTTTACTGTTTTTTCAAGTTTTAATTTGATAAATGCTTTTGTGTTTCTGAGTGGAATTTCTCTTGTAATTCTTGACATATAAGCATCTATATACTGTTCACCATCTTCGGTTAACTGCTCATTAATTTTAATTTTCTTGTTAACATCCTGATACGATTTACCTTCTAAAACAGTTTTTTCATTTACAGTTATCTGATAGGCACAACCACCTGCTTCAATTTTCAATTCATAAACTTCATTGAGTTCAGAACTTCCGGTAAAAGACAGGAGTAACAATAAAACCGAGACAATACTTATTTTTTTTAAATCAAACATAGAATACTTTGAACAGTTTCAACAGATGAAGCGAAATTAGAAAATTGTTCTTTTAAAACCGTGCTAAACTTCGCAAAAGCTTTGTTAAAATGATAAAAAGCAGTGTTTTCATCAATGATTTAAAATTCCTATTTTTGCGCTTATAATTTATTTTATGGGTATCACCATCTCAAAATTGATCAAGAAATATGGTGTTCAAAAAGCACTTGACGATGTTTCGTTTTCTATTCAAAACGGAGAAGTAGTCGGTTTGCTGGGACCTAACGGAGCCGGAAAATCCACACTGATGAAATGCGTTACTGCCGCAATCTTTCCGGATGATGGTGAAATCAAAGTCGATGATTTTTTTTTTTTTTTCCAACCGCTCGAAACCAAAAAGAAAATTGGTTTTCTGGCTGAAAATAATCCTTTGTATTATGATATGTTCGTTCGGGAATATCTGAAATTTGTAGCAAACATAAGGAGCGAAAAAAAACAAAGAATTGAAGAAGTAATCGAAAAAGTCGGACTGACGGCTGAAAGTCATAAAAAAATCGGTCAGCTTTCAAAAGGTTACAAACAAAGAGTCGGTCTGGCACAGGCGATACTATCAAATCCTGATATTCTGATTCTCGATGAACCCACCAACGGACTCGACCCGAATCAAATTCTGGAAATCCGTGAAATCATTCGTGAAATCGGAAAAAGTAAAACCGTAATCCTGTCCACACATATTATGCAGGAAGTTGAAGCACTTTGTACAAGAGTAATATTACTCAACAAAGGAAAAATAATTTCTGACAGTCCGATTGATGAATTCAAAGGTCAATACAAAAATCTGGAAGACGCTTTTCATCAGTTAACGAGTTAAAATTTTGAAAACATCAAATGCTGTTTTCAATTCGTCAATTCTCCTATCTTTGCAAAAATTTAGAAATTCATCAATATGAAATGTGGAATTGTCGGACTGCCGAATGTTGGGAAATCAACCCTTTTTAACTGTTTATCGAATGCCAAAGCACAATCTGCAAACTATCCGTTTTGCACAATTGAACCCAATGTGGGCACTGTATCTGTTCCTGACCCAAGGTTGTATAAACTCGAAGAACTGGTAAAACCCGAAAGAGTTCTTCCGGCTGTGGTGGAGATTGTGGACATTGCCGGTTTGGTAAAAGGTGCGAGCAAAGGCGAAGGTTTGGGCAATCAATTTTTGGCAAATATTCGTGAGTGCAACGCAATTATCCATGTTCTCAGATGTTTTGAAAATGAAAATATAACCCATGTGGATGGTTCAATCGATCCGATTCGTGACAAAGACACGATTGATACTGAACTTCAGATTAAGGATTTGGAAACCATCGACAAAAGAATTGACAAGGCAAAAAAAGCAGCACGACTTGGAAACAAAGAAGAAACCAAGATTGCTGAAGTTCTTGAAAAAGCAAAAGAATTTTTGAATCAGGGAAAAAATCTGAGAGAAATGGACGCAGATGCTGATGAATCAGAAATTCTTGATAGTTTTCATTTATTGACTTTCAAACCTGTTCTTTATCTGTGTAATGTGGACGAAGCCGCTGTAAAAAACGGAAATAAATTCGTAGATGCTGTTCGTGAGGCAGTTAAAGATGAGCACGCAGAAGTACTTGTGCTTGCGGCTCAAATCGAATCCGACATCATGGAATTAGACACCTACGAAGAAAGACAAATTTTCCTTGAAGAACTTGGTTTGGATGAGCCCGGAGTTAATCGTCTGATTCGTTCCGCCTATTCTTTGTTGAAACTTCAAACTTATTTCACTGCCGGAGTTAAAGAAGTTCGTGCATGGACGATTCAGGAAGGTTTTACCGCACCTCAGGCAGCCGGTGTAATTCATACCGATTTCGAAAAAGGTTTTATTCGTGCAGAAGTGATTTCTTACGATAATTTTGTTGAATATGGCTCTGAAGCCAAAGCAAGAGAAGCCGGAAAACTGAGCACTGAAGGAAAATCATACATTGTGAAAGACGGTGATGTCATGCACTTTTTGTTTAATGTGTAAATTGAATTATTCAGTCTAAATTTTCATCAGGTTTTCAATTGCCCGTTCCATAGTTTCCTGTTTTTTAGCAAAACAAAACCTGACTAATTTTTGTTCAGGCGGATTTTCATAAAAAGCAGAAACCGGAATAACTGCAACTTTGTGATTTTCAGTCAGCCATTTTGAGAATTCAAATTCATTCAAATCAGAAATCTCTGAATAATCGGCTAGTAAAAAATAACTTCCTTTTGGTTTCAGAATTTTAAATTGAGTTTCCTTCATTCCGTCGATAAAGAAATCTCTTTTCTTCTGAAAAAAAGCAGAAAGATTCAGATATTCATCCTTTCTTTTCATAAACTCAGCCAATCCGTACTGAACGGGTGTGTTTACACAAAAAACATTGAACTGATGAACTTTTCTAAATTCACGATTTAAATTTTCGGGTGCCAGACAATAACCAACTTTCCAGCCGGTGATATGATACAACTTTCCAAAAGAAGCAACGATAAAACTTCTTTCCTTTAATTCCGGATAACGACTGATACTTATGTGTTTAAGTCCATCAAAAACAATATGTTCATAAACTTCATCGCTGATAATCAAAATATCTGTATTTCTGATAATTTCAGTCAGTTTTTCAAAATCATTTTCATTCAAAACTGAAGTCGCAGGATTGTTGGGATTGTTCAGAATAATTAATTTAGTTTTTGAATTAATTAATGCTTTCACCTCATCCCAGTCAATCTGAAAATCAGGACCGAGCAAACTAACCGATTTGACAATTCCACCAAACAGTTCAACCGCAGGTCGATATAAATCATAGGCAGGTTCAAAAATAATCACTTCATCTCCGGGATGTACTACGGCTGCAATTGCAGAGAACAATGCTTCTGCTCCACCGGCCGTAACGGTCACTTCTGTTTCTGAATTGTACTCAGTTCCGTGAATCTCAAATTGTTTCCGACTGATTTCTTCTCTGAGTTCTTTGACACCTGTCATTGGTGAATATTGATTCAGTCCTTTTTTCATCGCATCAGAAACAAGATTTACCAAATCCTGTGAACAGTCAAAATCCGGAAAACCCTGAGAAAGATTAACTGCATGATGCTCATTTGCAAGTGAGGACATCACTGTAAAAATTGTAGTCCCTTGTGCCGGAAGTTTTGATTTCAGATTCATTGGATAAAATTAAGTATAAAATCGTTGAAAAACATTTGAAAATCATAATTTATGAATTTGAAATGACGAACAAAATTTTCTATTTTTGTGAAATGACAGAAAACCTTATTGAAAAACCGGTTAAAACGGTTGAATCCAATTATACTGAGGACAACATAAAAACACTTGACTGGCGTGAACATATTCGTATGCGTCCGGGGATGTATATCGGTAAACTCGGTGATGGTTCATCTCAGGATGACGGGATTTATGTATTGCTGAAGGAAATCATAGATAACTCTATTGATGAGTTTGTCATGGGTTCGGGCAAAACAATTGAAATAAATTTGTCTGAAGATGAAGTAACCGTCAGAGATTACGGTCGCGGAATTCCGCTTGGAAAAATGGTTGATGCGGTTTCAAAAATGAACACCGGCGGAAAATATGACTCAAGAGCATTCAAAAAGTCAGTTGGTTTGAATGGTGTGGGTACAAAAGCTGTAAATGCACTTTCTTCTTATTTCAAAGTTCAGTCAATTCGTGACAACAAAACACGGATTGCGGAATTCTCATACGGAGATTTAAAAAACGAAGAAGAAGAGAAAGAAACGACCATAAGAAAAGGAACTAAAATTACTTTTGTTCCGGATTCAGAAATATTTAAAAATTACAAATACCGTAAAGAATATGTTGAGCGGATGCTCAAGAACTATGTCTATCTCAATCCCGGATTAAAAATTATTTTTAACGGTGAAGAATTTTATTCAGAAAACGGACTAAAAGATTTATTGCAGGACAACATAGACGAAGATGTTGTTTACGACATCATACACCTGAAAGGAGAAGATATAGAAATTGCACTGACTCACAGCAAAAGCTCATATTCAGAGACTTATTATTCTTTTGTAAACGGACAAAACACTACCCAGGGCGGTACTCACCTGAGTGCATTCAAAGAAGCAATAGTCAAAACTATTCGTGATTTTTTCAATAAAAATTATGACCCGAGTGATGTCAGAAAGTCAGTAATCAGTGCAGTCGCCATCAAAGTAATTGAACCTGTTTTTGAATCTCAAACCAAAACCAAGCTCGGTTCGACCGACATGGGTCCCGATTTACCAACGGTAAGGACATTTGTAAACGATTTTGTAAAAACGCATCTTGACAATTTCCTTCATAAAAACCCTGAAGTTGCTCAGGAGCTTGAGAAGAAAATTAAACAGGCTGAAATGGAGCGAAAAGAATTGTCGGGTATCAGAAAACTGGCAAGAGAAAGAGCTAAAAAAGTAAGTCTTCACAACAAAAAACTGAGAGATTGCAGACAGCATTATAATGATCAAAAATCTGAGGCTAAACTAGATACAACGATTTTTATCACAGAAGGGGATTCTGCGAGTGGCTCGATTACAAAAAGCAGAAATGTAGAAACTCAGGCGGTTTTTAGCCTAAGAGGTAAACCTTTGAATTCATACGGACTTACTAAAAAAATAGTTTACGAAAACGAAGAATTCAACTTGCTTCAGGCTGCCTTGAACATAGAGGACGGATTGGAGGAACTCAGATATAACAATGTGGTTATTGCTACTGATGCCGATGTTGACGGTATGCATATCCGGCTTTTGCTGATTACTTTTTTTCTTCAATTTTTCCCTGATTTGATTCGCGAAGGACATTTGTATATTCTTCAAACACCGTTATTCAGGGTGAGGAATAAAAAAGAAACCCGCTATTGCTATACCGAAGAAGAAAGAGTTAATGCAATTAATCAGCTCGGGAAAAACCCGGAAATAACTCGTTTCAAGGGATTAGGTGAAATTTCGCCGGATGAATTTAAAAATTTTATCGGAAAAGATATGAGACTTGAGCCTGTGATGATCGGAAAAGACACGACCATTGAAAATCTTCTTGAATTTTATATGGGTAAAAACACGGCTGACCGTCAGGAATTTATCGTTAATAATCTGAGAACAGATTTATAAAATCTATTTAAAATTTTATAAATGAGAATAACTAACAGAAGAATCAGCGGAGGAGTCAATTTGATTTACACTTTATTGTTTTTAGGACTATTTTTTTCATTGCTTTTGGTTTTGATACCGATATCTTCAATAGTTAAAGTAATTTCGCCTTACTGGCTTTTACTGATTTTCGTTTTATCAATTATAATTGTCAAAAAAACCGGGCATCAGCAGTTTGAGTACAGCAGTGACGGTGAAACAATTACCATAAAAACAAAAGACCCATTCTGGTCAAAATATTTTCAGTCAAATCAGCGGTTAATTGATTTCCCAAAAAGAAAATTAGCTAATTACAAAGTGAAAAGAGGAATTTTCTGCAGGAAACTTGAGTTATATTTAATAAGTAAAAGAAGCCATAACAATTTAACAAAACTCACTTTCAATATTAGTTTTTTGTCAAGAGGTGAAATTTCTGACTTGAAAAAATCGCTCAATAAAATTTACAAAAAAAACAGTCAGAAAAATGAAGCGTTAAATAGTAAGGAGGATCAATCCTTGAATAACACAGTGGATGAATAAAAAATGAACGAGCAGAAGAACGAAGAAACCATAAAAAAAATATCAGGCATGTACGAGGACTGGTTCCTCGATTATGCTTCCTATGTAATACTCGAAAGAGCCATTCCTTCAATTTTTGACGGACTCAAACCGGTTCAGCGAAGAATCATGCACTCGATGCGTGAACTCGAAGACGGTCGCTACAACAAAGTGGCAAACATAGTCGGAAACACGATGAAGTATCATCCGCATGGTGATGCTGCAATTACCGATGCAATGGTTCAAATCGGTCAAAAGGATTTGCTGATTGACACTCAGGGAAACTGGGGAAACACACTGACCGGCGACGGTGCAGCTGCTGCAAGATATATTGAAGCAAGACTGACACCTTTTGCACTTGAAGTTGTTTTCAATCCGAAAACCACTGTATGGCTTCCCTCCTATGACGGCAGAAATAAAGAACCCGAAAATCTACCTGTCAAATTCCCTTTACTACTCACACAAGGTGTTGAAGGTATTGCTGTTGGGCTGTCCACAAAAATTCTTCCGCATAATTTTATTGAATTAATCGATGCTTCAATCGCTTGTCTGAA
>CAYFWH010000083.1:0-9276 GCA_964346785.1 uncultured Weeksellaceae bacterium | reverse complement strand
TTGTATCGGCCATATTAGCACTGACTATTCTGATGCCGAGTCTTTCACCATGTGCAGATAGTTTTGACTATTGAAAAACTTCAGAAAACATAGTTGTTTCTGTTTTTGAACAGGATAATCATCAGAAAAATCATTCCGATTTATGCTCACCTCTTTGTATGTGCAATTGTTGCGGGACAGTTGTGGCACAGATAGGCATGCAGTTTTTTAAAATCAACGAAATATCTGCAATTCCGTCGGGCGAAGAAACAAGTTTCAGATTACCTATTGTTTCTCCGTTATTTTATTCCATCTGGGAACCTCCCAAAATAATTTGATGTATCGAATTTAATCAATGTAGTGAACTCATTGCATTGATTATAAGTGTATTATTATTCATCAAATTAAATTAAATGTTAAATAAAATTATCTTATTCAGTATAAAGAATAAGTTCATAACAGCAATATTTACATTCTCACTTGTAGTTTGGGGTGTCTGGAGTGCGGGTAAAATCCCGATTGATGCTGTGCCTGATATTACTAACAATCAGGTTCAGATTATCACCCATTCGCCATCGTTTGCTACTCAGGAAATCGAACAGTTTATTACCATGCCGGTTGAGCAGTCAATTGCAAATATTCCGGGCATTGAAGAGATGAGGTCTATTTCAAGATTTGGACTTTCTGTTGTAACAGTGGTTTTTGAAGAAGGCGTAGATATTTATTTTGCCAGACAGCTTGTCGCACAGCAACTTCAGGAAGCTGCCGAAAATATACCTGAAGGAAAAGGGAAACCTGAACTTGCACCTGTAAGTACCGGGTTGGGAGAGGTTTATAAATATGTGCTTCATCCGGCAGAAGGAAAGGAATCAAAATATTCGCCGGTTGAACTCAGAAGTATTCAGGATTGGATTATTGCCAGGCAACTTTACGGGACAAAGGGAGTAGTTGAAGTCAACAGCTTCGGCGGAAGCCTCAAAGAATATGAAGTTGCGGTAGATCCGAACCGGCTCAGGGCAATGAATATCACGCTAACTGAGTTATTTGATGCTTTGTACGAAAACAACGAAAATACAGGAGGAGCATACATTGAAAAACAATCAAACTCTTATTTTATCCGTGGTGAAGGCATGGTTCATTCACTTGAAGACATCGGTAAAATCGCTATTAGAAATAAGCATTCGTCCATTCCGGTTTTGATAAGAGATGTGGCTGATGTGAGAATCGGAAGTGCAGTAAGATACGGAGCATTGACCTGGAACGGTGAACGGGAAGCAGTAGGCGGGATTGTTATGATGCTCAAAGGTGAAAACAGTGCCGAAGTTGTAAAAAACATTAAAGAAAGGATAGAAATCATTCAAAAATCATTACCCGATGATTTGAAAATCGAAGCTTATTCAGACCGTGCAGATTTGGTGAGCAGAGCAATCAGAACGGTTGAAAAAAATCTGGCTGAAGGTGCATTGATTGTGATTTTTGTATTGGTTTTGTTTTTGGGGAATCTTAGAGCCGGGCTAATTGTTGCTTCTGCTATTCCGCTTTCTATGCTTTTCGCACTTGGTTTGATGAATCTTTTTGGTGTCAGTGCCAACCTGATGAGTCTTGGTGCAATTGATTTCGGACTGGTAGTTGACAGCTCTGTAATCATTGTCGAGGCAGTATTGTTCAGACTGAGTGTGGCCGGAAGAAAAAAACCACTGACAGCTACTCAGATGGATGAACAGGTGTTCAAAGAATCATCCAAAATGATGAATGCTGCTATTTTCGGACAATTAATTATCCTGATTGTTTATATACCCATACTTACTCTGACCGGTATCGAAGGGAAAATGTTCAGACCAATGGCTCAAAGGGTTTCATTTGCAATTCTTGGTGCACTGATTCTTTCGGTAACCTATATACCGATGATGAGTGCTCTGTTTTTGCCAAAACAATACGCTGACAAAGTCACTTTCTCAGAAAAGGTAATTGATCAACTTCACCGGATTTATGAACCTGTACTCAGAAAAGTACTGAACTTCAAAAAAACGGTTATTTTGATTGCAATCTCTGTTCTTGGACTTTCTTTGTTTGTCTTTTCGAGACTTGGTGGCGAGTTTATTCCTCAGTTACAGGAAGGAGATTTTGCATTTCACTGTATTTTGCCACAAGGCTCTTCACTGACTCAAAGTGTTGAAACATCAATGCTGGCTTCCAGAATCATAAAATCTTTTCCGGAAGTTGAATCAGTAGTTGGTCAAACCGGAACTGCAGAAATTCCAACCGACCCGATGCCGCCTGAAGTAACCGATTTAATCATCAATCTGAAACCAATCAAAGAATGGGAATCGGGAATGAGTTATGAAGAACTTTCAGATAAAATGATGGAAGCACTTGAAATTATTCCGGGTGTGTTTTTTGAAGCTTCACAACCGATTCAAATGCGTTTCAATGAGCTGATGACGGGTGTCAGACAGGATGTGGCAGTGAAAATTTATGGTGAAAACATGGATTCTCTGAACCGGATTGCACCGGTTGTAAATTCAATTATACATACAGTTGACGGAATTACTGAACCTCAGATTGACAGAACCACGGGGCTGCCTCAAATTCTGATTGATTACGACCGTGACAGAATGGCGAATTATGATGTAACAGTCAGAGAAATCAATGATGTGGTCAGTACAGCTTTTGCAGGGAAAATTGCTTCTCAGGTTTATGAAGATGAAAGGAAATTCAATCTGGTAGTTCGCCTCGATACGATTTACAGAACTTCAATTGAAGATGTGAGTAATTTATTTGTTCCCACAGCATCCGGAATTCAGGTTCCGCTTTCTCAGCTGGCAGATATATCATTTAAAGATGGTCCGTCTCAAATCAGCAGAGAGGACGGAAAAAGAAATATCGTGATTGGATTTAATGTGGACGGAAGAGATGTAAAATCAGTAATAGATGAAATTAAATCAAAAATAGATTCAAAATCTGATTTGCTGCCCGAAGGTTATTATATTACTTACGGCGGACAGTTTCAGAATTTCGAAAAAGCGAGTTCAAGACTGATGGTCGTTGTTCCGGTTGCACTTACAATTATTTTTATACTTCTGTTTTTTACTTTTCATTCGATAAAACAGGCGGTTTTGATATACACCGCAATACCTATGGCGGCTATAGGCGGAGTGTTCTCGCTCTGGTTGCGGGATATGCCGTTTAGTATTTCTGCCGGTGTCGGATTTATTGCACTTTTTGGTGTGGCGGTACTGAATGGAATTGTATTGATGAGTACTTTCAATCAACTAGAAAAAGAATGAATAACTAGGTTGAGATAAAGAGGAATCAAAGCTACGTATATCAGAATGCGGCCGGTACTGATGACTGCTTCTGTGGCTTCACTCGGGTTTTTACCAATGGCAATCAGTACAAGTGCGGGAGCTGAAGTTCAGCGACCGCTGGCAACTGTTGTTATCGGTGGATTAATTACAGCAACGATTCTGACGCTGTTTGTAATTCCGTTGTTGTATGAATGGACTTATTCATCCAAAAAAAATAAAAATGATGAAAAAAATTAAATATCTGTTAAGTCTGATTTTATTGTTACCGCTGTTGACCAATGCTCAGCAGAGAATTTCAGTCGATGAATTGATTGAAATTGCAACCGGAAACAATTATCAGAATACGGTCAATGATGCCCGGATAAAAAAAGCAGAATTCGATAAATCAGCTGTTACAGAATTTCCAAAAACAGGCTTATTTATTGAAAATGAAGATTTTAGCCTGTCAAACCCAAAAGGCGAATGGAAGATAGGAATCGAACAGGAAATTCCATGGCCGGGAATGAACAAAGCAAGAAAAAACTATATGGAGCAGTTGATTTCTGTTCACAAGATGAATCGTGAGGCAATCAAAGCCGAAATTACAAGAGATGTGAAAAAATCATATTATGAACTCTGGTATTTACAGGAGAAAAAGACTTTGTATCATCAACTCGACAGTATTTACAACGACATGTTTAATGCTGCTGTAGTTCGTTACAATGTTGGTGATGTGGCAGGTCTTGATAAAATTGCGGCTGAAGCAAAATTCAAAGAAATCAGAGCACAAATGAGTCAGCTTGATAAAGAAATTGAGATTTGGCAAAAACAATTAATGCTACTGACCAATCAGCAGATTTATTTTTTACCTGAAGAAAGAGCTTTGACAAGAATTATTTCTGATGAATTGAGTGAAACCGGTGTTCACCCTTCATTATTGGCGGTTATGCAAAATATAGAAGCTGACAAATCTATGATTGAAGTACAAAGACAATCCAATAAGCCTGAATTTTCAGCCCGTGTTTTTTCGCAATCATATCTCGGAATAAAAGATCCGCTCAGTGGTTTTTCTGTTGGTGTTGATTTTCCCCTTTTTGGGAAGAAATCAATCAAAAATAAAATCAGTGCACTGGAAGCTGAAGTTGAAGCAGGTGAGACTGAGTTGAAATGGAAAGAGCAAAATCTGAAGTCTCAGCAGGAGCAATCCTTACTAAAACTTGAAAAGGAAGAAATTATGCTTGTCTTTTATGAAGAATCCGGATTGGAACAATCAGAAGCGATTATTTCGGCTGCATCTCTGAGTTACAGAAGTGGTGAAATCAGTTTTTCTGAAATGAGCAGTTTTATGATTCAGGCAATAGATATCAGACAAAATTATCTCGAAACTTTAAATACCTACAATCAGGCGATGATAGAATATCAGTACCTGATGAATCATCAATAAATAATAATAAAGAACAAAATGAAAGTAATAAAATATCTGATACCGGTTTTCTTTTTGATTTCATGTAATCCAAAACCGGATTCTTCTGTTCACAATGAAACAGAGGAACTAGACCACGAACATGAATCAGACAATCTGGTAAGTCTGACTCAGGCTCAGATTAATTCAATCAAAATTGAATTTGGTGTTATTGAACAGAAAGAGCTCAAAGATGTTATCAAGGCAAATGGTCTTCTGAAAGTTCCCAACCAGAGCAAGGCTCAGGTTACCTCTTTGTATTCAGGGCAAATAAAGTCTCTTCCGCTTCGTTCAGGCGATATGGTCAGCAAAGGCCAGGTGGTTGCTGTAATTGAAAACCCGAATCAAATTTTTGTACAGGAGCAATATCTGACTGTCAATGGTCAGATTCAGATGGCTCAAACCGAAGTAAAAAGACAAAAAGAACTCTATGAGGGAAATGCGGGTGCGTTGAAAAATCTACAATATGCCGAAAGCCAGTTGAAAACACTTCAGACTCAGAGAGCATCACTGGTTAAGCAATTGCAGCTGATGGGAATCAATCCTTCTTCAGTTAGTGCCGGAAATCTTCATTCAACAATGAGTGTAAAAGCGCCCATAAGTGGTGTTGTTGCTTCAGTTTTGGTTGATATCGGGAGTTTCGTAGATGTGTCTTTTCCGATTATAGAAATTGTAAATAATTCGGATTTACATCTTGATTTAAGTGTTTTTGAAAAAGATTTGCCAAATGTAAAAAAGGGTCAGCTGATACATTTTACAATGACCAATAATCCGGTACAGGAATTTGATGCTGAAATTTTTTCAATCGGTTCTGCTTTCGAAGGAAACAATAAAGCGGTTCCGGTTCATGCAAAAGTTCAGGGTGACAAGAGTGGTTTGATTGACGGAATGAATGTGGTTGCAGTCATCAGTATTGGTGAGAGTCTTGTTCCTGCAGTTCCCAAAGAAGCTGTGGTCGCAGATGGCGCAGAAGATTTTATTTTTATATTAAAAGAAAAACATGGCGATGAATATGTTTTTGAGAAAATTCCGGTAGCAAAAGGAGTGACCGATGTGGGTTATTCTCAGATTACGCCATTGACAGAAATTCCGGATGATGCTCAGTTAGTAACAAAAGGAGCTTTTTTCCTGATGGCAAAAATGAACAATTCCGGAGAAGGACATTCACATTAAAAAATTAGGGATAAATCACAGAACCTGTGTAAATCTGCTCGACATCGAGTATTTCGGGCGTGTTTTTCAAAACCAGATTACCCGTTCCGGCCAATTTTCCGGTTACTTTTGTAATTGGATAAATAATGATGTCATTGCTGCTTCTGTGATAGAAAGCGACTTCATTTGCAATTAGATTTTCACCTTCAAAACGACCTGCGTCTGACCAGAATCTGATGTCTAATTTTTCGGTTTTTCCACTGACTCTGAAAGCAGTTGAAACATTGTCGTTGATTTTTAATTCCTGATTATCAACCTCAATATCGAAAAAGCTAATGGGTAAACTTTCTTCTATAATTCCTGATTCAAGCAATAATGAAGGGAATTTTAAAACCTCAGCTGATTTTACAGAATATTGAGAACCGGAATGTATTTTCACTAAGTTGGGAATGCTTACGAATACTTTTGCAGGGTGATAATTCCTAAGCATACTGCAATTGCTTTTATTGGTAATTTTCAGTTCATAATTTTCGACTTCAAAATGAACATTGTCAATCAGATTTTTACCATATTCAACTTTTATTTTGGTTTCATCAGATTGAGATACAATTAATTCTATGTTTAAACCTATATGAATTTTATCAAAGTAATCTGTTTCTGCAAACTTTTCAATTACATCTCCCTGTTTTTTAAAACAGTCTATTTCACTGTCTGAGTTACAAGATATTAAAAAAACAGAAATCCATAAAACAAGAATTTTTTTCATTAAGCTTTAAATCAAAGAATTGCAAAGTAAGTAAAAAAATTAAAAACCATAAAAAATAAGATTTCCCAAATAAAATGTCTGTTTTTTGTTTTTTGTATAAATTTGTACAATCAGTTTTAGTTTTAACCGGGCTAAACACAACTTGAACTTATAATAACTTTAGATATAGAAGTATGATAGAGTTTGGGTTGGTTGTTTTGTTTTTCCCTTTTATTAAGTTCGTTTTTCAAACTGAACTTTTCAAAAATCATCATTGGAATTTTAGATATAAACCACTTTATTTACAGGTGTTGTATAATTTCATTTGGTAATATAAAATCAAAATTATCGTCGATATGAAATATGCAGCCTTTATTTTGGTTTTAATTTCTTCTTTTTGCAGTGCTCAGATGTTTGATTATAATACAGAATCATCTTCTCAATTTTTTGAAGAAGACGGGAATGAAGTATATGATTACAACCAATACCGGGACGATGATATTTATTCGGATGTAAAAAATGATTTACACCGAAATACAGAGAATTTTTCATTTTTTAAATTTTCGGGCGACTCAGATGAACCGGATATTGGAGAAGATGCGGGTGGTTCAAACCCATCAGATCCTGTTCCAATCGATAACTGGATTTTTTTGTTGACCTTAACAGCTGTTGTAACCGGTTTTTATTTTTTAAAAAATAAAGAAGAATTTTATAAGTAAAAAGATTACAACTTAGTTTTTGCAAATCATTTGCAACTTCGATTCTTTAATTTTGCACAAAGATTTGTTATGTCAAAAGCATGCTGTACAATTGATGAAGAAGTAAAACCACACCAACGAGACAAAGATAATCACCATGATCACGACCACGGTAATCCGCATTCATTCAGAACTTATTTGCCTGCGATTGTTAGCCTTTTACTTCTGTTATCCGGTATTGGATTTGACTGGTTCAAAATTGATTTTTTCTTAAATCCTAAAATCAGACTTGGCTGGTATATAGCAGCATTTCTTCCTGTGAGTATTCCTGTCTTTTATGAAGCATTGGAAACCATTAAAAAAGGAGAGTTTTTCACTGAATTTTCATTGATGTCAGTTGCGACTCTGGGTGCATTTGCATTGGGAGAATATCCGGAAGGAGTAGCTGTAATGCTGTTTTATACGGTGGGCGAACTTTTTCAGAATGCAGCGGTTGACAGAGCCAAAAACAATATTAAATCACTGTTGGAT
This sequence comes from uncultured Weeksellaceae bacterium, assembly GCA_964346785.1. GTDB lineage: Bacteria > Bacteroidota > Bacteroidia > Flavobacteriales > Weeksellaceae > Moheibacter. The sequence continues at coordinate 1,422 of CAYFWH010000083.1, read as the reverse complement.
ATTCGACCCGATGAAGCAACTGTTTTCAGAAATAACCAGTGGGTGACTGTCCATCCCGAAGAAGTTGAAGTTGGTGAAACAATACAGCTCAAAGTCGGTGAAAAAGCACCTTTGGATGGAGTAATGATTAGTGAATCTTCAAGTTTCAATACGGCTGCACTGACCGGAGAGAGTAAACCTGAAACCATCAGAAAGTCAGAAAAAGTTCTGGCTGGAATGCTCAATCTCGAAAAGGTAGTTGAAATTCAAACTGAAAAGAAATTTGAAGACAGCTCGCTCGCCAAAATCCTTCAGATGGTGCAGGAAGCGAGTTCAAGAAAGGCAAAAACAGAACTTTTTATCAGAAAATTTGCCAAAGTCTATACACCGATTGTGTTTTTCCTGGCGGTTGCACTGATTATACTTCCTTATTTTTTTGTGAACGACTATGTATTTAGTCAGTGGTTTTACCGGGCTATGATTTTCCTTGTAATTTCATGCCCGTGTGCATTGGTTATTTCCATTCCGCTTGGTTATTTTGGAGGAATCGGAGCTGCTTCAAAAAATGGAATTTTGTTCAAAGGTTCTAATTTTCTCGATTTAATGGCAAAAGTCGATACAATAGTAATGGATAAAACCGGAACGCTGACCGAAGGTGTTTTTAAAGTTAATCAAGTCAGAACGGAGGGAATCGCAGAAAATGAATTTCTGGATATGATTTCTGCTGTTGAAAAAAACTCAAATCATCCGATTGCAAAAGCGATTACAGATTTTCACTCTTCTGAAATGGAAGCAAGTGATGTTGAAGAAATTTCAGGCCATGGTTTAAAAGCGGTTGTCAATCAAAAAACTGTATTGGCCGGAAATGGAAAATTGCTTAAAAAATTCGGAATACAGTACGATTCAGAAATTGATGAAATCATTGAAAGTATTGTAATTACAGCGATTGATGGAAAATATGCCGGATATATCACCATTTCTGATCAAATCAAAGAAGATTCTGCAGAAGCCATTCGTGAAATGAAAAGTATAGGAGTAAACCGAACGGTTATGTTGAGTGGCGACAAGGACACCATCGTTCAGAAAACAGCTGAAGAACTGAATATACCATTGGCTTACGGAAGTCTGTTGCCCGAAGATAAAGTTGAAAAAATCAAATCGCTGAGAAGAAGTCCGGACGATACAATCGCTTTTGTAGGCGACGGAATCAATGATGCACCGGTTCTTGCCATCAGTGATGTGGGAATAGCAATGGGTGGTATGGGCAGCGATGTAGCGATTGAGACTGCGGATGTGGTTATTCAAAACGACCAGCCATCAAAAATTACAACTGCAATTAAAATCGGACGGAAAACCAAACAGATTGTAATTCAGAATATTGCACTTGCTTTTGGTGTGAAGCTAATCGTGTTAATCCTGGGTGCAGGCGGGTTGGCTACCATG
>CAYFWH010000082.1:0-9321 GCA_964346785.1 uncultured Weeksellaceae bacterium | reverse complement strand
TTCGTACATTTTTAGCCGAAACAGATTTTTATTCACTTTTCAAAGTTGATTCTGCATACGGAATTCTGTTTTGAATCGATCTGACCAAAGTTGCTTCATCTGCATATTCGAGTTCATCCCCCACTCCTATTCCTCTCGCTATTACAGATATATTCAGCTCAGATTTCTTAAGTAATTTATACAAATAAAAAGCTGTCGTATCTCCTTCCATCGTTGAACTGAGCGCAAAAATTATTTCACTGATTTCCTGTTCCTCAATTCTCTTCAAAAGTGATTCGATATGCAGTTGTCCGGGACCAATTCCATCAATCGGAGAAATTCTTCCACCCAAAACATGATACAATCCCCGAAACTGCCCCGTATTTTCAATTGCCATCACATCTCTTACATCTTCAACTACACAAACAACCGAGCCGTCACGATGCGGATTTGAGCATATCTGACAAACAATTTCGTCCGAAATCATATGACATTTTTCGCAAAATTTGACTTCCTGAACTAATTTTTCAAGAGATTTTGATAAATTTTCTGTCTGAACAGCAGGTCTGCTCAACATGTGCAAAACCAGTCTCAGTGCAGTCCTGCGACCAATACCCGGCAAGTTAGACATTTCGTCAACTGCCTTTTCCAATATCTTACTGGGATAATTCATTCGCCCAAAAGTAGTATTTTTGAACGATAAATTAAAAAAAGATATGAATTCTAACATCATTCTTCTATTTGTAGTAATTTATTTTATTGCACTTCTCTTCATTTCATACCGCGTCAGCAAAAATTCAGACAACCAGTCATTTTTTATCGGAAACCGAAAAAGCAAGTGGTGGCTGGTGGCTTTTGGTATGATTGGCACGAGTCTGAGTGGTGTTACATTTATATCAGTCCCGGGAACGGTTGGTAAGCTTACCGGAACCGAATATGTATATGGTGGTTTTGAGTATTATATGATGGTTATCGGATTCTTTCTTGGTTATTTCATCGTTGCATTTGTTCTCCTGCCGCTTTATTACAAAATGAATCTGACTTCGATTTACACTTATCTCGGAAGAAGGTTTAATACAGAAGCACACAAAACCGGTTCTATCTTTTTTCTGATTTCGAGAAGCATCGGAGCAACTGCCCGTTTGTTTTTGGTAATCAATGTTTTACAAATTTTCCTACTCGACCAGATCAATGTTCCTTTCTGGATAACCACTTTTGTGATTTTGCTGATGATTGTACTCTACACCTATGAAGGAGGAGTAAAAACCATTGTGGTAACAGATACACTTCAAACCACTTTTATGTTGTTGAGTTTAGTAGTCTGTATTATTTATATACTTACTCAACTCGATATGTCATTTACAGAAGGTTACAATAAGATTGCAGAATACAATTATACCCATTTAATGAATTTCGATAAGAATTCTGCAACATTTTTTCTGAAAACACTGATTGGAGGTATGTTCATTACAATTGGCATGACCGGACTGGATCAGGAAATGATGCAAAAGAACATCAGTGTGGACAGTCTTACCAATTCAAAAAAGAATATGCTTACTTTCGCCACTACTCTTTTGATAGTAAACTTTGCTTTTCTTTTTCTCGGCGGGTTGCTGTACCTCTACGCTATGCAAAACGGAGCAGTTTATGGCGATGGTGTTTTTGGCTTTATCAACGAATCAGGTTCAATTGACAACATAATGGGCGACGATATTTTTCCGGCGTTGTCGCTTCAGGGAATTTTTCCGGGCTTTATTGCCATCTTTTTTATCATCGGATTGATTTCGGCACTGTTTCCTTCTGCAGACGGAGCACTGACTTCGCTGACAAGTTCATTTTGTGTGGATTTGCTCAAAATTAATGATAACGACAAACTAACCGAAAAACAAAAAAAGAAAACCAGAATCAGTGTTCACCTGGTTTTCACTTTAATTTTCTTCTTATTAATAATGATTTTTAAATGGATCAATGACAAATCAATTGTTTATTTGATCATGAATATCGCAGGTTACACCTATGGACCATTGTTAGGGCTTTTTGCATTTGGTATTTTAACAAAGCGTACTATTTCTCTTAAATTCTCAGTCATCAGTGTTGCTTTAATCGCTCCTTTTGTCACCTATATTGCATCCATTGTTCCTTTTATGCTAAAAGTAAAAGAATTCGTTTGGTTCATTCCTTCTAAAAATTTAGAAACTTATTCTATTGCTATTCAAGAAGTTGTCAAAAGTGGAGATTACTACAAAATTGGGGTTGAACTTATTGTTTTAAACGGATTACTGACTTTCATAGGACTTTGGATAGTAAGTAAAAGAAAAAATTAAGTAGTTCATTATTTTTTTTTCTAACTTTACTAAATCATTAAAAAATTAACACATGCGGAAAATTTATTTCACAGTATTGTGTTTCCTGTTCACATTTAGTTTATGGGCTCAGGATTCACATATACTAACGATGACAAAAAATTACCTGATTTCAGAATCAGCTAATTTAGATCTCAAAACATCAGATTTAGAAGATCTGACGGTTCAGACCAACTATACCGATAAAAAAACCAATATTGAATATGCTTATGTACAGCAGAACCTGGCTGGCTATCCCGTTTACAATGCAATAGCGAATTTTGCAATTAAAGACGGAAAAATTGTTCATATGAAACAGACCTTTCAGTCTGACATTCATCAAAGAACTGCCAACCATACTGCAAACAATGACCTGAATCAAATTGCAGGTATTATTGCGCAAAACATGGGCTACACTTTGAATCAGACTGCTTTTCTGGATGAAAACTTCAGAAGCAAGCTGATGTATTTTGCAACCCTGGACGGAAAGTTAAATCTCAGCTGGATTATTCATTTAAAAATTAAAGAAGACGGTCAGTTAAAGATTATGGAAGTTGTTGCCAATGCACAGACAGGTGAAATTTATTCAGAATTTAATCAGTTGCTGAGTTGCGAATTTGACAATGAGCCTTTTGAAAATCCAATGACTGATTTCAAACAATCAGAACAGGTTCAGTGGCTCAATCAGCAATATAGTTTGAACAGCACACTTGCTGACGGTTCTTCTTACAGAGTTTACGATTTGCCTGTTGAGGCACCTACTTTTGGTGACAGAACACTTGTCAGCAATCCGGCCAACACAACTGCTTCTCCATTCGGATGGCATGACACCAATGGCGTAGCAGGGCCTGAATTTACCAACACCCAGGGAAATAATGTTACCGCTTTCAACGACCAGGACAGCCAAGGATTGAACTGGCTTTATAACGGCGGTTCCTATACTTTTCAGGGATTTGCAGAAGGAGGTTCGTCACTGACATTTGATTTTCCGATTGATTTCACCAGAAACCTTTATGAAAGTGCAGATGCATCAACCACTAATTTATTTTATATCAATAATATTCTGCATGACTTATCCTATTTATACGGATTTACTGAACCTGCCGGAAATTTCCAGGTAAATAACTATGGCAACGGCGGGAGTGCAGGTGATCAGGTATGGGCATTTGGTCAGACCGGAGAAGCAATGGGCAGTATGAATAATGCAATGTTTGGAACTCCGCCGGACGGAAACAATCCATATATGATTATGTTTATGTGGACTTCAAACGAAGGAGACAACCATTTGTTTTCGGTAAATACACCCGGACAATATCAGGGTGACTATGGTGCAACTCTAGCCAGTTTCGGACCGGGACTTCCCGTTCCGCCATTAGTAAAGAATCTGGCAGTAATTGAAAATGACAATACCAATGGAAGTGCAGACCCGAATGACGGATGCGGTAATGTTACCAATGCTTCTCAATTAAACGGAAAAATTGTTATGATTAAAAGAGGTCAGTGCGATTTTGTTGTTAAAGTGAAAAAAGCTCAAAACGCAGGTGCACTTGGAGTTGTTATGGTCAACAATGTTTCTGGAGCTCCAATTGCAATGGGCGGAACAGATCCAACAATTGTTATTCCATCAGTAATGATTAGAAATACTGACGGTGACCCAATTATAAGCGGAATAACCGGTGGAGCAACTCTTGAAGGTTCAATTCCAAAAGACGGACACTGGGACGGATACAAAGACGGCACATTCGATACCGGCATCATGGCTCACGAATACACCCACGGAATCTCAAACAGATTAACAGGCGGACCCAATAACACAAGTTGTTTGAATAATGAAGAACAAATGGGCGAAGGCTGGAGTGACTACATGGGGTTAATGATGACTATGAAACCGGGTGATCAGGGTACAGACGGAAGAGGAATCGGTACTTATGCAGTTTCTCAACCAACTACAGGAGTGGGAATTCGTCCAACCCGATATTCTACTGATATGTCTGTCAATCCTTCTACATACAATACAATTAAAACAGCTGCGATACCACACGGTGTCGGATATGTGTGGGCAACCATGTTGTGGGAAATGACCTGGGAGCTAATCAACGGTTATGGTTACAATCCGGATATATTTAACGGAACTGCCGGAAACAATGTGGCACTTCAGCTGGTAATGGACGGAATGAAACTACAGCCTTGTCGTCCGGGGTTTGTGGATGGAAGAGATGCGATTCTTCAGGCTGATCAAAATAATTATGAAGGAATGTATCAATGTTATATCTGGAAGGCTTTTGCAAAAAGAGGTTTAGGTTACAGTGCCAGTCAGGGAAGCGGAAACAGCCGTTCAGACGGAACCGAAGCTTTCGATATGCCGCCTACCAACATTTTGGACTGTACCAATATGGGTGTAGATGATTTGCTGACTACAGAATTTAATCTGTATCCTAATCCGACCAAGGGTGAATTCTATTTGCTGACAGACAAATCATATAAAGATGTATTGGTCAGCATTCAGGATATGACCGGTAGAACGGTTTATCAGAAAGATGTTGACTTCAGCTTCAAGAGAGCTGCAATCGATATCAGCAATCTTGCTCCGGGTGTATATGTAATCAAAATCAATACACCGGAAGGAACAACAACTAAAAAATTAATTAAGAAATAATTGATTTAAATTCTAAAAAAAATTCCCGTCCAGACAAGACGGGAATTTTTTATTTATACCAACTGCTGTATTTCACATAACTCACAGCAATTCTTTCTATTTCACCTTCTTTGAGTTCTTTTGAAACTTTTCCAATTCTCTTTGCAGGAATTCCTGCCCAGATTTCACCTTCCCTCACGATCGTTTTTTGTGTAAGTACCGCACCTGCTGCAATTATAGCATTGGACTCTATCACGCAGTTGTCCATCACAATTGCCCCCATGCCAATCAGTACATTGTCATCAATCCGGCAACCGTGAACAATCGCATTGTGAGCAACTGAAACATTGTTTCCAATAATAGTTTTTGTTTTTTTATAAGTACAATGAACCATTGCGTTGTCCTGAATATTGACTCTGTTTCCCAAACGAATCGAATTGACATCTCCTCTGAGCACCGCATTGTACCAGATACTACACTCCTCACCCATTTCCACATCACCAATGATAACTGCTGTTTCTGCCAAAAAACTGGTGTCTGTAATTTTTGGTTTTATACCATTTAATTCTCTGATTAATGCCATACTAAAAATATTTTATGGGTTTAAAGATAAAAACTTGGTTTAATTTTGTTGAATTATATTGAAATTAAATGAAAGCAGTTGTAATAGGAGCAACCGGAGCCAGTGGAAAAGAATTGATTAATGAATTGATTAAGAATGACAAAATCAGTTTGGTGACAGCTTTGGTTCGTAGTGTAAAACTCAACCCCAATCCAAAACTCAATCAAATCGCAGTCGATTTTGACAGATTTGAAGATTTTTCAAACGAAATAAAAGCAGATCTTGCCTTTTCATGTATGGGAACCACGCTGAAAAACGCTGGAAACAAAGATTCACAATGGAAAGTTGATTATGGTTATCAATTGAAATTTGCTGAAATATGTTCAAAAAATAAAGTTCCGGTTTTTGTACTGATTTCTTCTGCCGGAGCCAATCCAAAATCCGTTTTCTTTTACAGTCGAATGAAAGGAGAACTGGAAATGAACATTAAAAAACTCAACTTTCAGAAATTATTGATTTTTAATCCGGGTTTACTCAGCCGTCCTGATACAGATCGAAACGGAGAGAAAACAGCTGAAAAAATATTGAGTTTTTTTAACCGATTTGGATTATTAAAAAAATATAAACCTTTGGAAGTTAGTTTACTTGCCCGGTCGATGTTGTATCATGCATTGAACAAAGAGACCGGAATTCATCATATAAAAGGAAAAGAAATAACTCATTTTAATTTAGAAAATTGAAAAAAATACAACTCATTTTATTGACTGCTCTCCTGCCCTACTTCGTGGTTTACGGACAGACTGCCAGAGATGATATCAGGCTAAACGATGCTGTTGAAATCATTGAAAAGTTGACATCAGAAGAATTTTCAGGCAGAGGTTATACCGAAAATGGGATGTGGAAAGCTTCTGAATTCATTGCAGAAGAATTTGAGAAAATAGGTTTAGAAAAAATCGATGATTCATATTTTCAGGAATTTTCAATGCCGATTAATATCATCAAAAATTCAGAATTGACTATTGATGGAATTGAGTTGAAATACGGAATTGATTTTTTGGTTAAACCCAATTCAAAAAGTCAAGAATTTCATCAGAAAGAATTGTATTTTATTGAACCTGAAGAATTTTCAAAAGCACTTGAATCAGAAAATAATTTAGTACAGTTTGCAGTTGAAGACATATACAAACAATCCGGAAAGCATGTGATTTTGCCACCTTATTATTTTGAAGTCGATTCTGTCAACCGGTATTATAAAAACTGGCCTGTCTTTTATAAACCTGAAGAAAACAGAAACCGTTCAATTTTTTATTTCACTAAAGACAAACTGACTGCTTCACTGTCTTTGGAACAGGACAGTATATCTGAATTTATAGTTTCTGATAAATTTTACAACGAAAAAATGAAAATCGATCATTATAAAATCGAAACTGATTTTGTTGAAAATTTCAAAGCGAGAAATGTAATCGGTAAAATCGAGGGAATAAATTCAGATAAATTTATAGTCATTACGGCTCATTATGATCATCTCGGTAAAGTCGGTCAGACAATTTTTCCGGGTGCAAGTGATAATGCAAGCGGCGTTGCTCTATTGCTTGAACTCGCCAAACATTTCAAAACTAATCCGCCAAAATACAGTCTGGTCTTTATAGCTTTTGCGGCTGAAGAAGCCGGTATGATAGGTTCATTTCATTTTGTAGAAAATCCACTGATTGATTTATCTAAAATCAAATTTCTGTTGAATTTTGATATTGCGGGTGCGGGTGAAGACGGTATTCAAATCGTCAACAGCAGTATTTTTGAAAATGAGTATAATTTACTGAATGAAATAAATTCAGAAAAAAATCTCTTGAGTCAAATCAAAAAAAGAGGTGAAGCTTGTAATTCGGATCACTGTCCTTTCTATCTTGCCGGAGTTTCTTCGTTTTTCACCTATACGCTCGGCGGTCCGGGGCATTATCACGACCCTAATGATACAGCAGAAACATTGAATTTATCTGCGTTTCTAAATTTAAACGAATTGTTTATTGAATTTATTCAACGACTTTAATCAATCGCCACTTTTGAAACCACAATCTTTGCAGTAGTAATGTCTCCGAATATTTCCAAAAGGTTCAAAGGCAAGAATTGCTGAAAATAGTGAGAAAACGACCTTAAGAAAACTCTTTTTACCATAGTTAAAGTCAATATTTTCTGATCCGCAATTGGCACAGGTCTTTGGCTCTGTCGTTTCATGACCTAAAATCTCAATCGCTTTCTCATAATCTTCTTCCCTGACTCTAAGCTCAGTTCCTGCATTCAGAATTCCGGACATATTCGGAAAGGTATTCATGAAATTATTCCCAAACACAAAAGCATCAATTCCGTTTTCCTCAAGCAAGCCTTTGTGAATAAATGCGAGATGTGACTGTTCATATTTCTTAATCAGCTTTGTTTTCATTTTCCTTGTTTGTTCAGTATAATCAATGCTGCAATTACTCCCGGAATCCAACCTAAAAGAGTAAGAATTAAGACAATAAGAATTGAACCACAACCTTTGTCAACCACTGCCAAAGGTGGAAATATGATTGAAAGTAAAACTCTAAAAAAACTCATCTTACTCCATTTCCACTTTAAAATTAAATTTTTCAGGATTTTCAAGAATTTCGCTCATTGTCGCAACAACAGTCACTGTTTTTCCGTCGCTACTTATTGTTGCACCTTTGTGGTCAACACTTTTTACGGTTTTAGGAAAATGATATTCAATTTTGTATGTGTACATACCCAGCATATCTTTGGTTGACATTTCTTCGTCCTCACCTTCTTCAACTAAACTGAAATCAAAACTTGAATTTAACGAATTTCTTTCAAAAGTTTTTCCGTTTAAACTATACTGAAGCATAGTACCATAACCGGTGAGCATCATTTCTCCGGCAGATTTTTTATCATTATTTTTAAATTCCTGATATGCTTTTTCAATATTTTTCTGGTATGCATTGTAATCTTTTACACTCATCTCATTGTTCATCAGTGTAAAAACGCCCTGATTTTCGTTCATCAAAAATCTAACTTTACTTTTTTGAAAAGCAGTATTGAATGCCTTTTCATATTCAGATGTTTCTGAATCCGTGTTCATTGTTTCGTTAATATCTGCCAGCGAAACAATGGTATCAATTGGAAATTCGCCGGTTAGGCGCATTGAATCCTGCTGTTCAGGTGTAAAGGCAAAACTCATCAATGCCGAAAAATCGATTTCTGTTTCCTGTTTTACCATACCGGTTTCTGACAAATACATTCTTTCGGTTATCTGACAGGAAACCAAAAACATTAATGAAACTGCTGCAAAAAATATTTTTTTCATCGTACTTTAAATTTGTGTAAAAATAGAAATTTAAAGTCAATTATATTTCATACCGGTTCTTTTAATTTTTTTTATTCTGATAATTACTAATTAATCATTAAATTTATCTCATTATTAAACTACATAAACTATATTGAAATGAAACGACTTTTAAATTTTTCAATTGTTTTTCTTCTGTTTTGTAGCGCAGGTCTTGCACAGGAATATATTGCGGTTATACAAAAACCTTATGTGATACTGCTTAATTCAGAGACCGGCGCAATTGAAGACGATCAATTTATTGACCTTACTCCTATTAACACATCCACACCAAAAGGTATCAGACAAATTGGTAATGAGATTTGGATTACAGACCAGTTAAATGATGAAATCTATCGTTTTGACATGGACGGTACTTACTTGTCTGCGATTAGCGGAAACATGGATAATATCAAAGGGTTAGATATCATTAATAACTCAGAAGTAT
>CAYFWH010000081.1:0-9562 GCA_964346785.1 uncultured Weeksellaceae bacterium | reverse complement strand
ATGCAATTTTCAGTTTCTATTCAGACGGAACAACGAAATATGATGAAGTGGATTTTCCGGATATTTTTACTGAATATGGTCAGTGGTCTCTTACCGGTAATATTGTAACTTATCAAATGAGCAACAATATGTCCAACGATTATATTTTCACCAGGGAAGTGTTTGATAACACGATGTCAGGTACATTTATTTTCGGAGCGTACAATGACAACTGGTTCACAGCTGAGCTTATTGAATAAGCAAAAATGAATGTTTGTAGAATGCCCGGTGAATGCCGGGCATTTTTTATATAATTAGTCCAGAACTTTTAATTTTGCAAAATTCAGTAATAATTTTTTTTCGCCGGCATTGTCAAAAAGAACAGTAGCCTTTATATCACCCGGATTGCCTTCCAATCCAATGACTTTACCTCGCCCGAAACGATCGTGCATCACAATGTTACCGGCTTTGATTTCAACTTCATTTCCGGTCAACTGATTGGTGATTTTGGCCTGAGCAATTGGTTTAAAACCTGCTTTGGGTTTAATGGTTTCACCGGTTTTAGTTTCTGTTTTTTTCTTTTCGTAGTATCTGGGTGAATCTCCGAATAAATTAGGGTCAAGTCCGCTCTTGTTTATATTTATCCCTGTTGCAGGATTTTTATAATCCAAAAATTCTTCATTAATCTCTTCCAAAAAACGACTTGGTTCCGCATCTGTGATTTTCCCCCATCTGAATCTTGAAAGTGAATAGGTGAGGTGTGCAAATTTTTCAGCCCTTGTCAGTGCTACATAAAAACGCCTTCTTTCTTCTTCCAGCGCCTGACGGGTGTTGAGGTTCATCATCGAAGGGAAAAGATTTTCTTCCAAGCCAACAATGAAAACAGCCGGGAATTCAAGGCCTTTTGCAAGGTGAACAGTCATTAGTGAAACTTTGTTGTCATCTTCTTGATCCTTATCCGCATCGGTCGAAAGGGCTACATTCTCAAGAAACCCGCTCAAAGTGGGATTCCCGTCTTCGACCTGAATCTGCTCTTCCACATATCCCTGGATGCTATTCAGTAATTCCTGAATGTTTTCGAGCCTTGAAATACCCTCCGGGGTGTCGTCTTCTTTCAATGTTTTAATCAGCCCGCTGGTTTTGGCTACATGGTGTGCAACTTCGTAAACATCCTGTTTCTCCATCATCACTTTGAAGCTTTTAATCCTAATAATGAAGTCATTCAACCGCTGTACAGTGCCTGCATTTAAACCGGCTATGGCAGCATATTGATAAATGTTTTCAAGTATTTCATATATGCTTTTCTGAGATTCTCCCGCAACTACAGTGAGCTTGTTAATCGTTGTCTGACCGATGCCTCTCGCCGGATAATTGATGATTCTCAACAAAGCTTCTTCATCATTTTGGTTGATCAGTAAGCGAAGATAAGCAACCAAATCCTTAACTTCTTTTCGCTGATAAAATGAAGTGCCGCCAAAAACTTTATATGGTAAATTCCTTTTTCTCAATGCTTCTTCTATTGCCCGTGATTGAGCATTGGTTCTGTACAAAACTGCGATATCCTTGTGTTTCAGATGCTCACTGACTTGTAATTCCCAGATTTGAGAAGCTACGAATCTGGCTTCGTCAGCATCTGTCAGAGCTCTGTAAACCGGAATTTGATTTCCTTGTTCATTGGTTGTCCATACTGTTTTTTTAAGCTGATCTCTGTTTTTGGAAATTACCTGATTGGCAGCAGCAACAATTGTTTTTGTAGTACGGTAATTCTGTTCGAGAGCAATAACCTGAGCATCCGGATAATCCTGTTTAAATGAAAGTATATTTCTGATGTTGGCGCCTCTGAAAGCATAAATACTCTGAGCATCATCGCCGACAACACACAGGTTTTCGTATCTTGATGCCAGTGCTTTTACTATCAGATACTGAGATTGGTTTGTGTCCTGATACTCATCTACCAGTATATATTTGCACCGATCCTGATATTTGGCAAGTACTTCAGGGAAACGGGTCAGAACTTCATTGGTTCTCAGTAATAAATCATCGAAATCCATCGCACCCGATTTGAAGCATCTGTCAACATAGGCACGGTAGATATCGCCCATTCTCGGACGCATTGCTTCTGCATCAGCTTCTATTAATTCAGGTGTATTATGATAAGCACGGACTGTTATCAGGTTATTTTTGTAGGATGAAATCCTGTTCAATACTTGCTTGACCTTATAAATATCTTTATCGAGTTGTAATTCTTCGATAACCTTTCTCATCACACTTTGACTGTCCTGACTATCATAAATTGTGAAATCTGATGGAAAGCCAAGCCTTGGAGCTTCAACCCTGAGCAATCTTGCAAAAATGGAGTGGAAAGTTCCCATCCAAATGCTTTTTGATTCTCCCGGACCAACAACCTTCGCAATCCTGTCTTTCATTTCACGGGCAGCTTTATTGGTAAAAGTTAACGCAAGTATATTGAACGGATCAACTCCTTTTTCAATTAGGTGAGCAATCCTGTAAGTCAACACTCTGGTTTTTCCGGAACCTGCTCCGGCTATGACCATAAGCGGACCCTCGGTTACTTCTACTGCCTCTCTTTGAGGCTCATTTAATTCATCCAAATAATTCTTCATCGTTTCGCAAATTTAAAGATAAGATATCAGTTGGTCGAATTTATTCTGCTAATTTGAGTTTCCAAATTCTTTCTTCTTAACTTTGACCTGCAGAAACTGTTTTTTTATGAATACTTTTGGGAGATTTTTCAGATTAACAACTTTTGGAGAAAGCCACGGATTGGCTATTGGTGGCATTATCGACGGTTGTCCGGCAGGTATAAAACTCGATTTCGATGCGATTCAAAAAGAATTAGACCGTCGAAAACCCGGTCAGTCCAAAATCACAACCCAGCGAAAAGAAAGCGATACCGTTCAGTTTCTGTCAGGAATTTTAGAAGGTGTTACTACCGGTGCGCCCATCGGTTTTATGATTCCTAATGAAAATCAGAAATCAAAAGATTACGATCATATCAACGACTCCTTTCGTCCGTCACACGCAGATTATACCTATTTCAAAAAATATGGATTGAGAGATGCCAGAGGTGGTGGCAGAAGTTCAGCACGCGAAACTGCCAACTGGGTGGTTGGTGGTGCGGTAGCCAAACAAATTCTAAAGGAGATTAAAATCAATGCTTTTGTTTCTTCGGTCGGAGATTTGTTTTTGGGAAAACCCTATCAGTCGCTTGATTTTTCAAAGATTGAATCAAATATCGTTCGTTGCCCTGACGAAGAGGTGGCTGAAAAAATGATTGAAAAAATTAAATCTGTCAGAAAAGAAGGTGACACCATTGGCGGCACGGTTACCTGTGTGATTCATAATGTTCCGGTTGGATTGGGTGAGCCTGTTTTTGATAAACTCCATGCCCGGCTTGGTCAGGCGATGCTTTTGATCAATGCGGTCAAAGGTTTTGAATACGGCAGTGGTTTTTGCGGAGCGAAAATGAGAGGTTCTGACCACAATGATTTATTCAACCCCGACGGAACGACAAAAACCAATTTATCGGGTGGTATTCAGGGTGGGATTTCAAACGGTATGGATATTTATTTCCGTGTGGCTTTCAAACCTGTTTCGACCTTGATGCAAAATCAGCAAACCATCAATATCAAAGGAGAGATTGTAGAAATAGAAGGCAAGGGCAGACATGATCCGTGCGTGGTGCCAAGAGCGGTGCCGATTGTCGAAGCGATGGCCGCAATGGTGCTGGCTGATTTTGTTTTGACAGGAGGTAAATTGTAAAATCCTGAAAAACAGACATTCAAAAAAAATCCTTAAATTTGAGTATTCTTGACCTTTCGTCCTGAAAACAGGATGATTTTATCTGTTTGTTGTAATTTATCTAACCACTTTAAACCATGAGAAATGACAAGACAAGAAGCAGAACAAATACTTCAAAGAAGGTTTAAGCTTTCGGGTTTTTACGATGAGCAGTGGCGTGCTATTGAGAAAATTTTCAATGGTGAGCGGGTTTTGCTTATTGAAAAGACAGGTTTTGGTAAATCTTTGTGTTTTCAGTTTCCTGCAACGATTTTTGATGGCACGACTGTGATTTTTTCACCACTTATTGCGCTGATGCGAGATCAGGTAAAAAAACTCAATTCATTAGGAATTTCAGCAAAATGTATTAACAGCGAGCAGTCTCCCGAAGAAAATACACAAATAATAAATGCTGCAAAAGAAGGGGAAATAAAAATTCTGTACATAGCACCCGAACGGCAGGAAAACAGCGAATGGCTGGAAGCAACTCAAGAAATGAATTTGTCGATGATTGTGGTGGATGAAGCCCACTGTATCTCGGTTTGGGGACATGATTTTCGACCGGCATTTAAACGAATTATTAACCTCGTAAAACTATTGCCAAAAGGTCTTCCGGTTCTCGCCGCTACTGCAACTGCGACCAAAAGGGTTGAGCAGGACATCGCTGATCAGATTGGGAATGATATCACAATCATCAGAGGGAATTTAATGAGGGATAACTTTAAATTGTTTGTGATTAAGGTGAATTCAGAAGATGAAAAGTTGATCTGGTTGGGTAAATATCTTCATCGAATTCCGGGTTCCGGCATTTTATATACCGGCACAAGAGTAAATACACAGGTTTATTCCAAATGGTTTGATTATTTAGGAATTTCATCAACAGCCTACAACGCAGGACTTGACCCGGATTCGAGAATTGCAATCGAAAATGGATTGATGAAAAATCAATGGAAATGTGTTATCTCAACCAATGCACTGGGAATGGGAATCGACAAACCCGATATCCGGTTTATTATCCATACCCAAATCCCGCAATCACCCATTCATTATTATCAGGAAATTGGCAGGGCGGGCAGAGACGGAGAGACTTCTTTTATAATTTTGTTTTACAATCCGGAGGATAAAAGCTTGCCGGAAGCATTTATTGAAGGCGGAAGACCAGCCATTAAAAAGTATGAAAAAGTGCTTTACGCCATAAAAGAAGAATTATTGGGCGAACGGGAATTGATGAAAAAGACCAATTTAAAACAAAATCAAATCAGGGTTATAAAATCAGATTTAATTGAACAGGGAATCATTCGTGAAGTGATGTTCAACAGAAATAAAAAATATGAATTTATTTCCGGCTCCGAACCATTGAATACCAAGACATTTGAGGAGCTTAGAAACGCCAAATTAAAAGACCTTGAAAGCATGATTGAATATGTGGAAACAGATTCATCCAGAATGAAGTTTCTGTGTGACTTCTTGGGCGATGAAACCCATCATAACTTCACGAATTGCGACAATACGGGTGAGAAGAAAATCACAGTAAAAGTGATGCCGGAATGGGAAGAAAGACTTAGGATGTTTAAAGAGAATTATTTCCCTTTACTTGAAACGGCACCTGTCAGTAATAAAAATTTAGAGAACAATGAAATTAAACTCACGATTGTCAATGAAAATGGTTTTGATTTTAAATTATTAAAAAACAATGAAATAACCGTTGTTGTTAACGATGAATCAGAATTTGAGAATTTAGATATTGAACACAAAGAGGATTTTTTGGTGCTTTTTGAAACACATAAGAAAAAATCGAGATTGATTAACGGTGTTGCCGCTTCTTATTATGGATTTTCGAATGTAGGTACAGCGATTCACCGGTCAAAATATGAAAATGGTGGCGACTTTCCCGACTTTCTTTTATCTTTGACTTTAAAAGCATTTCGCAAAAATTTTGGACAGGAAGAATTTGATTGGGTTGTTTATGTGCCACCCACTTCTTCCGGAGATTTGGTGAAGAATTTTGCGGTTAAAATCGCAAGTGTTTTGAGATTCCCAATTTCACATAATCTTCAAAAAATCAGAGAAACCAAAGAACAGAAAGTATTTGAAAACAGATATTTGAAAACCGATAATGTAGAAGGTGCATTTACTTATTTAAATCCCGAAGAAATCTATGGAAAAAGTATTTTACTATTCGATGACATCTATGATAGTGGGGCTACGATTAATGAAATTGGAAAAATTTTAACTAACTTTGGAGTTAAGAAAGTTGCACCAATTGTGATTGCAAGAACAATCGCCGGAGATAAACTATAAGAAATGAAAAACGAAGCTGCATATTGGATAACACTGGCGCACATTCCACGATGGAGACATTTGGTGATTAATAATCTTATTGTAAAATTCTTTCACGAACACAAAATTTCAATTGTCGATTTTTTTGATTTAAGTGAGACTGACTGGAAAAATGTTTATGAATTAGATGAGAAACAGATTTCAGAATTAAACCAGGCAAAATCCGAATTGGCCGGCAATGCTTTTTTGGCTGAGAGTTTATTGAATCAGGGTTATGAAATCATCCCGATTACTTCACCTGAATACTCAAAAACCTTAAAAAACAATTTAAAAGCTGCGCATTCACCGGCTGTTCTCTACCTTAAAGGAAATAAAAAGATTCTCGAAGAAAAGTCTATTGCGATTGTCGGCTCCAGAGCGGCTTCTGAGGTCGCTTTGCAATTTACAGACAACATCGCCAAAAAGGCAAGCAAAGATTATAAAGTCGTTGTCAGCGGGTTTGCAAAAGGAGTCGATAAACAGGCGTTGGATTCTGCGCTCGACTACAAAGGACAAAGCATTATCGTCCTGCCGCAGGGCATCACCACTTTTGGCTCTGGGTTTAAAAAATATTACAAACAGATTGTTGACGGCGATGTCTTGGTTTTGAGTGTTTTTCCACCTAAAGCAGGCTGGTCTGCAGGTTTGGCCATGGCAAGGAATCCTATTATTTATGGTTTGGCCAATGAAATTTATGTTGCTGAATCTTCCGACAAAGGCGGAACCTGGTCCGGAGTTCTCGACGGCTTAAGAAAAGGCCGGAAAATATTTGTTAGAATTCCGGAGGAAACTGAAAATAATGCGAATGATATTTTGATTCAAAAAGGAGCGATTCCGGTTGATTTTAATGGGGATGAAGTGGTTGAATACGATGAAAGAGCTTTATCAGGCGAACTTATGATGGCTCGGGAACCGAAGGAATCAACTGAGTTGGACGATAAAATCCGCTCTGTATTTAACGGACATTCTTTGACGGTCAACGAACTTCTGAATAAGCTGGATTTAGACTGGAGTGTTCAAAAGTTAAATACTTACCTGAGAAAATTGGAATTTGTTGAGATTTCTAAAGAAAAGGGTAAGGATGTGTTCAATTTGAAAGGAATAAAAAGAATCACTCAAACTTCACTTTTTGATTAGAACATTTGTTTTTAGGCTATTTTGAAGATTTTCAATTACACTCAAATCGCCGGTAAACTCATTATTGGTGAAATTACATTAGTGGTTTTTTCCAAAAATATTTTTCCCCGAATAACTGATTGTATCAATTTTATCAGGCTTTTTTCAAAAGATACTCTGAGATTGGATTGATGAAAAACCAGGCTGACTTCCCGGCTGGGCACCGGTTCGCTAAAGTATTTAATGTTCTTTTTAAATTCCAATGGTAAATCTTCGGCATGAAGCATTGGCAGAACTGTCATGCCATAACCTTCGTTGGATAGCTTGATCAGTGTATTCAGGTTACCGCTGTCTATTTTTACAGCCTGACTTTTGATATGTTTTGGGTCGCAAAGATTCATCACATTATTTCTGAAACAATTTCCTTCTTTGAGCAATAGAATTGAGTCGATGTCCAAATCGGTTACATTGACTGTCATTTGCTTGTGCATTGGATGAGTAGGCGGAATATATGCCACCATAGGTTCATAGTACAAAGGTCTTTCAACAATATGATTTTCATAAAGCGGAGTTACTGCCAGTCCAAAATCAATGGTGTTATTTTCCAGAGATTGAATGATTTCGTGGGTTTGCATTTCTGTAAAAATCAAATTAGCTTTTGGATAGTTCTTTTGAAAGTTTTTATAAAACATAGGAATCAGTGTCGGCAGAATGGTCGGTAAAACACCGATTTTGAAATCACCCTCGAGTAATCCTTTTTCTTCGTTTATAATTTGTTCTAATTTATCAGCCTCTTTCAAAATTCTCTTTGCTTGAGTCGCAATGATTTCTCCGATTTGAGTCAATTTTATGGGATGTGAACTCCTGTCAAAAATCTCAACTCCAAGTTCTTTTTCAAGTTTCATAATCTGCATACTGAGTGTAGGTTGAGTGACAAACGATTTTTCGGCAGCAGTTGTGAAATTTTGATATTTTGCAACTGCAAGCACATATTCAAGTTGAATAAGAGTCATCTATAGATTTTTTTTATAAAGGTATTAATAATATTGAAAAGATTTATTGAGGCTGGCTCGATTTTAGCTGCATATCAGTTAAGATATTTTGAAACTCAAAATTTAAATAAAATGGCAATTACAGTTATTGGATTAGAGAAATCCACATCAAAAGATTTATCAAATGACCTAAATATTCTGCTTGCAAACCTGCAGATTTATTATCAAAACTTAAGAGGAGTTCACTGGAATGTAAGAGGGCCTCAGTTTTTTATGCTTCACGCCAAATTTGAAGAATTATATCTCGATGCTCAGGAGAGGGTAGATGAGGTAGCTGAAAGAATTCTTACACTTGGCGCTACACCAATGCATACTTTTGAAGATTACACCAAACATTCGACTGTTAAAACCGGTAAGAATATCAGTAACGGAAATGAAACCGTAAAACTTATTCTCGACTCTATCAGTGTATTGCTTGAAATCGAAAGAGAGATTCTTGACAAATCAGGTGAGCTGAATGACGAGGGCACCAATGCGATGATGAGTGATTTTATTTCATTTCAGGAAAAAACGGCATGGATGTTGAAGGCATTTTTGGGTGAAAAGTAGAGCGGTAAATCAGAGAGAAAACTTTTCAAAATTGGCTCGTATATACTAAGGTTTATACGAGCCATTTTCTTTACATCAAATTCCAAAAATAATTGGCAAATTAAAAGAATGATGTATAGAAGTCAGGTTTCCAGTACATTGCAATATAGAAGAAAATAAATGCAATGAATGCAATTACCATAATCCAAATATATTGCGGAATTGCTCTCGGTGTTTCAGAACCGACAATTTCAAAAGAATCACTTCTTTCGCTTCCGTAAGCATTGATGGTAATCGGAATTTTCTCGCTTACCTCATCATTCTCCTTGAGCCCGAGTACATAAATCATAGGCCCGTTTCTGACTTCAAACGGAATCACTTTAATTCCTTCTTTTCCGCTACTTGAAGTTGAAATAATCTTCATCGTATGTTTTCCGTCCGGAATTTTGGTTGTATCCAGAACGAATTTAACAGGTGAATCAAATTCTGCAAATGGCTTTGACTCTTCATCCAGATAGACTCTTATTTTTTTATTATTGTCTTTCATATTTCCCAGTTTTCTTCTAACACAATATTCTTTATGTGATCCGGATTTCTCTCTCCGGGTTTAACCAAGTACTTGATACTTAAAATCAAAGTGAACAATACAACAATTGCCGCTGCGATTGAAATCGAATAATCAACCCAGGATTCAGGGCCTGGTCCGTGAACTGTACCTTTCAGAATTTTTGGCTGTTGTCCTTCACATACCTCACAAGCAAATGAAA
>CAYFWH010000080.1:3223-9627 GCA_964346785.1 uncultured Weeksellaceae bacterium | reverse complement strand
CTCCTACTCTGTGCAAATCCGGCCCGGTTCTTTTAGTACCCCACTGGAAAGGACGGTCATAAATAAACTCTCCGGCTCTTGAATAATCACCATATCTTGCAATTTCATCACGGAAAGGTCGCACCATCTGTGAGTGGCACAAATAACAACCTTCTCTCACATAAATATCTCTACCGGTTAATTCTAATGGTGTATAAGGTTTCACAACCGAAATGACAGCAGCATCTTTCTCAACCAGCAAGGTTGGGGTTAATTCAACCAAACCACCTATACCAACTGCAACTAAACTCAATACAGTAAGAAGAATTGGTTTTCTTTCAATTATACGGTTGTGCCAGTATGTTTTTTTGTTTTCATCTTCCGGTTTTGGCGTCAGTTTAAAAGGTACTGCCTCGTCCAGTTCGTCATTTACAAAGCTACCCTGTTTGATGGTTTTGTAAATGTTATATGCTGCAAAACATGCTCCTGTCAGATAAAGCAATCCGCCAATTCCACGAAGCACATAAGCCGGTTGAATATGTGAAACAGTCTCAAGGAACTGATATTTCAACTGACCTGATTCTGTAAACTGCTTCCACATTAAACTCTGAGTAAATGCAGCCCAGTAAAGCGGAATTGCATAAAGCAAAATACCCACAGTTCCAATCAGGAAATGATTGTTTGCCAGTTTTTTTGAGTACAGGCTTGTATTCCACATTTTAGGAATCATCCAGTACAGCATACCGAAAATCAAGAAACCGTTGAAACCAAGTGCACCCACATGAACATGGGCAACAGTCCAGTCAGTATAGTGTGAAATTGCATTCAGTGATTTCAGCGACAAAAGCGGACCTTCCAAAGTTGCCATACCATAACAGGTCAGTGCAACGATAAACATCTTCAAAACAGGGCTGTCTTTCACATCACCCCATGCACCACGAATGGTGAAAAGTCCATTCAGCATACCACCCCAGCTCGGAAGAATCAAAGCGATACTAAATGCCGTACCCAATGCCTGAGCCCACTGCGGAAGTGCTGTATAAAGCAGGTGATGCGGACCTGCCCAGATATAAATAAAAATTAATGACCAAAAGTGAATAATACTCCATCTGTATGAATATACCGGTCTGTTAGCTGCTTTTGGAACAAAGTAATACATCAGACCAAGCATTGGAGTAGTCAAAAAGAAAGCTACTGCATTATGTCCGTACCACCACTGTACCAAAGCATCTTTCACTCCTGCATAAGCACTGTATCCGTGAAAAAACGCATAAGGAAGCGCCATTGAGTTAACAATGTGAAGCATAGCAACTGCAACCCAGGTACCTATAAAGAACCAAACAGCAACATACATATGTCTTTCTCTTCTCTTGAGCATGGTACCAATCATGTTGATACCGTAAATAATCCAGATAACAGCAATTGCAATATCCAACGGCCATTCCAACTCGGCATACTCTTTACTGGTGGTATAACCCAATGACAAGGATATAGCACCAACAACTATAATTAACTGCCAGCCCCAAAGGTGAATTTTACTCAGCAAATCACTGTACATACGGGCTTTCAATACTCTTTGGAAAGCGTAATAAGATGCTGCAAATACGGCATTACCGACAAATGCAAAAATCACTGCATTTGTGTGTATTGGTCTAATCCTTCCAAAAGTAATGTAGGAAATACCACCGTTTAGTGATGGAAATGCAATTTCAAATGCTGCATATACACCGACAAGCATACCCACAACACCCCAAAAAATCGTAGCAATTCCAAACTGCTTTACAATCTTGTTGTCATAATAAAATTGTTCTTTTTGAATCATTCCTTTAAACTATTAGTTATTTTCTTATTTTCGTTTCTTTCTTTTTCGTTCTTGGTTTCAAACAAAATACGATACGCCGGAGAGTAATCATCGTCATACTGACCTGACTTTACATTCCAGATGAACACTATCAAAAAGACCAGAGCCACTGATAGTGAAATACATAAAAGAAATATCATTATTTCCATAGAATCGTCCTCTGTGTTAGCAGAACTATATGCAAAATAATCAGGTTAATGGCTTAACTCCTATGAGAACGGATATATAAAAACATGAGCTTTGTCATTTTTGTGAATGACCTTAGCTCTGTTTGAGCTTTGTTGACATTCTGATTCCTGTCCAGGCAATCAAAATTATCCCCCATGAAGAAAGTGGCATCAGAATAGCCGCAACAAGAGGAGAAAGATTTCCGCTTAAAGCAAAGGAAAGGCCTATCACATTAAACACAAGCGAATAACCAAATCCAATGTTAATCATCTTCTGAGCAGTTTTTGACCATTTCATGTAATCAGGCAAAAACTTTAGTTTTGAAACATCGATGATAACATCACACGACGGACTGAATGCAAATGAAGATTTCACCACTGACACCCCGACATCACTCTGTTTCAAGGCGCCTGCATCGTTCAAACCATCACCAATCATCATCACTTTTTGTTTTGAAGATTGTAGATTTTTGACATGATTAAGTTTATCTTCGGGCTTCATCTGAAAATGCATTTTGTCCAAACCTCCGAAAAAATCAGTCAGCTGATGTCTTGACGCCTGATTGTCTCCACTGATTAATGACAAATCATAATCTTCAGATAATTTTTTAAGTAATTTTTCTGTTCCCGGAATCAGACTGATATTGAAATCATATCTTGCCCTTAGTTCACCGTCAACTGAAATGAAAACCACAGTTTTATTTACACATTCAGACGGATCTGCTCCTGTAAATTCAGCACTCCCGATTTTGTATTCTACGCCATCAATAACAGCTCTGAGTCCCTTCCCTGCAATTTCTGACACAGAAGTTTTGTACCGCTCAGGTTTAATTTCAGCGTAATAATCAACCAGTGCACGGCTTAAAGGATGAAGGCTCTGTGAAGCCAAAAACACAGTCTTTTCAAGTTCTTCATCACTTAAATAACTGTATTGCATCTCAAGATTAGAAGCATTCGGTTCAGTCAGTGTACCCGTTTTGTCAAAAGCTATGGCAGCGATATTTGACATTCTTTCAATCACTGCTGAATTTTTTAAATAAACTCCCGCAGACGAAAATCTTTCCATTAAATAGCCGTTTGTAAATGAAGCTACAAGCAACAAAGCACACGGACAAGCAATAATTAACACGGCAGTCGCTGATTTCCATGCAAGCTCAGAATTCCCCTGAAATCTCCACCAGACAAAAGCCGATGCTGAAAGCAAAAGGACTACAATCGAAAAATATTTACTGATAAGCGTTACACGACTTTCTTTTTCATCATCAAATTTATTGAACGCATTACTGTTCCATAATTGAGTAAAGCTATTTTGATTGAACTCTCTGACTGCAAGAACTTCAATGGTTTCGCCTACATTTCTACCACCTGCATAAATCACTTCTGATTTGTCAACTGTTTCTGATTTATCTTCACCGGTCACAAAACTATAATCAATCAATGCATTACCTTTTGATAAAATACAGTCGGTCGGAATAACTTCTTTGTGGTGAATATGCAATACATCATGTTCAACAATATCCTCCAGTTTTATCATTGACTTAACACCATTTCTGGTGCCGCTTACCGCAATCGGAAAATATGATTTAAAATCTCTGTTGAATTTAAGTGTGGTACGACTTCGGTTTTGAATGGTTCTACCAAGTAACATAAAAAACACAATTCCTGCCATACTGTCGAAATAACCGTTGCCATTCAACACAAAAACCTCATACAAACTTCTGAGCCAGGTTACTGCTACTGCAAGTGCAATCGGTGCATCAATATTTAAATATCTTTGTCTGAAACTGTATATTGCATTGACAAAAAACTCGCTTGCACCATAAAATACCACCGGCAAAGACAAAGCAACACTGATAAGCTTAAAAGCAAGCGCTAATTTGGGCTGAGCTTCGGGGTCAAGTCCCAGGTATTCCGGAAAAGCTATCATCATCAGGTTCGAAAAACAGAAACCGGTTATTCCAAGTTTGAGGTAGGCCATTTTGGAATTGTATTTATCAGCATCCGCTTTGGTGTCTGTAATATCAATTACCGGTTCATAACCGATATAGGCAAGTAACTCAGCAACTTGTCTCAGGCTTAATTCATTAATTTTAAAAGTCACTTTCAAAGTTTTTGAACTGAAATTAACCTGAGATGCTATAATATTTTCTTCGATTTCTGATAAATGCTCAAGTAGCCACAAACAGGAACTACAATGCATTTGAGGCAAATAAAAAGAAACCTGAGCCTGTTCTTTATTTCTGAAAAGTAATAATTTGCTGACAATTGATTCTTCGTCCAAAAATGCGAATTTCTCTTTTGATAACCCTTCTATTTTTTGGCCCGGCTTTTCATTCAGACAATAATATTCATCCATATTATTGCTGTTGAGTAATTGATAAACACTCAAACATCCCTGACAACAAAAAACTTTTTCATTGAATTTTAATTCGTCAGACTTACAGTCATCGCCACAATGGAAACATGAATTTTTAACTTTCGTTTCAGCTTCAATCATTCTTTTCTGACTTTTTTAAATAAAAATGAATTGTAAATCTCATCTTTCTGTTCACACAATAAATCCCAACTGTCACAAACTTTTACAACATGGTTATGCAAAGATGATGAATTTACTGATTCAGTCTTAATTAAATCAGATTTAAAATGCCTTACTTTTTCTGCAATCAATTTATTTTTTTCAACAATCTGGCTGATTGAATGAGGTTTAGGAATCAATAATTCTTCTGAATAGGTTTTTAGGAAAAATGGAAATAATATTAATTTTTCCTTATAAAATATCTGTTGAATTTCAGATTTAATCACATCAGCCTGAGTTAAAATTCTTTCAACTTCAGGACTTTCAATACTTTGTTCAATATCAGCAATTAACTGATCACATTCGTCAAAGAAAACCTGATAAGCAATTTCTGTATTATCGATTTTAGTTTCAAAATCTATCGGGTTCAATTTGTTTTCTGAGATCTCCATAAACGGCATTATTAGACATTTACAAATGTCTGCCCATACCTGAATATAACAAATGATACTAAAAATAAAGATTTATGACTTTAATCAGAATTCAGATTAGTCAAAAGGGTTCGCTATTCGTCTGATTTCACTAATATCAGGAATAATTATTTTTTTGCCTTTCAGTTTTACAACTCCTTCTTTATTGAAATCAGAAAGCACTCTGATAATGGTCTCAGTTGCAGTTCCAACAATATTTGCAATATCTTCTCGTGTGAAAATCGCGTCGATAGTTATTCCGTCATCTGCAAAACCATAGGTTTCCTGTATGAAAATTAATGCTTCTGCAGCTCTTTCCCTGACAGGTTTTTGTGCAAGATTAGTCAAATGGGTATCCGCTCTTTTCAAATCATCTGACAGCATCTTCAACAAATCAAAAGCTAAATCACTGTCGTCTTTGATTAATTTAAGAAACATTTCTCTGGATATAAAACAGATATGACATTCTTCAAGAGCAATTGCACTCGCATTATAACCGGTTTCACTAAACAATGAACGGTATCCAAGTAAATCGCCCGGTCTGTGAAGTCTCAAAATATGGTTGCGACCATCCTCACCCGCCTTAACAAGCTTTACTTTCCCTTCGTTCAAACAAAAAATACCAAAAGATCGGGTTCCCTCCTTGAAAATAAATTCTCCTTTGCTATATTTGGTATATGTTTTATCTAAATTCAGATTGTTGTAATTATCTTCGTTCAATTTGATGAAAATACTTGAAAATCTATTACCGGCTTCATTGTGATTGACACCATTATTTTTGTTAGCTGAAGAATCCATATTGCTTTAATACTCTTTTTTCGAATTCACAAAAATACTTAATTATTAGATATTTTAAAGAATTTACATAGCTTTTTATGATAATTATCAATAATTAGAATCGTTCAGCATAGTATATAATTTTCAGTTTGTAAGTTTGTATTCATTAATTATTTGAAATATGGATTTGCAAGATCAACTGAAAAAATTATTCCCTGATCATTTACCGACAGAAGAGGAGCAAAACGAAGCGGACACCGGCCTATGGGTTCAGAATGAACCAATTATCTGCAAATATGAAAAGCGAAAAGGAAAGCCGCAGACAATACTTGAAGGATATACAGGAAATGACGGCGATTTCAAAAAATTGACCAGCGATTTAAAAAAAATGCTGAGTGTCGGCGGAAGTTATAAAGATGAAAAGATTATTATTCAGGGAGATTACAGAGATAAAATTATGGAATTCCTAAAGTCAAAAGGCTTTAAAGTCAAACGGGTAGGTGGTTGATTTAAACAAAGTTAAATTTATTCAAATAACTTAAAAGCATAAAAAAAGGGGGTGCAATTCAGGCATTTTTGCAATTCAAGGTGAGATATAATTGCGAAGGCTAATTAAAACACGGTGGCAGAAAGGC
>CAYFWH010000080.1:0-3213 GCA_964346785.1 uncultured Weeksellaceae bacterium | reverse complement strand
GTTTATAGATTTTCAGTAACCAAATCGTTAGTGAAATAAATATGGGAACAAAAATTATCCCTATAAATCCAAATATATTTACACCAAGGACAACTCCAAAAATTGTAATAAGCGGATGCATATCTGCCATCAATTTTTGAAGCCAAAATCTGGATATATTATCTGAAAGTCCGACTACAATAAAACAATAAGCAAGCATCAGATAGGCACTTGTCGTATCTCCGGCGGCCAGCATATAGATAGTTGCCGGAATATAAATGCTCGCAGCACCGACAACCGGAAGCATCGCACCAAAAATTGTTAGAATAAACCAGTTAAAAGCATCGTCCAGCCCAAAAATCAAGTAACCTATATATGCTATTATTGCCTGAATAAATGCGACCAGCGGAACACCAAGCGCATTTGAAATCACAAGACTTCTCAAATCCTTATTGAGCAAGCTTAGATTTTCTGTTTTCAATGGTATGTTTCTGTATAACCAATTCTCCATTTTATGATAATTCATCAGCATAAAATACAAAATCAAATAAGCCACTCCTATTTGCATTACACCATTTATTGAAGTATTTAAAACACCTTGAATAAACTTCATAATCAGCGTTGTTATATCGCTCAAATTAATTTCTTTGAGTAAGTCAACTCCAAATTCCTGATTAATTTGATTCAAACCAAGTTCTATCTTTTCCTGAATCTTATTCTTATTTGCAATTGCATCCGTAACTTTTTCAGTCAGCATATTAATCAGAAAAATCAAAGGTGTAATGATAACAATTATACTGACCAGCATCAGACTGATTACCGATAGCAGTTTATTCCATTTCCATCTGAACATCATCCATCTGAGCGGATGGATCATCAGAACATACAGACAAAATGCACCCAGAAAACCCGGAAAAAATATCCATAGATTATAAAAAATTATTACCAGTAAAGTGATGATTATCAAAATCATCAATATCTGTCTGAGTATACTGCTTGGAATAGTTTTTCGCATAAGTCTCTTTTCTGTTTTTAATTTAAAAATAAAGGTATGAAAAGAATTCTGATTTTATAGCCTGACTTACTTTGATATTTCTGTACTGATTGAACCGGATTTTTTTTGCCAGAAATAAACTAAAACAACAATCATTATCAACACCAATTGTCCGGAAACAGTTTCTATTGTCGGATAAACGCCCAGCCAGTCTGCATGGAATCCGGACGGAATACTGTTGACCGAAACCCATCCGCTTTCCTGTAATGAATGAAGCCCTTTTCCCATTAAAATTACGGCAAGTACAACAACCAGCCAGGACGAGTAAAGAAAAATTTGTTTGATTGGAATCTTTTTAGAAAATCTGACAAAAATATATGCTATTATTCCAAGAATAAGAAGTGCAGCCAATGAACCGAGACCAATAGCACTTTGATTTTTTGCACTTGCTTCTAAACTTATTGCTTTTAAAAATAAAATAACTTCAAAAACTTCTCTGAAAACTACCATAAATGAAAAAGCCATCAGACCATACATTTTATCTTTTTCAAGATAAGAACCAATTTTTTTTGTAACAAATTCCTGCCATTTTCTTGCATTTGTTTTTGTATGCATCCAGAATCCCGCATAAAGCAGTACCACAACCGCGAAAATTGAGATTAACCCTTCCATGATTTCTCTGTTTTTGCCACCAAAACGGATGATGTAATCAGACAAAAACCATCCTGCAATTCCGGCAGTCAAAGCCAAAATCCAACCCGAATGGAGCCAGGGCATTGCTTTTTTTGCACCTATTTTTTTGGTTATAATAAATAAAACAAACAGAATCAAAAATGCCTCCATACCCTCTCTCAACATAATTGATAAAGAGATTAAGAAGGTAAGCCAATAATTTAATTGCTGACTGCTCATCATTTGTTCTGCATCGTTCAACATTCTTATCGCCTTGGTTATTTCTGCTTCAACAGCAATTTCGTTTCCTTTTTTACTAACGAGCTGACGAATTTTCATCATTTGATTTTCAAGACTTCCAACAAAGCCGGGGTTAATCGATTTCAACCTTGCTTCTACCGGTTCAACTCCTTCCAAATATGCACTCAACGCATTGTCTTTTGATAGTGAATATTCACCATTGCGGTAATGAACCAAAGCCTGATTCAATTTATTTTTTGCTATCGAAAGACTGTTCAGATTGGTGTCTTCCGGTTTTAACAATCTTAAAGCGGCAAGAAATTTATCTGAATCATCTCCCGATTTCATTAATTCTGCTATTTCATTGTCATTCAAAGTTGCAAGCTGCGCCAGGCTGAAATCTGCAGAAACCTCATCATAATATTTCTGAAGTTCTGACTGATCTGTTACCAAATTTTTGAAACGAAGTGATTTTATATAAAAAGCTAGATTCCAAAGCTGATCTTCATCAAAATCCTGAAAAGCCACCATCGCTGTTCCTGGCACACCGAGTTTTATGGTATTGAACATTTGATATGCAGACACTTCCTGCATAAGTTCATTGTCCAAAAAATTAGTGGGTTCAGGCTCAAGGCCAACACCTGCAGGGCCGGTTCCATCACCTTTCATACCGTGGCAGCTTGAACAATTTTTCGCAAAAAGTTTTTCTCCTTCCGACAGATTAGCCCATTTTTCAGGTGTTGTTTTCAGACCTGCTATCTGAATTATTTCATCTTTAATGTTATTTGAAAGTTCAGCCACATCTGATTCAGATGATTTTTGATGAATTAATTGTATTAAATCACTGGTGTTATTTTTTAATTGCTGATGGTTATTTTGAATATAATCTGATTCACTGATGAATTTCAGAATGAGATCCGAAAATTCAACCATTTCATCAAACTCCTGTTCATCTACTATTTCTCCGTTTTTCACACCATTTGGATAATCTCTGCTGATATAGCCAAGTAAATGAACAGCAGTTTCCATATTTTTCATATCTCTTTGAGACATGATTTCTTTTGAATTGGTGTTCTGTCCGAAAACAGAAATAAAAGGAACTGTTATCAAAAACAGTAAACAAACAATTAAGTTTTTGTCAGACATTCATGCTTTATTTAGAATAAATAAAAAAAATAGAGGCCCGCAAAGTTATATAAATTCAGTTGAAAAAAACAGAACTGTTTGAAATGATTTTTCTGTTCGTTACAGTGCCGTAAGCAAGTTTCTCACAGTGCATTTATTTCCCAAATTAAATATTGTCCGTTAATGTATTCAAATACAATTTC
>CAYFWH010000079.1:0-9705 GCA_964346785.1 uncultured Weeksellaceae bacterium | reverse complement strand
ATTTCATATTGTTCGGCATGATGGCACCAGCCATAAAAGCACCAAACAGGGCATGGATTCCGATAACTTCGGTGATATAGGATGAAATAATCAAAGTCAGAAAGAAAATCCCGACAATCGACTTGGTCAGACTTTCTTTTGTTTTATATAAATTTCCGATTCGACCCAAAAACGGACGAACCACTTTGAACATCAGAAAAACATAAATCACCGCCAATCCTATGGTATATAAGGCACTGACCGGCGTTCCGGCTTTTGCAATCGCTATCACAACCGCCAATAAACTCCAGGCCGTAATGTCATCCGCCGCCGCGCAAGTCATCACGATAGTTCCCAAACGGGTTTTATGCATTCCCCGTTCCTGAACGATTCTTGCCAAAACCGGAAAGGCAGTAATGCTCATCGTAATTCCGATAAATAACGCAAACGCCAAAAACTGAACTCCTTCGGGTGCAAAAGATTCATAAATGAAAAATGTCAATCCAACCCCGAGCGTAAACGGAATAATGATGCTAGCATGGCTGATGACAATGGCCTCCTGAGCATTGTTTTTCAACACTTTAAAATCTAATTCCATACCCACCACAAACATATAGAGAATCAAACCGATCAAACTTAAAAACTCCAAATTCCCGAGAGATTCTTCCGGAAACAGCGTATTAAAGAAATCTGGGAAATACATTCCAACCAGAGACGGTCCGAGTACAATCCCGGCAATCATCTCGCCCACCACGGTTGGTTGCCCGATTTTTCGACAGATCCAGCCGAATATCCGTGCCACAAAAATAATGCTGACGATTTGTGCCAACAACAACGCCAAAGGATGTTGCAGGTTTTCCGCCATTCCGTCCATAAATTCCAGCCATTGACTTTTTTCCAGCTCGGGAGCGATGATATTTCTTCCGAATTCTAATTTCGCACCCAGCATAATAATCCAGTACATCACAGCCAGCGACCCACTGGTAACGCCGATATAAAATAGGGTATTCTTATATTTTTTCATGATTTCCCGATTTTAATTTTTGTAAAAATCCAAAGAAATTTCACTCCAAAAACGGTTTTGAAATCAAAACCCCAAAGTTTGTAACAAGGCTAAAAAAATATGTAATGAAATCAAACCCTCACTTTTTCCAGAAATTCCTTTCTGTATTTTTCGTTGAGTGAAAGTTTTAGGTTGTCGCCGGATTCAAGTGTCAGGTTGGTAGTGATTTCGTCAAAGGAAAATACCTGGACGGCTTTGATTGACAGGATTTCTCTTTTGTTGATTTGAAAAAAATCGGAGGACGGCAACAGGTCGAGCAACTGGTTAAAAGTAATGTTTTTTAATACAAATTCTTCGCCGCCAAAGAGCCACACGATTTTATCGCGGCTGTCGTTTTCTGAAGTTTTGATGTATGCAATGGTATCGAAAAACAAGACTGCTTTTCCTTTGTTGGTGTTGAGCTGAACAAAAGTTTTTTCGGGCTGTGGAGTTGTAATCTCAAGCTGTTTTCTGACTTTTTCAATCGCCTGTTTCAGCCGCTCGGTTTGAATGGGTTTCCTGATGTAATCCACCGCGTTCAAGTCGAAAGCTTCGGCCGCATATTCTTTGTAGGCGGTAGCAAAAATAATCGGTTTGTCATTGATTAAATTGGCGATTTGCAAGCCACTCATTTCGGGCATTTCGATGTCGAGAATGCAGAAATCAAAGTCTAAATGTTTGATTTCTTTCAGGAAAATTACGGGATTGTTAAATGCTTTGACCACCTCCAAATCCGGAATTTGCTGGCACAACATTTTCAAATAAGTCAATCCCGGCAACTCATCATCGAGTAGTAAGCATCTTAGCTTTGTGTTCAAGTAAATTAATTTTTAGATGGGTGATATAAACTTCGCCTTCGGTAAATCTTTCTATTTTAAAATCATCAGCATATATGATTCTCAACCTTTGATCCAAAGCTTCTATTCCGATTCCGCCTTTCTCTTTTTTAATCGGATCTTTCACCGACATTTTGTTGGCGACCGTCATTGAGAAAACACTGTTTTTAAACTCAAAAACCACCGAAATAAAAGCATCGGCACTTTGTAAATCGGCGTGTTTGAATGCGTTTTCAATCAAGTCCACAGAGATTAAAGGGGCGAGCAATCTTTGTTCGTACAAAGGTTCGGTTTCTCTGACTTTGGTCCTCACTTCCAACTGAAACAAAGGGCTGATTTTTATCTTGTTGATTTCAATCAGATTGAGCGCAAACTCAATTTCGTCTTTGGGTGTTACAAACTTCTTTCTGCTTTCATACAAAATATAATCAAGCACATTCGCTAATTTATCCAATGCAAAATAAGTCTGATAGGCATGCGACTGTATTGAATTCAGGATGTTTTTAAACAAATGCGGATTCAGTTTTGATTCCAGTGTTTGCAACTCCAATTTGTTGATTTTGCCTTCGAGTTCCCGGAATTTGTCCACTGCCTCATTTTTTCTCTTTTCAGAGAGACTCAGCCTGACAATGAGATAAACAATCAAAAGTCCTGCGACCGTTGCCGTCAATAGTATTAAATTGTTATTTGAAATCTCAATGGTCATAAATCTTCCTGTTTTTCAAAATTAGTGAAAAAATTCCAATCGCTTTATTGGCTTCAAAGTTAATTTAGTATCTGTTGCAAAAAAGCAGCCACAGCATTAAATATCACAATTGTTCACAGGAAATCAGAAATTTAAAATTTGAAAAAACAGAAATTTACTGATGGCTGAAAAAATTTAATCAATACTCGCCAATCAATAATTCAGCAGAAAGGTTTAGCTTTTTATTCAGTTTCCGAATCATCTTAACTGTTAATTTTCTTTTTCGATTCAGTACTTCCGAAACACGGCTTTTTCCACCAATGGCATCCACCAAATCAACTTGTTTTAATTCATTTCTTCCATTCGGATTTTGATGGCTTCAATAGGATCCGGGGCTTCAATCGGATAATGTTTCTTTTCATAATCATCAATCAGAAGCCCAAGAATATCTGCCTCATCGCTTTCTATAGTTCCGATTTTCGCATCGAAGATTTCTTCCATTCTTGAAAGCGAATCTTCATAATCTTTTTCTGTTTTTATGGGTTTGATATTCATAATGTAATTTTAAATTGTATTGGCATCAATTTTATCGTAATCTTCATGTTTACCGATGAACCGAATGAAGATCCACTGTTTTTCAAAATTAAACTTTGCTACCAAACGATAATTATTTCCTCTAATATAAAAAAATCACTTTTCTTCCGGAAGCTTTTCTTCCGGTTCAGGAATTACTACTCTTACCATACCATTTAAGAATTTAACATCCTCTTCGGTGAAAATTCTATCTTTTGGGTCATAATTTTCTGATGTGATTATTTTTTCAATTATAAAATTATTTTTCTGAGCTTTAATTCTTGATCGAACAAATAAATAATCATCGCAATAATAACCGGTATCTTCAAATTTGTTAGAAATAACCGATAAACCTTTTAAGTCAAAAAATCTTTCGGGTTTATAACTTTCTGTGTCAATATAAACTGGAATAAATTCGCTATTGAATCCTTCATAAAATTTATAATACTCTCCTACATCACAATCCATTGCTAAGACATCCAAATAAATGTTATTTTTTGAAATAAGCACCCGAATAGAGATGTCATTCGGATGTCTTTCATCTCTTTTTAGCATAGGAATCAATTCGATAATTTGTTCTTTTAAGGTTTCTGATTTTATTCTTGTGAATTGATTTGAATCAGAAACAAGACTGTTTCTACATCCAAAATTAGAAAATGAAAAAATAATTATTAAAATGTAATTGAATAGCTTCATCGGATAAATTTAATGAAAAATTATTTTTAAAAAGAACCTACTATTCCGTTTCTGAAACTGGTTCCGGTTCCGGTTCTTCCGGATCAAAAATATATCCTGACTGAATCAGATACTCCAAATCTTCCTTTGCGTAGAAACCATTTTCAATCGTTTCATCGAGAAAACCTGAAGTCCGTTCAAGAATCAAATCCCCGTTCAATATATTATATTTTGCAAGTAAATAATACCAATCATGACATAACATATCAGATTCGAATTCATTTTTGATTTGTTTAGCTTGTTTCAAATCAAAAAATCTTTCAGGTTCAATGCTTTCCACATTTAAAAGAAATCCAATGGAAGTGTCACCGATTCTTTCTGTAAAGGAGAAAAAAGATTCGGGAGTTTCACAATTCACATTTGATAAGTGTAAATACAGATGTTCTTTAGTGGTTATTGCGCTTAAATACAATAATTTAGAGTGACCTCTGTCATTTATCAGGCTATATTCTCTTATCGAAATCAGTTGTGCTAAAGAGTTTTTGAATTTCTCATTCAAAATGAATTCCGGGTTTTCCTTAACAACAGAATCATTTTGATCCTCAGACTTTTTTGAATTACATCCGAGAAATAGAAACGAAAATAAAGAGATTAAAATAATTTTTATTGCGCTCATTTTATATTCATTTTTCTTCCGTCAAAGTATTATTCATTATTTGAAGCTGCCGAAAAGCGTCTTTATCTGATTCAGGGATTTCTTCATTCTTCAGTTTTTTTATTTCGGTATAAATATTTTCCATTTCTTCATAATCCCAGTTTTTTTCCAAAAGTTTAAATCTCAAGCCGCTGTTTTTGTTTTTAAAATCCATTTCTAATCCGACAAATTGAGCCCTATGACTTTTTAATTCGAATAGTTGAATTTTACAGTCCTTCAAAGCCCAACTCGATTCATTTGTACCAAAGCCTGTTTTGTACAAAAACTTTATTGAATTTTCAAAAATTGTTATTTTCAGAATTCTTTTTATGTAAAATCCAATTATACTAAAAATCAAAAAGTATAAAAGTAATACGGCTAAGGATAAATATAGAAAAAACCCATCTTCAAAACTTAATTCAAAATAGAAGAAAACAAACAAGATGATAAAAATTGTCAAAAGAAGAAATATTTTTGAATCCAGATACTTATCAAAATCCCGAATTCCTTTATTTTTCTTACTGTCAAATATCTTAATTGGCTCAATTCGCATCTGGTGTTTATTAGATTTTGGTTTCAGTCAATAAACGGTTGAGCTTAGCCTTTGGCAAAGATTTTAAAATCTCTAACAATTGTTCGAAACCTATGTTTATTTGTACCGACATGATTACAAAGTTAAAAACTTATGTTGAAGGATGAAAATGGCTATTCCGAATATGTTTTTCATAAGAAAGTAAATCTAAATTAATTTAATCACACAAAAATTTAAATCCGCCCGATTCCTTAACTTTGAATCTTCAATCCCAATCAAAATGAAACTGCTGATTATAGAAGACGAACCCGAATTGATGCAAGTGATGAAAGAATCATTAGAGAAAAATGATTTTCTGGTCGAAACGGCTGATGATTTTTCTTCTGCGCTCGACAAGATTATTTCTTTTGATTATGATTGCATTCTCTTAGACATTATGTTACCCGGCGGTAGCGGTCTTGATTTGCTCAAAGAATTAAAGAAACAAAACAAAGAAGATGCGGTTATCATCATTTCTGCCAAAGATTCGATTGATGACAAGGTCCTCGGTTTGGAGTTGGGGGCGGATGATTATCTCGCAAAACCTTTTCATCTTGCCGAACTAAACGCCAGGGTAAAATCGGTTGTTCGCAGAAAAAATCAGATGATTCAAAATTTTATCAGTAGTGAAAATTTGGTTTTGTATCCTGAAGAGCGGATTGTAAAAATTTCTGATAAAGAATTGAATCTGAACAGAAAAGAATTTGATTTGCTGTATTATTTTATGTCCAATCCTGAACGGCTGATTACCAAAACTGCGCTGGCAGAATATGTTTGGGGCGACCATGCAGAGGATGCCGACAGTTTGGATTTCGTTTATTCTCAAATCAAAAATCTGAGAAAAAAACTAAAAGATGCAGGAGCTGAAGCCGAGATTCAATCGGTTTATGGAATGGGTTATAAATTTGCGTAGATGAAAGAGAATATCGCCTTGAAAATCAGTGAAGTCAATCAGATTCTTAGTCGTCTGAAAAGGCTAAACCGAACACTTCTGATGTTTTCTAAGATTGAAAATCAACAATATACCGAAAAGGAAGATTTGAATTTTAATCTTTTGATTAATGATATAAAAGAAGAATTGGATGATTTGACTTCCTACAAAAAATCAGAAATCTCAATTCATGAAAACGGGATTTTTAGTTTTCGGATCAATCCTGAGCTCGGTCAAATCTTAATCATGAATTTGATTAAAAATGCAATTGTTCACAGCCCTGAAAATTCAAAAATAGAAATTCATATTGCTGAAAATGAAATACTTTTTCAGAATCCGGGAGAAAATCCGCTTGAAAAGGACAGAATTTTTGAACGCTTTCAAAAAGATGCCAAAAACCATTCTTCCACCGGTTTAGGGTTGGCGATAGTTCGGTCAATTGTGGATACAAATCCGAATTTGTCAATAGATTACGAATTTGAGAACGGACATATATTCAGTTTGAAGAAAGTGTGATTTTTTTGAATTGTTTTCTTCAATTTTCAATTAAAATTTAATCACATTTTTATCACTAATTCCAAGTGTCCTCCAAGTCCTTTTTCAATTATTTTTTTTAAGGTCGAAATCCGCACATCCTTGATATTGTTTTCAACTTTTGAAATATAGCTTTTATTTGTGCCTACTTTTTCCGCAAGTTGCTCTTGTGTCATTCCTTTTTTAAGCCTTGCCTGTTGGAGAATAAAGCCAATTTTAAATTCTTCATATCCTTGCTCGAAAGCTTCGCGCTTTTTTGTGCCTCTTTCACCATATTGTTCATCAATAAATTGATCAAGAGGTTTCAGATTTCTATTGTTTATTGTATTACTCATTTTTTCTTTTTTTAATTCGAAAGTTTTTCAGACTCGTATGTTGTTTTAATTTTTAGAGCCTTTGTTATCTTGCGATTAGGGATTTTCTGTGTCTTTTTTTGAAACCCGTTTGCCAAAACAATTAATTTTCCTTGGTCGAAAAAACAAAAAATTCTGAAAATATCACTCCCTGACTTTACCCGAATTTCATATAAACCACCCGTTCCTTCAATATGTTTCAGATATTCGGTCGGAACTTGCTGTATGGTTTCAATTACTCTAAAAGTCCAAAGAATCTTATCTTTTACTTTCTGATTTTGTTTTTTGAAAAAGTCAGAAAAATATTCTTTATACAAAGTTACATATCTTATTTTCTCACTTTTCATATCAAATACAAAGATAATTAAAGTTGTCCGATAACGCAACTTTTCTAAGAATTCATTGAAAGTAATCGTTATAGTATAAATCAACTCTTAGGTATATTCTTTTGGTGTGGGTTTAATTAAACGGCCACTTTTAGAATTGTTTTTGGAATATTGCAAAGAGCTACATAATTGGTTGATATTCAACAAATCTACTTTCATGTATTATGCAATATTCATTATACTTTATCCGTTATAAAACCAATAAGAATTCCTAATTCTTTCCAGATTTGGCTCATAGTTTTGTCAAAAAATTAGAGATATGAATAATAAAATGAAAAATTTGAAAGCCTTATTTTTATTTGGTTTTCTGTTAATGGGAATGAGTTTGTATGCACAGAAAACGACTATTACACAAAAAGAGCTGCCACAGACAGCACAGCATTTTATCAATAAAAATTTTAGCGGTCAGAAAGTAACTTCGGTGGTCAAAGAAGTAAAATACAAAATGAAAACCGAGTATGATGTGTATTTTGACAATCGTATGGAAATCGAATTCGACGGCGATGGCAACTGGACTGAAGTGGACGGCAAGAAATCACCGATTCCGACCGGTTTTATCAATTCTTCTATCGTGAATTATGTAAAACAAAATTTTCCTACTGAGAAAATCATCCAAATCGAAAAGAAAAGATCAAAATATGAAATCGAGTTGGGCAACGGAATCGAATTGATTTTTGATTTGAATGGAAATTTTAAAAAAATAGATGATTAAGAAATCAAGAATTTTCATTAAAATAAAGGATAGATATTTTTATAATGGCCCGTCTCAATTTATTGTGGCGGGTTTTTATCATTAAATTTTTCAGATGAAAATATAAATTCACAAAAAAAACGCATCAAAAATAAGTTTAGATTGAGAAATTATTATTATCTTTGTCGTCCTTTTGGAGATGATAAACGGCTTTATTTGAGTAACTTATTGATAATCAACTCTTCGATTTTATCGGAGGGCTTTTTTTGTTTGTACTTATTTCGTCGTTTCTTTCGTTTTAAGAAGGAAAAAAATATTTTGCACTACGCTGTGAAAAGATATACCAGTGTTGCAGTTGGACAACCGTCTTAAAAGACAAATGTCTGATATTTTTTTGGAAAACAAAATATTTTTTTAACCTATTTCTTTAAAATTCTTATGAGTAAAAAAGACAACAAAACTCAGGGAAATCAGAGAATCAGCTTTTCAGCTACAAAAGTTCAGGCGGCCTTTCCCGACTTCCTGGATATTCAAATTAAATCTTTTGAAGATTTCTTTCAATTAGAAACTCGTCCCGATCAGCGGGCAAAAGAAGGTTTGTATAAAACTTTTGCTGAAAACTTTCCGATTTCAGACACCCGAAATCAATTTGTGCTTGAATTTTTGGATTACTTTGTAGATCCGCCTCGTTACACTATCGATGAGTGTATAGAGAGAGGTCTAACTTATAGTGTTCCGCTCAAAGCCCGTATGAAATTGTATTGTACAGACCCTGAACACGAAGATTTCGAAACCGTAGTTCAGGATGTTTATTTGGGGACAATCCCTTATATGACTAACTCCGGCTCATTCATCATCAATGGTGCAGAGCGGGTTGTGGTTTCTCAGTTACACCGTTCGCCGGGTGTGTTCTTTGGCCAGTCTTATCACGCCAACGGAACCAAGCTGTATTCATCCAGAATTATACCTTTCAAAGGTTCGTGGATTGAATTCGCAACCGACATCAACAGTGTGATGTATGCTTATATTGATCGTAAGAAAAAATTGCCTTTGACTACACTGCTTAGAGCAATCGGTTATGAAAAAGACAAGGATATTCTTGAAATCTTTGACTTGGCAGAAGAAATTAAGGTTACCAAAACTTCAATTAAAAAAGCAGTTGGAAAAAAACTTGCTGCCCGTGTTTTGAATACATGGCATGAGGATTTTGTGGATGAAGATACCGGAGAAGTAGTTTCTATCGAAAGAAATGAGATTGTTTTGGATCGTGAAACTGTAATTGAAAAAGACCATGTGGATCAGATTGTTGATTCAGGTGTGAAATCAATTTTGGTTCATAAAGAAGACAATAAATCTTCTGATTATTCAATCATTCACAACACACTACAGAAAGACCCGACCAATACTCAAAAAGAGGCGGTTGAATACATTTACCGTCAGTTGAGAAACGCTGAGCCGCCCGATGAGGAAACAGCAAGAGGTATCATTGACAAGTTATTTTTCTCTGAACAGAGATATTCGCTTGGTGAAGTAGGTCGTTACAGACTAAATAAAAAACTTTCTTTGAATATATCTGAAGATGTTCAGGTATTGACCAGAGAAGATATTATATCGATTATTAAATATCTGATTGAGCTGATTAATTCAAAAGCTGAAGTGGACGATATCGACCACTTGTCAAACCGTAGGGTGAGAACCGTTGGTGAACAAATGGCTGCTCAGTTTGGTGTTGGATTGGCCAGAATGGCAAGAACT
>CAYFWH010000078.1:3696-9882 GCA_964346785.1 uncultured Weeksellaceae bacterium | reverse complement strand
CGGAAACACGGTAAAATTCAGCTGGAGAATCGGAACTGGCAACGGTGGTTCTGCTAACGGGGTTTGGTTAGACAATGTAGAGGTAGAAGGTGTTTACACACCCGAACCGGTTGTTACCCAAATCAGCGGATTACCTTCAGGCAGTCAGTTCCCTGCCGGAAATAATGTGGTAACTTTCCAGGTTGATGACGGATCCGGAAATACAAAAACCTGCTCTTTCAACATTCTTGTAGTTGACAACGCTGATCCTATTATCACTTGTCTCGGTGATATGAGCGTAACCATTCCGGAAGGAACAACTTATACACTTCCCGATTATTGGGCAAACGGCGATGTAACTGCTGACGATGAATGCTCCGGAATTGCAGAGGAAATTCAGAATCCTGTTGCCGGAACTCAACTCAGTGAAGGTGTTTATACCATTACATTTACAGCAAAAGACGGTTCAGGAAACTCTTCACAGTGCAGCTTCCAGCTGACGGTTGAAGAAGTATTGGGTGTGAAGGATGTGAATCTGAACAACCAAATCAGTATCTATCCGAATCCGGCTGATGAAAAAGTGAACATCACCAATACCAGCGGTCAGATAATTGATAAAATTGTAGTTACAGATATGAGCGGCAAGTTGATACAGGAAGTTAAAATTCAGAATTCTTTCAAAGAAAACAACTTCAATATCAGACATTATCCGTCAGGCACTTATATCCTGCAGATAGTAAGCGGTAAAAATATTACTGTGAAAAAATTGATTAAGAAATAAAACCGAAGAATTAATTAAAATAGAACTGCCGCTCAAAAAGCGGCAGTTTTTTTATTCAAACAAAGGTTTTTAAAAAGGCAGGTCAATACTATCAGGGTCGATTAATTCATGGGTATAAAAATTTTCAAGAAAAGTAACCGGCTTGTTCTGTACATCAAATATTTCTTTTTCAGTAAAGCCCCAGGGTGTCCAGTAATCTTGAAGTAACTGACCAAATATTTTATTGTTCCAGGGTCTGAAAACCGGTTTTGTGCCTTTTTCAACAACCGGTAAAGCATCAATCAACAAGCTTTTTCCGTCACCTGTAATTTTGAATTCCCTTTGATATTGCAACAGATAATTTGAATATAAAAAGTGTGCACACAATTCTTCAAACTGAATCGGGTGAAGTATATGCCCATTTGTTTTTGAAACCAGTTCACTGTGTTTTTCAGCCAGCACTCCGTTATCCTGAAGCGCTGCAATAATTCCGAAACCATTGATGCCAAGTGTGAAAATTAAATTAATTGAATCGTCTCTGAAATTAAAAATATCTTCTGAATACTTAAGCCGGACAACCGAAATACTCCAGGATTTATTTTCTGTAAAATGAACCGGCGAAATCAGCGACTGCAACATCAAGTGAAAATAAGCAAACCTGTCTTTGAGTGTTTCTGAAAGGCCAAAATCAATTCCTTTGTCTTCCGAATTCTTTTTTTCGAGCAGCATTTCATGATACAGCGTGCCATATACGATTCTGCCTGCCCACAAAAATAATCTCTGGCTGTCCAAGGCTGAAACTGCCTCATATCCGTCTTCAAAAGCATCTTTTATCTCAACATCCAGTTCATCAATCGCTTTCTTGACTTTGGCTGAACAAGGCATGGTCAGTTTACCAAAAGTTGTTCTTGTAGAAGTATCCATCATAATGAATTCGCGGTCGCGATAATTAAAACGGTCGAGAACCCATTCCGGAAAAACACTGATTATTTCGTCTGATGAGTTCAAATCTTCGCCGGATAAAAAACAGGTTTTGTCATCAAAATGAAGCGTTTCAAATGGATTATATAATTGGAGTGACATGATTGTTTAATTTAAAGACAGCAAAATTATCAATAAAGAATCATTGCTTCAAATCTTTGGTGATGAAGTTTGTTAGCATGATTTGTCGTCAAAAATTAAAAAATCATTAACTTTAAACTATGAAATTCAGATTTAACAAAAAATATGCTTTGATGGCGGTGTTGCTTACCGTTGCCCTGATAATTCTGATGTTGTTCAGTAATAACTTACGAATGAATGCAAGTTTTGGCAATATTGGTTTTACAGTCTTAATTTATTGTTTGATCCAGGCCTTTATCAAAATGGACAAAAAACTGACACTGATAATCACAGGCCTTTTTTGTCTGATTTTTGAAATTTCAAAATCTTTTGACTGGATTGAAAAACTGAACTGGTCTGAGAATCCGGTTTTCAGCAACTTACTTGGAAATAATTTTAACATCGACAATATCTGGTCATATATAATCGGTTGTGGAATGATATATATGCTTGAATTTTATCAGGATACGGGTCGCCCGCGCAAAAAGAAGTTATTTGGATTCTAAATTGTATAATTTATCAAACCTTCTCACATCAGCTTGTTTCTCAATATCTTTTCCGTTTTCAATAAAATCAAAAAGATACTCTGTCATCTGAGGTGCAAGCAGCGTTCCTCGTGTTCCCATGCCATTCAAAATAAAAATATTTTTCAAATCAGGATGACTGCCAATCACAGGTCTTCTGTCCACAATCGTTGGTCTGATTCCCGCAGTGTGATCAAGAATTTCATATTTTCCCTTATAAATTTCATCCAGTCTCATCATTATTTCCTGTTTTCCCTTTTCAGTTGGTTCAGGTGTCAGATCATCGCGGTCGTAGGTAGAAGCGGTGAAACAAATTTTACCGTCAACCGGCATTAGGAAATTATGAGCTTTCCAGACAGCCTGCGGAATTTCGGTTTCAGTTTTAATTCTCAACACCTCACCTTTTACACCAATCACCGGCAAGTAATTAAAAAAAGGATTTTTAGTAACTCCGAAACCTTCACAAAAAACAATTTTATTGGCAGTAACATTTTTATAAATCACACAATCTTGTTTGATTTTTAATTCTGAATAATCAAATCTCTGATTGATATATCGCTCTTTATCAATGAGATATTCTTTAAATCCTTTCAGACAATTCTCAAGATCTACTCTGCCGGTTTGCCTGACTTCTGCATAACCGTATGCGGTATTTATGTTTTGAAATTGATTTTCAAAAATTTCATCAGAAATAAAATCTTTTAAATCAGCATTTTCAGATTTTCGTTTCCATACATTAATTTCATCCGGATTTTTAAAAATTCTGTAAGTAGGCATTTCACTGACTAATTTCAGGTCAAGTAATTTCTCGAAATCACCAAAATAACAATGCATCAGCCGGATTTGTTCTGCCGCATTCCATATCAAGGCAAACCTTTTGAGTACCACCGGATTAAACACTCCTACAGCAACCGCAGAAGCTTTGTTTTCATCTTCATCAATTACTAAAAAAGATTTGCTTTCATTCATTAATTTCAGAGCAAGACAAGAGCCGGCTACACCTTGCCCAATAATCAAATAATCTACATTTTGCATAGCCTGCAAATTTATTTTAAAAAATATAATTATATTTGGCAACTAAGCAATTTTTTAATTAATATAACACAAAACGATGATGAAAAGACTAAGTTTCTTGATACTGTTGATTTGTTCCACAATGATGTTTGGACAAATTGGTCAGGTATCACTAAAAATCCAAGAGCTGACTATGGCTAAGAAGCAGTTCAACAGTTTCGAATTATTCGAAAGAAACACAGATACCGGTAAATCTACCAAGTATCTGAGTTCAGCTACTGATGTAACTGTATTGAAAATTGATAATTCTGAATTAAACAGAATTAAAAATGAGGCACCCGAACTGATTACTCTTTCGGTTCCTTATAAAAGCAAAGATATTGATGTAATCATGTATAAGCAAAATATACTGACCGATGACTTCTTTGCTACCGATGAGAGTGGCAATGTATTTAATTATGTACCCGGTGAATATTATCGGGGAATTGTAAACGGTGATTTGACTTCACTGGTTGCAATCAGCTTTTTTGAGAATGATGTAATTGGTGTGATTTCAACCAACGAAGAAGGAAATATCGTTTTGGGTAAATCAAACGACCAAACAGATTATATAACATATTCTGACTGGAATCTATTGGGTGAAAATCCTTTCGTATGTGGTTTTGATGATTTGGAATACAACCAGCAATTAATTGATGATATGAGCTTTGACCCAACTGCTCCGATGGCACCTGAGTCAAACAAATGTGCAAGAATTTACTACGAAATAGGCTATAAACCATATGTACAGAGACAAAAGAACTTTACTGAGACTTTGAACTGGATTACAGGTATTCAAAATAATATAGGTACACTGTATGACAATGACGACATTGATGTTGCACTCAGTCAGGTGAGAATCTGGACTTATGCGGATCCCTATACCGGCGATTACGCTCAAAATCTAAATGATTTCAGAACTTCAGGAACTATTTTCAATGCAGATATTGCACATTTTGTTAACTTTCCTTCAACCACCAGTGTTGCTTATTTAGATTCGCTTTGTACAAATTACAATTATGCATATTCAGGAATCAGCATGAGCTATTCTCAAGTTCCTACTTATTCATGGACCATTATGGCAATGACTCACGAAATGGGACACGGATTTGGTTCACCACACACTCATGCGTGTGCATGGAATGGTAACAATACTGCAATTGATGGTTGCGGGCCAGCTGGCGGATACAGCGAAGGTTGTACCGGACCAATTCCATCAAACGGTGGTACAATTATGAGTTATTGTCATCTTATACAAGGTGTTGGGATTAATTTCAACAATGGCTTCGGACCACAACCCGGTCAGTTAATCAGACAAAACTTTGATTCT
Organism: uncultured Weeksellaceae bacterium; assembly: GCA_964346785.1. Lineage (GTDB taxonomy): Bacteria > Bacteroidota > Bacteroidia > Flavobacteriales > Weeksellaceae > Moheibacter. The sequence continues at coordinate 5,135 of CAYFWH010000078.1, read as the reverse complement.
AAACCTTGTTTGGGTTCTGATTGTACTTCTCAAACAGAAGCTTGTACCTATGCAGTTCAAAAATTGGAAGTAACTCCATTAAATGCTAATGATGTTCAAATAGTTATCACCGATAATGATTCTTCTTCCTGGAAATATCAGCCGGTTCCTTACGGAACTCAGCCAAGTGAAAATGGCTGGTTTAGTACGAACACAAAAACATTTACAGTGACCGGGTTAACTCCTCATCAGTATTATGATGTTTATGTAGCAAATGTTTGTCTTGATGGTACTTTGGGTGCAATGAAAAAAGCACTGGTACTTCCGGGTACTTTCTGCGATGGAACTATGTTTACTGATACCGGCGGACCTAACGGAAACTACGGACATAATCAGACTCTGGTTAAGACTTTCTATCCTGCAAATTCAGAAGCAAAAGTAAAATTGAGCTTCGACAGAATAGGACTTCAGACAAATGCAGATTTCATGTATGTTTATGATGGTGACACTGTAGATGCTCCATTATTTGCCGGTGGCACTTTGACCGGAAATAACAACCCGGGACCTGAATTTATTTCAACTCACAGTTCAGGAGCAATTACCATTAAATTCGTTTCTGACGGTTCAGGAGCAACATACGGATGGGAAGCTCACATTGATTGCGATGCACTTGGTGTAACCGATTTGAATGACAACTCCGGAATTTCTGTTTATCCGAATCCTGCTTCGGACATACTGAATGTTATTTCAGCCAAAGGAAATGTTGAATCATTTACTTTGACCGATACAGCCGGAAGAATTGTTCTTTCAAATAAACTGAATGCTCAAAGCAATAAAATAAATATCGGACATCTTCCAAATGGTGTTTATATTTTGAATTTGAAAATTAACGGTAAAACAATTACCAAAAAAGTGGTTAAGAAATAACCGTTTTTTCTAAATAAAATGACAGCCGTTTCAAATTGAAGCGGCTGTTTTTTTATGAATTCATTTTGAGTAAATCGTCAAGATATTCTCTGGTATTTGACAATCTCGGCACCTTGTTCTGACCACCCAGTTTATTGCGGGACTTCATCCAGTCAAAAAATAAGTTTTCTCTGGCTATATTTAGTTTAAGCCTGTTAAGTGTGATACTTTTATATCTCTTCGCTTCGTAATCCGAAGTAAGACTTTGAAGAGTTTGATCAAGGATTTCAGCAAAAATTTCGACATCTTCAGGAGCTTTAACAAATTCAATCAGCCATTCATGAGCTCCTTTTTTACGACCCTCCATAAAAATAGGGGCAGCAGTAAATTCTTTGACTATTGCACCGGTTTCCTCACAACTTCTTTTAATCGCTTCCTCGGCATTTTCTATAATCAATTCCTCTCCAAAAGCATTGATAAAGTGTTTGATTCTTCCGGTAACAACAATTCGAAAAGGGTTGAGTGAGGTGAACCTGACAGTATCACCTATGATA
>CAYFWH010000078.1:2971-3686 GCA_964346785.1 uncultured Weeksellaceae bacterium | reverse complement strand
AGGCCTCCGTTGGTCGTAATAACTATTGCATAATTTTTTCCGGTTTCCACATTTTCGAGTTGAATCGTTTTCGGACTATCAGAATCGAATTCATCCATCGGAATAAATTCATAAAAGATACCATTGTCCAGTAACAGGAGCATATCTTTGGAATCGCTTCTGTCCTGAACTGCAAAGAAACCTTCCGAAGCATTGTAAATTTCATAGAAATTCAATTTCTTGTCAGTCAGTTTTCTGTAGTTTTCTTCATAGGGTTTGAAACTGATACCACCGTGAAAAAACACTTCAAGCATTGGCCATATCTCATCAAGCTTTTCCTTTCCGGTAAATTCGAGTACATTGTTTAGTAAAACCATCATCCATGACGGAACACCGGTCAAACAACCTATATCTTCCTGAACCACTTCTTCAGAAATCGCCTTCATCTTGGCTTCCCATTCGCTCATCAGCGATATTTGTTTGTTGGGTGTATTCCTCAATTCGGCATAAAAAGGGAGATTATCAATCAAAATAGCAGATAAATCACCAAAAAGTGTATCGTATTTCTGATACAACTCACTGCTTCCGCCCAATCTTAAATTTTTATTTTTGAAAATTTCTGTGTCGGGATGATTATACAAATATATTGCAAACATCATTTTACCGGCAGAATAATGACAGTCTTCCAGCGACTGCTCACTGATGGGAATAAATTTACTCTTTGCATTGGTCGTTC
>CAYFWH010000078.1:0-2961 GCA_964346785.1 uncultured Weeksellaceae bacterium | reverse complement strand
GATGACTTTGCGAACCATCTGATTTTACCTTCCCAACTCACATCAGATTCACCTTTTCTTGCTCTTTCTATATAAGGCTCAAAATCTTCGTAAGTAACCAATGGTATATGATCACAAAATTCACGATACGAACTTATTTCATCAAAACCATTTAATTTTCCGTAAACCGTATTTCTTGCTATTGACAAATTATTAAACAGCACACTCTCCTGAGTTTCAATTGGATATTTTATGAAGTTTTCTATCTGACGAAATCTCTTTCTCATCAGTAATTCCATAACTTTATTGACCAACCCCTGTACCGGCATTATTTTGTAATTTTACTGCAAATTTAAAAAAAACAATGACTATAGAAGGCCAGATTAGAAAGATGATTGTTGAAAATTCGAATCCTGTCAGATATTATATGAATCTGAAAAATAATTTTCTGGATGTAAATGAACAGATTGGAAAAAAAATTCACTTGTTTCACGACCATAATGAATGTATGGGTTGCGGGTTGGATAAAGAGATTTTCAGAATGGGTTATTGTAAGAATTGTTTTTTCACACTTCCTCAGGCTAATGAGAGTATCATTCGTCCTGAATTATCAACTGCACATTTGGGAATTGAACAAAGAGATTTGGAATGGGAGAAGAAATTAGAACTACAACCCCATGTCACCTATCTTGCCGTATCTTCCGAACTGAAGGTAGGTGTGACAAGATTCTCTCAAATACCTGTCCGTTGGATTGATCAGGGAGCGAGCAGTGCAATAGTACTTGCCAAAACTGAAAATCGTTACCAAGCCGGTATGATTGAAGTTGCACTAAAAGAACATCTTGCTGATAAAACAAATTATCAGCGGATGCTTAAAAACGATGTCCCCGATATAGATTTAATCGAAAAAAAAGAGTGGTGCAGAAATTTCCTGCCCGAAGATGAAGCTCAGTTTTATTCTGCTGATAATTCAATTTATACATTTCATTATCCGGTAACCAATTATCCGTCAAAAATAAAATCTCTAAATCTGTTCAAACAAAAAGAATACGAAGGCATACTGATTGGAATAAAAGGTCAGTATTGGATTTTTGAAGATGATACCGTCTGGAATGTGAGAGGTCATGAGGGTTCTTATGTCCGTTTTGATATTTAATATCGAAATGAAATTCATTAAATTTATAAACCATTAAAAATCATTTCAGAAAATTTTAATAATCTCTCTTAACTTCTGAAATTCGCATTTCTTTTTATAAATAAATTATGAGCAGAATATTCAATTTTAGTGAATCAAAGCTCTCTACCACACTAATTTTATTTTTAATACTTGGCTGGACTGTACAGTTAAATGCACAAAGTAAGCACAACAAAGGAAAGTTTTATGTTTATTGGGGATGGAATCGTGCGGCATATTCAAAATCTGACATCCATTTCACGGGAGATAATTATGATTTCACACTCTATGATGTGAAGGCTCAGGATCGTCCGACTACTTTTGGAACTTTGTATTTCAAGCCTGCAAAAATGACAATCCCACAATACAACTTCAGACTGGGCTATTTTTTTCATGACAACTGGAATATTTCATTTGGTATTGATCACATGAAATATGTGATGAATCAGAATCAGAAAGTAAATATCACCGGAATGATTGATGAAGAAGGAAGTCCATTCAATGGTCAGTACGACAATGAACCGGTTATTTTGACCGAAGATTTTCTGACTTTTGAACATACAGATGGTTTGAATTATGCCAATATTGAAATCAGAAGGTTTGACAATCTTGCACATCTGGGATTGACCAAATCAGGCAGTGGCATTGACTTCAATATCACCGAAGGCCTGGGTGCGGGAGTTCTTTATCCAAAAACAAATACCAAATTACTGGGCAAAGAAAGATACGACGAATTCCATCTCGCAGGCTTTGGCACCGGAGCTATGGTTGGTCTGAATATCACTTTTTTTGATTTTTTCTTTATACAAAATGAATTAAAAGCCGGATATATCAACATGAACGACATCAGAACAACAGCATCAAAAAGTGATAAGGCCAAACAAAGTTTCTGGTATGCTCAGCAAAATCTGGTTTTTGGATTTGTTTTTGGCTTTTAACCAACACCATAAATCAACCTTAATCAACTACCAATAAGATAGTTACCATATTTACCGAACAATGCTTCTGATTGCCAATTTAATTAATCAAATGATTTTTTGAATTTAAACTGCATTTTTATTAACTTTGACTTTACTCAATATAATATTTAAAGTATGGAAAACTCAGAAACAAACTTCTCTCAACAGACAATTGAAGAAGGAAAGACAATTGCACTAATCGCTTATCTGACTGTAATCGGGTTAATTATTGCATTTGTGATGAACAATGACAAAAAAAATCCATTCGCAATTTACCATATCAGACAGGTAATTGGTTTAGTGGTCACCGGAATCGGCTCTTTTATTATTGGTCTTATTCCGTTTATCGGCTGGATAGCTTCTATTGCAATTTCAATTCTAATTATAGTAATGTGGATCAGCGGACTTTTAAATGCACTAAATGGTCAGGCAAAACCAATGCCGGTATTAGGAAAGAAATTTGAAGAATGGTTCAAGGGGGTTAACTAAAAATTTATCCCGATTATTTTGTATCTGCCAATTCTCTTTGTTTTAAAGACAACGGGAATTGAATTATGGTACAATAAATTAAGAAATATATCAGCCTCTGAAAAGAGGCTTTTTTTAAGTCAGAAATTGTGTCACCGCATGAATTAAAAGTCCGACCAACCCGCCTACCAAAGTTCCGTTTACACGAATCCACTGCAAATCTTTACCGACTTCCAATTCCAGTTTTCGACTTAATTCTTTGCCTTCCCAGGCTGAAACGGTTGAACTGATTAATTGTTCTGCCTGATCACGGTTTCTCAAAATCATCCTATAGGAAAAATGACGAATCCAATCATTGATTCGACCGGCTAGTTCGTGATT
>CAYFWH010000077.1:2549-9957 GCA_964346785.1 uncultured Weeksellaceae bacterium | reverse complement strand
TCATGTGACTCATGGACTGGCTTATTTGGCTGACTAAATCTTTGTTAATACGTGTTATGTTTTAGGTCCTGAAATTCTTTTGTTAACTTTGTAAATCGATTTTACAAAATAACTGAATTATGGCTCAAAACAAATCAAACGACGCAACACCACTCAGACCCGAGGGCGACAGAGTTTTAAACGCACCTTTGGTAGAAATCAACTGGGAGAAATTTATTGAGCAACTCAAATCAGAAATTACCTGGAAAGACGGAGATAAGAATACAATTACAATTTTTAAATCTGAAAAAATGAGAATTGTAATCATCGGACTCAAAGCAAATTCAGAATTAAAAAAACATACTGCACCCGGTTTTATCAGTGTTCAGCCACTCAAGGGATTTATTAGATTTAAAACTCACCCGGATGAAGGTGAACAACAAATTTCTGAGATGAAACCCGGTCAAATGATTGCACTTCAGCCTAAAGTTCCACACAGTGTGGAAGCGGTTGAAGAAAGTTTTTTTCTTCTTACACTGTCAATGCTATAATAAATGGACAGATCACAGCTCATCACTACCGGATTACCCAAAGCAATGATTTTTGCAGCAGGCATGGGAACCCGACTCAAACCTTTTACAGATAATCACCCAAAAGCTCTTGCTGTTGTAAACGGGAAAACGCTTTTGCAAAGGAATATTGAATACCTGAAAGAAGTCGGTGTGACCGATTTAACAATCAATGTACATCATTTTGCTGATCAGATACTTAGTTTTTTGAAGTCAAAAAACAACTTCGACATTGAAATAAAAATTTCCGATGAAAGAGATGAATTACTTGAGACCGGCGGTGCTCTCGTCAAGGCAAGAAAACTGCTTGGCGATGAATCTTTTCTTGTGATGAATGTCGATATCTTAACCGATTTGAAACTCGAAGATTTGATTCAGTTTCATTACCAAAATCAACCTTTGGTTACGCTTGCAGTTTCTGACCGTCAAAGTTCAAGAAAACTATTTTTTAAGAAAAATAAACAACTTTCAGGCTGGAAAAATTTTAATACCGGTGAAGAGATTATGGTTGGCAACGAGCCGATGAAACAACTCGCATTCAGCGGAATTCATATCATTAACCCGAGGATTTTTGATAAAATGCCAAATTCAGGTAAGTTTTCGATTATGAAAACCTATATGGAATTGATGAAGACCGAAGAGATTCTTGGTTTTGATCATACCGGCGGGCGTTTGATTGATGTTGGTAAACCGGAAAGCATAGCAGAAGCTGAGAAAATTTTTAAATAAACAGTTTCTTTATATTTCATCTAATTAACTTTGGAAGATGATTTCTGCAAATCAAATTTTCAGTATTAAAAATTCAAATGAATTTGATGAAACAGCGATAGAAGTATTCAAATATCAGTCTGAAAATAACCCTGTTTATTCTGAATTTATTTCTTATCTGGGAATTGATTCCCAAAAAGTTAAGTCAATTAATGAAATCCCGTTTTTGCCGGTCAGATTTTTTAAAACACATCAAATCCTGACCGGAAATCAATCTGTTGAAAAAATTTTCTCAAGCTCATCTACATCAGGAAGTCAGCCGAGCCGACATTATGTATCAGATTTGGAATTTTACAGATTAAGTTTGAAACACAGTTTTGAGTATTTTTATGGTGATTTAAAAGATTACACAATTTTTGGATTGTTGCCATCTTATTTGGAAAGAGAAGGCTCATCACTGATTGATATGGTTGAGTTTTGGATTGAGAAGTCGGGTAGAGGAGGATTTTATTTGTACAACCATAAAGATTTATACAGAGATTTAATCCAAAACGAAAATGAAGGAAGAAAATCAATTTTGATAGGCGTGTCATTTGCTTTGGTTGATTTCACCGATAAATTTCAAATGAATTTGAAAAATACAATCGTGATGGAAACCGGTGGAATGAAGGGCAGAAAAAAAGAAATCACAAGAGAAGAATTACACAAAATTCTTAAAAAATCATTGGGAACACATGAAATTCATTCAGAATATGGTATGTGTGAATTATTGTCTCAGGCTTATTCAAAATCAGATTCAAAGTTCAAAACACCTGCCTGGATGAAGGTGCTGGTCAGAGATACAGAAGATCCGCTTACGGTTGTTGAATATGAAAAAACCGGTGGAATCAATATCATTGACCTTGCCAATTTGAATTCGTGCAGTTTTATTGCAACCGATGATCTCGGAAAATTATATGCAGACGGCTCTTTCGAAATTCTCGGTCGTTTTGACCATTCAGATGTCAGAGGCTGCAACCTGATGGTTTCAGATATTTAATTTTTTCTCAACAATATTGATTTATTTACATCTAAGATTGACTGATCAAAGAAGTTTTTTATATCTGAATATTTATTATCAATTACAGCTCTTGTAACATAAAACTCGACTTCTACCAGAAGTTTTCCATCTTTCATCTGAGCAGTTTGTGAATATCCGGCAAGCTGATTGGGAAGAGATCTTTTAGTGTTGTAGGCTGCAGGAATTTCAACTGTAAAACCTTCCGGAATCTCAATTGAAACATCCACTTTGTATTGAAAAGGAAAATCAAATTCAAGAGGTCTCAGCCTTGCAGTTTCATTTAACTGATAATCATTTACAATATTTTTGAGCGGATTTTCGACACCAATAAAATTCGCATTTGTAAACTCAGTTGTTTCAAACTGAACTCTTTCCATTTGTGAATGATCTTCGTCAGAATCTTTTGTCTGAGAGTTTAACTCATTGGTTTTGATGTCAAGAGCAAGCGAGTAAGGTTTGTATTCTTTTATGCCTTCAGGAATCTCGTCGTCAATCTTTTTGAAGTAACCATTTCTTTTTTCAATCTTGGTTAGCATAAATTTATTGTTTCTGACAACATAATTCTGAATCGACTGATTAACAGACAATGGTGGTTTCAATACAATAAACCTGTCACTGCCCGGCTCTGAAATTAATCCACCATGGTTATAGTTCCTGAGCGGTGCATAGCCCAAATCAAAACTCAAATCAGAAGCATCAATCAAATACGAGTTTCCGTCAGAAGTTCTTACAAGATTTATAACCATATCAAACTGACCAAGGTAAGGATACGCTGTAACCACCTTGCCATTGTTTCTGGAACTGACCAGAATGAAATCGGTCTTTAATCCCTTTTGTTTCAAAACTGAGTTGAATAAAATATTGATATCAGCAGAATTTCCGGTCTTGTTTTTATGCACCTCCCGACTTGAACTTCTCGGATAAATACCATAAAAATTATTCCAGCGATAATTTGATTTAAAATAATTGTATATGTTTTCGAGTGTTCTGAATTCACTGATGCCATCAGGAATCTCTGCTGCAATTTCCTTTACTGTGCCCTCATTTGTCATTTTTTCATACTGATTGAGCACTTCTCTGTTTAAATCTCTCCAATCGCCCAGTACACTCTCGTATTCATTGGGATTAAAGAGCTCATTTTTCGAGTTTAGATAACCTTTCAGTTGGAGAGATATTCTTTCTGAAGCATCCTTTGGATTGTACAGAAATTTCACATCATAATAACTTGGTATATTTTTTAACTCCCATTTATTTACACCGGATTTCTGATAGTTTTTTGAATAACTAACGAGTTGTTCACCGACTATAAGTGTGTTAAAATCAGCAACTGACAAGTTTTTCATTTCATATTTACTGTACAGTGTAGGATATTTGTGCTGAAAACGCCAGGCATCAGCAAAACGAATATTTCGGTCGTTTATAGTGTATTCCAGCTCCAGGATAGAACCAACTTTTACATTTGGAAATGCAAATTTTTTAACTGACCAAAGCTCATTGATGTCTGTATCAAAAAATGAGTTTTTATCAACCTGAGTGATAACAGTTTTACCATTTTCGATATTAATTGTCTGTGCTTTGATTGAAATGATTTTCTCAATATTTTTGTAAGAATAAAATTCAATTTCCTGATTGGCAGCTTCAAAACCTTTCTCACTCAATATTTTATATCTCCTGTAAACTTTTGTTTCATAGAAATTCATGATACTCGTATGACCTTCTTCATACAAAATAACCGCTGCAGCATCAGGTGCGAAATCAACTTTTACAAATTCAATTTCTTCGTTTGAAACTTGCCCCCATTTGGTTTTTGGGTTGATTTGAGCTGAACAGAAATTCAGAATTATTAGTGTGATTATCAGTAGTTTGATTTTCATGTTATTAGCTGTTAAATGATGATTTTATCTTTCTCTTTAATCTTTGTTTTCTATGGTATTTGGTTTGAAAACTTTCAGTGTAATTCCACAATAAATCAAAAAGTTTTTTAGGGTCTTCATTTGAAATTCGGGCATATTCCTCTGCCATGATTTGAACCATTTCTTTTTTTGGAGTAAGTCTTGAAAGATTTTTCATTCTCAACTCAATACTCATCTTCTCATGAAATTTCATCCGATTCAAATCTACCAAAAAAAACTTAAATTCCCGGTCAGAAACCTTTTTAATCAGTGTATTTCCGGGTGAATGATCTTTGAATTCAATTCCGGCTTCGTGCATTTTGTAACAGAAAGCGGTGAACTGTTTCAGAATATTGACTTCATCCGGATAATCTTTTACTTCGACCAACTCTCTGTATGTCAGATCGTAATCCTGATGAATACTTGCGTAAAAACTTTTTTGCAATCCAAGTGCCGAATGAAATTCCTGGTAGGCAATCGGTTCGGGTGTGTCAATTCCTTTGCTGAGCAAAATATTTGCATATTCAAAAGACCGTTTTGCCTTGGATGGCCTGATGAATTTATAAACAAATTGATTGAGTTTATTGGGAATTTTAAATGATTTGATATTTATTCTGTAATCACCGGTTTCAAAAATTTTAATTTTATTTCTATCACCCACCATAAAATCAACTCCCTGCTTGTCAAATTCGTTAAAAGCTGCCAGAATTGAATCTTCTATATTTTTAAACTTGGGATTAATTTCAAAAATCATTCAAAAAATTTTAGCGAAAATACATTATTTATAAGGATTGTTTGTTTTATATTTAATCAAATTTAATGAAAGATGAAAACCGTTTTCCTTGAAGCACACAATTTGAAGAATATGGCGTCAGGTTTTGGGGTTTTTAATCATCATTTAATAAATGCTTACTATAAATCTGAAATTAATGACTTGAGCATAACTATAAATGCTAAAGATACACTGAAATATAAGAAAGAATTTGGAGATTATTTTAAGTATTCAGAATACAGCTTTTTACAAAAGTCTAAGTTTTTGGGCGTAAATAAAAAATACGATGTTTGGCATAGTTTGAATCAATGTATAAAAATTGAACCTGTTCAAAAACCCGGAAAATATATCACAACTGTTCATGATGTTAATTTCATGGAAGGTGTCAGGGGTAAATCAGATTTAAGGAGAACTAATGTTTTTTTAAAGAAACTAAAACGAACGGATTTAATCGTATATATATCAGAATATGCAAAAATGCAAACTCATCAATATTTTGATACATCGGGTATTGAAGAAAGAATTATTTACAACGGTAACCCTATAACCGAATTTCTCGATACTGAAAACTATCGCCCTGAATATGGTTTGGATCGTCCGTTTTTTTATTCGATAGGTGCATTTATTCCAAAGAAGAACTTTGAGTCACTGATAATGATGATTAATGAACTTCCGGATTATAATTTAATAATTTCAGGTAGCAATGAGAATACTTATGGTAATAAGATAAAGAATCTGATTAAAGAATTAAAACTCGAAAAGCGTGTGTTTTTGACCGGTCGTGTATCTGAAACAGAAAAACAGTTTTATATGAAAAATTGTGAAGCTTTTTTCTTTCCGTCGGTAGGAGAAGGATTTGGTTTACCACCAATCGAGGCGATGCGTTTTGGAAAACCGGTATTTTTGGCAAACAGAACTTCATTGCCTGAGGTCGGTGGAGAAATTGCTTTTTATTGGGATAATTTTGATCCCATTGAAATGAAAGAGAAGTTAATTGACGGACTTAATAAGTTCTCAGAAAAACCTGATTGGTATCGGGAGAAATTGATTGAAAGAGCGAAAATATTTAACTGGAGAAATGCTGCCGAAGCATATCTGGAATGTTATAGAAACTAATTTATTTTGAAATGAATTTTGATGAAATTAAAAACCAAACCTTTCTTTATCCGACCGATACAACTTTCGGACTTGGTTGTGATGCGATGAATCCAGAGTTAATCCAAAAAATTTACCGGATAAAAAACAGGCCTGACTCAAAATCATTAATCATTTTGGTTGAAAGCGAAGCCAGACTTCAAAGTTTAGTAGATGTTTCGTCTATGGCGTGGGACCTGATTGATTTATCTGAAAAACCGCTAACGATTATTTATGACAACCCCAGGAATCTGCCCAAAGAACTGATAGCCTCCGATAACACAATCGCCATCAGACTGACCAAAGATCCTTTTTGTAAAAAACTGATTGGTAAACTTAATTCGCCCATAGTTTCGACTTCCGTTAATCTGTCGGGTGAGCCGACTCCGGCTTCATTTGATCAAATTTCTCAGAAAATAAAAGATGAAGTTGACTATATTTTCCCTGAGACTGAAAAATTTATCCCAAAATTCACAGCTTCATCAATTATTAAATTATCGACAGACGGCAAAGTGAAAATAATTCGGGAATAATTTAAATCCTTTATAAATTTTATAAAACTTGTTTCTTTGTTTTTGTACTTAGGTCTAAATTATACCTTTGCAAAATGAAGCTCGAAAAAGCAATTGAACACAAAATATTTGAAATAGTTTCGGCATCCGGATTCAAACTCGGTCAGCCGGTCTTTGTTGTGGGTGGATTTGTCAGAGATTTTCTGCTTGAAAGAAATCAGAAAAAAGACATAGATTTTGTGACGGTTGGAAGTGGTGTTGAACTGGCTCAGGTTGTACATTCGGCTTGTAAAGGTGCTTCAAAATTAACTGTTTTCAAAAGATTTGGTACCGCAATGTTCAGGTGGGAGGAAATTGAGATTGAATTTGTAGGTGCCAGAAAGGAAAGTTATTCTGAAGACAGCCGAAAACCTTTTGTGGAGAACGGAAGTCTGGAAGATGATCAGAAAAGAAGAGATTTTACGATCAATGCAATGGCAATTTCGCTGAACAAAGAGAATTACGCAGAGTTGATAGATCCTTTTGACGGAGTGAGTGACTTGAAAAACGGTATAATAAGGACACCTTTGGACCCGGAAATCACCTATTCCGACGATCCGCTCAGAATGATGCGGGCAATTCGGTTTGCTGCACAGCTCGGTTTTGAGATTGACAAAAATTCTTTTGATGCAATTATAAAAAATTGTGAAAGGATTAAAATTGTATCCAATGAAAGAATCATGGATGAATTTCATAAAATTATGCTCACAGAAAAACCGTCTGTGGGACTGAAAGTACTGGAT
>CAYFWH010000077.1:0-2539 GCA_964346785.1 uncultured Weeksellaceae bacterium | reverse complement strand
GATGCCGGATTGATGAAATTTATATTACCGGAATTGGTTGCACTCAAAGGAATTGAAGAAATAGAAGGACAAACCCATAAAGACAATTTCTACCATACTTTGGAAGTTGTTGACAATATTGCGCCCAATACTGACAATCTCTGGCTCAGATGGGCTGCTTTGATGCATGATATTGGAAAAGCACCGACCAAACGATTTGATAAAAAAGTTGGCTGGACATTTCACGCTCATGAATTCGTGGGCTCAAAAATGGTTTATACACTTTTCAAAAGATTGAAAATGCCGCTGGGCGCGCCTTTGAAATATGTTCAGAAAATTGTTAAACTTAGCTCAAGACCAATTTCTTTGATTGATGAACAGGTTACGGATTCAGCACTCCGCCGTGTGCTTTTTGATGCGGCTGATGAGTTTGAGGATTTATTTACTTTATGTAAAGCTGATATCACGACTAAAAATGAATTTAAACAAAATAAGTTCAAAAAAAATTTTATTTTAGTCGAGCAAAAGATCAAAGAAGTAGAAGAAAGAGACAGAATCAGGAATTTTCAACCACCTGTCTCCGGTGAAGAAATTATGGATATATTTGGATTACAACCCGGTAAGGAAATAGGCCAAATTAAATCAGCGAGTAAAGAAGCGATTTTGGAAGGAGAAATAGAAAATAATCGTGAATCGGCTTTAAATTATATGTTTGAATTAGGAAAAAAATTATATTTGACCCCAAAATTAAAAAGAAGTGATTTATAAGATTCGTGTAATACTGGATACCAAAGAAGATGTTTTTAGAGACATCGAACTTCGTGACAAACAAACACTGTTTACGCTCTACAAAGGAATTGTAAGTGCCTTTAGTCTTCAGGGAGAAGAGCTGGCGTCATTTTATCTGTCTGACCGGGAATGGTCGCAGGGAAAAGAAATTCCGTTAGAGGATATGGGTGAAAGCGAAGAGGATGAAACCATGGCAGATTTTCAAATCAATGAAGTGCTGCCAAATATTGGCGACCGTATGATTTTTGTATATGATTATATGGAAATGTGGACATTCTATGTTGAAGTTCTGGAAGTTGCTGATAAAAAAGCTGTGTTTAATTATCCGCTGACTACTTATCGCTATGGTTCGATGCCATTAAAGGCACCCAAAAGAAATATGGATATTTTAAATCTTGAAGATGATGAAATGATTGATGATGACGATGATGACACTTCGTTCGATGAACTCGACATTGACTCTGAATTGAGCGATGAAATTGATGATGATTTTTAAGAAACAACAAAAATTATATTCAAAGAAAAGCCCTTTTCGGGCTTTTTTTATTGCTTTAAATTTTATTATTTTTTAAAATCCTTATACAGGTTCAGTGAATCATTGACTTCCTGTTTCATGATTTTAATCAGATGTGGTTGATCTTCGAGCAACATACTGCTTCTGCTCTGGCTTTTTTTGGATTGACCTGCAATTTTTGAAATCTGATTGACATATTTTTGTTTTTCAATGATTTTGGCTTTATTCATTTCGCCCATTTTTTTTCTGATTTTTCTCGCATAAAGCTCAGAATAATCAAATTTTATTTGCTGAATATCCAATGCATTCTGACTTTTGACATTAGCCCATGAAGCTTTCCTGTCAACAAAATTGTAAATAATAATCTGTGGTATCTTTCCTGATTCCTGTCTGATTTCATAAGAAATAACCGTTGTTATATTTAGTCTTTTTTGATTTTTCGCATTAGCCGGTACAGTTCCTTTAAAATCACTGTAACTCAATTTAGTGTTCTCTGACCACTCAAGTAAATCCTGATTAATAAACGACAGACTCAACAGAATTGCAAGTCCAAAAATTCCCCCCTTGATATATTTCATTTTATTAATACTCTAATAAGAAAACTATAAAATTAATGTATTAGTATTCAAAATCAAAAAAAGTCCAATAATTTTTCGAGTGCCATTCCTCTTGAACCTTTGATTAGCAGGTTTTTAGATTCAGGCTTATTGTTTTTAAAATAATCTTCAGCAGCTTGCCGGTTTTCAAAAATCTTTAAGTTTGTAAATTCATTCTGATTGATTTTACTGAAATGCTGACCGATAAGAAAAATTTTATTAAAATTTAATTTTTCTGCCATTTCAACTATCTTAATATGTTCATTATCAGAATTCTCTCCCAGTTCAAACATGTCGCCGAGTATAATCATCTTATCTCCCTCAATCAGTTTGAAGTTATTCAAAGCCGCTTCCATGCTACTCGGATTCGCATTGTAGGCATCCAGAATAATTTTATATTTTCCTTTTTCGATAATTTGAGAGCGGTTATTGTCTGGCTGATAACTTTCTATAGCTCTTTTTATATGGTCAAAAGGAACCTTGAAGTGCAATCCAATGGCAACTGCAGCAGCAACATTTGTTATGTTGTAACTACCGGTTAGCTGACTCTTGATTGTTTTGTTTTCATAAGTCAGAAAAGGACATAAGCCCGGATGATTATCAGTATATGAGAATTTAAAATCAGAATTCTCACATTCGCCAAAACTGATTCTTTCCATAT
>CAYFWH010000076.1:1662-10088 GCA_964346785.1 uncultured Weeksellaceae bacterium | reverse complement strand
TCTGAACGGCGATCTGGTTGGACTCAACACAGCGATTTCCTCTCAACCCGGCACTTTTATGGGATATGGTTTTGCAATTCCGTCTAATCTTGTGAAAAAAGTTGTAGAAGACATAAAAAAGTATGGCTTGGTTCAGAGAGGATATATTGGTGTTCAGATTTTGGATTTGAATGATGAATTTCAATTGAAGGATTACAACAAAAGGAATGGCACCAATTATAAAAATCAGCAGGGAGTATTGGTTGAGAAACTCACTGAAAATGGTGGTGCACTTGCTGCCGGAATTGAAAAAGGAGATGTTATTACCGAAATTGACGGTCAGAAAGTAACAAGTTTCAATAAGCTGACTTTTGCGGTAGGAAGCAAAAATCCGGGAGATGTGGTTCAGGTGAAAGTTTTGAGAGACGGAAAAGAAAGAACATATAATGTCACACTCAGAGACCAGAAAGGAAATACTACAAAAAGATCACTTGCGGATTTGACAGTAGCAGAAAAACTTGGTGCTGAATTTGAGCCGCTTACCGAAAGACAAAAAGTGAGTTTTGGTATTGATTACGGTGTGATGGTAAAAAATACAACTCAGGGCAGTAAGCTAAACAGTATCGGAATTGATGATGGATTTATCATATTGAAAATCAATGATAAAGAAGTGAACGCTCAAAAAGATGTTGAGAAAATATTGAAAAATCATAAAGGCAAAGTTTCCATCAGCTATGTGGATCCTTACGGCCGAATATATACCAGAGGATTTACTCTGGATTAATAACACTAAAGTGTTTTCATAGTTTTAGGTTTGACACAGTCCGTTTAGGGCTGTGTCTTTTTTTTGTTTTGGTATGAAAAAGGCTGACCAAGTTTTGTAGTAACTAAATTTTGAAAATGTATCTTTGCGGAGATTAAAAAAGCCTGAATGAACTTATCAACTGAAAACATATTATTGATTGGATCTATCCTTTTGTTTATTAGTTTGATAGCCGGTAAGACATCTTACCGTTTTGGCGTCCCCACTTTACTTTTCTTCCTCGGTGTAGGAATGCTTGCAGGCTCGGAAGGTATTGGCGGAATTTATTTTGACGATCCGAAAATTGCACAATTCATTGGTATAGTTGCATTGAATTTTATTCTTTTTTCAGGTGGATTAGACACTAAGTGGAATACGGTCAAACCCATTGCGAGTCAGGCTTTGATGCTCTCTACACTCGGAGTTGTTTTTACTGCCGGTTTTCTTGGGATTTTTGTTTACTGGATAACCGATTTTACAATATATGAAAGTCTTTTGCTGGGTTCAATTGTTTCATCTACAGATGCAGCTGCCGTATTTTCAATACTCAGATCCAGAAGCATTGCGCTGAGAGAAAACCTTAGACCGCTGCTTGAATTTGAAAGTGGAAGTAACGACCCGATGGCTTATGTTTTGGTTATTATTTTTCTGACTTTAGTCGTAAACCAGGATCAAAGTGTGTTGGGAATGGTTCCTATATTTTTCCAGCAAATGATTTTGGGTGCTGTGCTTGGTCTTGTCTTTGGTAAATTGGGGAAACTCATCATCAACCGAATCAAACTCGATTTTGAAGGACTTTATCCTGTACTTGCAATTACTTTGATGTTCTTCACTTTTGCAGCAACAGATTTTGTTGGCGGGAACGGATTCCTTGCGATTTATATTGCTGCTATATTTCTTGGTAATCAGGTTTTGGTTCATAAGAGCGAAATAGTAAAAATGTTTGACGGACTTGCATGGTTAATGCAAATTGTGCTTTTCCTGACACTGGGTCTGTTGGTTTTTCCTTCAAAAATAATTCCGATATTGGGGTTTGGACTGATGATTTCAGTTTTTTTAATTTTGGTAGCCAGGCCGCTCAGCGTTTTTCTGACCCTGATACCTTTTAAAATGAGAATGCGCAGAAGAGTGTATATATCCTGGGTAGGATTGAGAGGTGCAGTCCCGATTGTGTTTGCCACTTATCCGTTACTTGCTGGAATTGAGAAAGCCGAAATGATTTTCAGTATAGTTTTCTTTATTTCACTTACTTCGGTTTTGATTCAGGGGACAACACTTTCAATGGTTGCAAAATGGCTGAAAGTAGATGTGCCTGTAGAAGAAAAAAGAATTACAGAATCAGACAAGGCATTGCTTAATTTGCCAAGAGCTCAGATGAAAGAATTAGAAGTAAATTCGAACTCAATGGTTTGCGGTAAAAAAATAGTAGATTTGGACATCCCTGAATCTGCCTATATCGCTATTATTGAGAGAAACAATCAGTTCATCAAACCAACCGGTTTAACAAAACTTGAAGCAGATGATAAACTGACAATTTTAGCTAATAATTCAGATGATTTTATAAAAATAAATGACTACCTTAGTCATCCAAAAAATTAAATATGAGAAAACGATTTATACTTTTAATTGACTTTTCCAAAACTTCAAAGAATCTGATTGAATACGGTTGTGACTGGGCAAGCCAGGAAGGTGCAGAAGTGCTTTTGCTTCACCATACAACAGTTCAGATTCCGGCTTTTACAGATAACAAAGGAAGAGAAAGACTGATTGATGAAGCAAATAATGAAGCTGAACAAAAATTAAGAGAAATTGCCAGCGACATTATACCGCCAATGGTTTCTGTTACTTATATGGCAACCGAACAAAATCTTCAGTCAGCATTGAATGAGTTGTTAGCTCAATCTTTTGAGAATCTGGTTTTTGCAGGTTTGAAAAAATATGGATTTATCGAAAAGTTTTTTATGAAAAACACGATTATCCAAACCATAGAAAACACGGATAATATTCTGGTTGCAATACCAAATGACCTTTCAGATTATTCACATGAAAATATCTATGTTGCAGTATCAGATAAGTTTTCATTAAATTTATTTGAATTCAACAGAATGTTGAATTTTATTTCAAACAAAGAAACCAGACTGGTGTTCTTTAATCTTGCACAACCGGGCGAAGACACTACCGAAGTTGAAAAAATACTCAAAGAACTGGCAGATATGTTTGCTGACAAGTACAAAACATTTTATGAAATTTACATCACCGATCATCCGTCACAAAACATTAAAAATGTGATTAATACGGAAATAAATGAAATTTTGATTGTACAAAGAGGAGGCCGAATGCTGACCGATCATTTATTCAGAAAATTACTGATTAACGATTTGGTTTACGAAGCAAAAACTCCGCTGATAGTTTTGCCTTGATTTTAGTCTGATTTCAGATGAAGTATTTTTTGAATTGCTTACTGTTAATGATTTTTGTTGCCGGAAATTCACAACAAAAAAGTAGCAGTACATCTCATTTGCTGATCAATACGGGGTACGCCAATCTCAACGGAAATTATTTCAAAATAGGCCCTGAAATATATTTTGTAAATCAAAACAGTAACGTGATTGATTTGAGTCTGACGGCAAATATGGCGTATTTCAAAAAACAATTTGTGGTTATTCCCGAACTCGGAATCGGGTATCAGTTCAACGGAAGAAAAACCGGAATAGACCCTTATAGTGAGTATATTCACGCAACATTTTATTCAGTCCGACTCAATGCTTCGCCATGGAATATCACCCCCGAAGTAGGAATCACACTCCTTGGATTGCTCGAAGCCAATATAGGTTATTCTTTTGAATACAATAAACACGACTATACGAGTTTTGACGGTGTTAAATTTGGCCTGACTTTTCATATTCCAACCATTGCCTTGTTTGGCTCTGCCGGACTGCATCAGCAATAAATCAAATTAAAAAAGACAGAACTGAGCCGGCTCTGAATTCTGTTTTGTATTTTTGTGAATTGTACTTAATTTTAACCAATGATTTCAGCTAAAAATATCTTTAAAAAATATGGTGAACTTGAAGTTCTGAAAGGCGTATCGCTGGATGTAAGCGAAGGGGAAGTCATTTCAATTGTAGGCGCATCAGGTGCCGGAAAAACTACGCTGCTTCAGATTTTGGGTAGCCTCGAAAAAAGTAGTGAGCCCGAAAAACACTACACAGAAATCATGATTAAAAAGGTAGATATCACTAAACTATCTGATGTGAATTTGTCTAAATTCAGAAATGAGAATATTGGATTTATTTTTCAGTTTCACCAGCTTTTACCTGAATTTACTGCTTTTGAAAATGTGTGTATTCCGGCTTATATCGGAAATATGAAGAAATCAAAAGCGCATAATAAGGCAAAAGAACTGCTTGATTTTTTGGGACTGGGACAAAGGTTGAATCATAAGCCGTCTCAGCTTTCGGGTGGCGAGCAACAAAGAGTGGCGGTTGCAAGAGCGTTGATTAATCAGCCAAGCGTGATTTTTGCAGATGAACCTTCAGGAAATCTGGATTCTAAAAATGCCGAAGAACTCCACCAGTTGTTTTTCAGATTGAGAGATGAATTTGGTCAGACCTTTGTGATTGTTACTCACAACGAGGAACTTGCAAATATGGCAGACCGTAAGTTACAGATGAGCGACGGTAGATTCGAAATCTGATGCAATGACAATCATTTTATTTTCGTGGATTTACATGCTTTTCATATCAGCCGGTATGGGAAGTTTATTGTTTTTCTTTGGGAAATTCAAAAAGCTGAATACTCCGTTTCTGATTTCAGCAGGACTGTTTTTTCAATTGATTCTGACGCTTGTATGGTCATTTTTTTGGGCTGTTGATTTGAGTTTTTACCTGATAAATTCAATGAATGCCTTTGGTTTGATTTATAGATTCAAATCGAAACTTTCAGAAGTTTTCAATCACAGTATCAGAATGTTCAAAAACTGGCAACTCACTTTGAAAATATTGTATGGTTTTATTTTTATCTGTGCTTTGATTCAGTCATCAGTCTCGCCATATCTTCCCGATAATGAGTCTTATTATGTCCAAACAATTAAATGGCTGAATGAATATGGTTTGGTCAAAGGACTTGCGAATTTTCATTTGTTTTTTTCGCAAACATCAGGCTGGCATTTACTTCAGGCAAGTTTTAATTTTGGATTTATAAATGATTTTTTAAACGACATCAACGGTTTTTATCTGGCTGTAATTTCTTTTTTCAGTTTTAACAGATTGAATCAATATTTTGAAAATAAAAACCCAAATGACTTATTCGCCGGGTTGATTTTTATATTTTCATTGTTTTTATTCAGATTTCTTGATGCACCGTCACCCGATTTGCCAGTTTTTTTGTTGTTTCCGGTGATGGTTTGGGTTTTTATTGAAGGTTATGAAAATCCCGAAAAAGAGAATATAATTTTATTATTGATTTTCGGTCTGTTATTGACTTTGATAAAAATCACGAGCTTTCCTGTTCTTATTCTTGCCTTTGTTTTAATTCTTAAATACCACGATTTTAAAAAGTTAATTCCAACTGTAATATTTCTCTCAACGATTTCATTTACTGTGTTTTGTATCAGAAATTATATAATCAGTGGTTATTTACTCAATCCGACTAATTTATTCGGGACATTTTTGAATCCGGATTGGCAGGTGCCAGAAAATCTTCAACAACTTTACTATAACTACACTTCTTTTCATGCATATAATTCTCCGCCCGAAGACTATAACAATTTTTTTGAATGGACTTTTTCTGAAAAGTTTAACAGATGGTTTTTCAGTCCGAAGTTACATGGACTTTTCAACAAGCTTATTATAGTTCTATTGGTTGTATTTCCCTTATTTATCAGAAAAAGGAAAGCGTTATTTTGGGTTTACATCACAGGTTTGATACAGTTTTTATTGCTTTATTATACCTCTCCTCAGTATCGTTTCTTTTTTCATATAATTTTGGTTTTTAGTTTAATTATCCTGGTCAGAATTTTTAGAGGAATCAAGTTTAAAGGCATCAATACATTAATGATAATCTGCATTCTTCCGGTAATATTTCCGTTGATTTACCCAATTGGATTTGAATTTCTTACAAACAATAATTTTATGAAAAATCAGAGTAAAGTTTTTGAATTAAATTATTTAATAAAACCACACAAAAACAGTCAGTACTTTTATGAATATGAAGAGATAACGGATGGTAATTTGAAGTATAATTCACCAAAAGCAACCTATATGTGGATGACCGGAGACGGTGAACTGCCGGTTGCAAATAAAATAATGATAAACTTTATAAAAAAAGCAGAGAAAACAAAACCACAATTGAGAACGACCAATCTGAAAGATGGTTTTAAATCGGTTAAAAAAGAAGAATGAACAGAAAAGAGCTCAAAGAATTTTTGGATGAAAAAGTTTTGCAATATCATTCTCCTCAATTTGTAGAGAGCGATCCCATACAAATTCCACACTATTTTTCGTTAAAAGAAGATATTGAAATTTCAGGGTTGTTGGCTTCTTTGATGGCGTGGGGAAATAGAAAAATGATTATCTCAAAATCAAAAGATTTGATGGAAAGAATGGGTAATTCGCCTTATGATTTTGTGATGAATTACTCAGAAAATCAATTTCAAAAAATTCAGGATTTCAAATACCGCACAATAAATTCAGATGATTTAGATTTTTTTATTCGTTCACTTCAAAATATATACAGCAAACACAATGGATTAGAAACTGTTTTCAGTTTTTCTGATGATGATTCTGACAGTTTTAATCCAATCGAAAACTTCAGGAATAAATTTTTTGAAACACCTCATTTACATCGGTCAGAAAAGCATATTTCAAGTCCGGCAAAAAACTCAGCTGCAAAACGAATAAATATGTTTCTGAGGTGGATGGTAAGAGAGAATTCTCAGGGTGTTGATTTTGGGATTTGGAAAAATATATCATCCGCTCAGTTGGTTTGTCCGCTCGATGTTCACTCCGGAGCCGTAGCACGAAAACTTGGCTTGCTCAAAAGGAAACAAAACGATTGGAAAGCTGCAATTGAGTTAAATGACAACCTGAAAAAAATGGATGAAAGTGATCCGGTTAAATATGATTTTGCGCTTTTTGGTTTAGGTGTTTTTGAGAATTTCACAAAAAATTAGTTAATTTACAACGATGTCGCTGTTGCAGCTTTTTAAATACCTCGGACCTTTTGTCAAACCCTATCGATTGCTGGTAGTCGGAACTTTATCACTGACGCTGATTGGTTCGTTTACTGCTCAGGTCAATGCGTTCATACTCAAATATACGGTTGACGAAGTCAATTCGTTGGTCGAAGCCGGAAAAGGTTTTGAAGAAGGTGCAAAAATTCTTTTACTAATTTCAATTATTCTTCTCAGTAAGGAGATTGTAAATGTGTTTTTGACTTTTGGTCAGAAATTTTATGGTGAAAAACTCAGAATTTATGTTTCGAGAGATTTAGCAAATGCTGTGGTGGATAAAATCCTGACTTACAGGATGGCTTTTTTCACAACAACAGACAATGAAACCGGAAAACTCCAAACCAGAATAGATATGGGGATTTCCAGTCTGACAAGATTGGTTCAAAATTTCTTTATCAGCATCCTTCCGCTTTTTGCAAACTCTATTATTGCATTGATTTTGATGTTCAATGCCAATTTTTGGGTTGGTCTGGTAGGTTTAGGAATTGTTCCGATTTATATTTTCATCATTGTCAAACAGGCAAAGGAATTGAGTGGCTGGCGCAGAAAAATGCGTAAGTACAGAGAGTCGAAAAGTCAGGGAATTGTAAATATCATAGAATCAATCACTGTTATAAAATCCTTCAACAGAGAACAAATTGAATCAGAAAAACAAAGTACGATTCAATATGAAATGACAGAAAATCAGTTGCACACTCAAAAAACAGGTTTTCTGTATAACGGCATCAAGAGTTTTGTAGAGCAAATTGGAGTTGTTATTATTATCATACTTACTGCCTACC
The DNA here is from genome assembly GCA_964346785.1 of uncultured Weeksellaceae bacterium. Lineage (GTDB taxonomy): Bacteria > Bacteroidota > Bacteroidia > Flavobacteriales > Weeksellaceae > Moheibacter. The sequence goes on along the minus strand of CAYFWH010000076.1, from coordinate 2,293 downwards.
TGGTTTTGATTGGCGAAATGAGTATTGGAATGATTATGTTTCATATTTTATTGTTCAATAATGTAACTGCGCCTATCGGTCAGTTGCACAGGATTTTTGATGATATGAACGATGCGGTTATTTACTCAGAAAGTTTTTTCAGTGTGCTGAATGCTGATGAAGAAAAAGAAAGTTCCGGTTTATATAAACCTGATAAAATAACTGGAAAGTTCGAAATCAAAAATGTGGATTTTGTTTATCCAAACGGAACTCAGGCGCTTTATGGAGTTAATATGGAAATCCTGCCTAATAAAATTACAGCTTTTGTAGGATTGAGCGGAGCCGGAAAAAGTACAGTAGTCAATCTTCTTGATAAATTTTACCAGCCAACAAAAGGTGAAATTTTACTGGATGGTGTGCCGTTGGAGGATTATGATACCCATTTCATCAGAAACAATATCGGGCTGGTGCTTCAAAAAAATCATATTTTCAGCGGTACAATAGAAGAAAATATCCGTTACGGAAACCCAAAAGCAAGTCAACAAGAAGTGTATGAAGCAGCCAGAAAAGCACACATCTATGACCAGGTTATGGACGTGCCTCAAAAGTTAGAAAACAGAGCCAATTTGTAAACAGGCGAACAGCAACAACG
>CAYFWH010000076.1:0-1652 GCA_964346785.1 uncultured Weeksellaceae bacterium | reverse complement strand
TGAAACCATAATTCAAACGGCTCAAATATCGGGGGCTCATTCTTTTATTTCTGAAATGCCTGAAGGTTATGATACCGTTGTTGGCGAGAGATGTTCAACTTTATCTGGCGGTCAAAGACAAAGGATTGCAATTGCAAGAATGTTTCTGAAAAATCCGCCAATTATATTTTTGGACGAACCGACAGCAAGTCTGGATGCAGTTGCCACAGAGCAGATTAAAAACAGTTTGGATGCCATAAAAAAAGACAGAACTGTGATTATTATTTCACACAGTATTTCTCAGATTATTGATGCAGACAGAATTTATGCAATGGAGAACGGGAGAGTTATGGAAGGCGGAACACATCAGGAGATTTATGATCAAAACGGAACTTACAAAGAAATTTTCGATGCTATGGCAAGAAGCCTTAACATCGAAACAATCGCCAAAACTTTTGATGAGGAAAATTAAATTACAAATAATTTTTCAACTCGTTCAGCTCGTCAATTACCGGAACTTCATCTATCCATAAATGGTTTTCATCCAGAGGATTGAAGAAAATTGCTTTCATCCCAAAAGAAGTTGCACCCAAAATATCTGCATACCAGTCGTCACCGATATATATGGATTCATTCACTTTTGCTTTTGACGCATTGATACCGGCTACAAAAGAAATCGGGTTAGGCTTCGGTGCACCGGCAGACTCAGCAGTTGTAACCGTTTCAAAATAATTTTTCAGCACAGAATTTTCAATTTTATATTGTGTTGTCTGAGCAAAACCATTTGTAATTATATGTAATTTGTATTTATTTTTCAGGTATTCCAAAATCTCTACAGTGTGTGGCACCAAATGAGTTCCGGCAGAAACTTCTTCCATAAATCTCTTTTCAAAATCTTCTGCAAAATCAGGATTTCTGACTCCAAGACTTTCAAAAGACTCAGGAAATCTTCTTTTTTGTAATTCGGGTCTTGATATTTTTTCATCTCTGTATTCGGCCCATAAATTTTCATTTACCTCATAATAATGTATATAAAAATCATCAAAACTATGTCCGTATTTTTTTTCAATTTCAAATTCTTCAAAAATCACTCTGATTGCGATACCGGCATTTTTTCTGTAATCCCAAAGTGTATTGTCCAAATCAAAAAAGATGTGTTTTATTTTTTCCATAAGCCGACAAAGTTACTAAAAACACCTATAAAACATGTTGTATTATTGGTTGTCTTCAATTCAAAATTAAGTTCTTTGTCATTTATAAGCCGAATAGCTTAATTTTGTAATGAATTCATGGATTTAACAAGATTTAATATCAATTCGAAACAGTTCAAAACCAAAAACTTCAAGGGAATTGTTTCTCTTTTGGCGGGCAATACCATTTCGAAAATCGTTGCTGCTATCGGAGGTTTATTTCTTGCTAATTTTTATGGTCCTGATAATTACGGTGTTTACAAAGTGTTTTTGAGTTATATTGCTATTCTTCCTGTTCTTACCGGGTTGAAGCTTGATAATGTGATGATTATGCAAAGAGGAAGCAAAGAAATCAGAAACTTGTTCAGTGGTATTATCATCATTTCATTTTTATTAACTGTGCTTTCAATTTCAATTATGATTTTGCTTAAAGCACTCAATTTGTTTTCATTCAGACTGCCTTATTCATTTCTTGTGCTAACA
>CAYFWH010000075.1:2521-10205 GCA_964346785.1 uncultured Weeksellaceae bacterium | reverse complement strand
ACATGACGCATGAATTCAAAACTCCGATTGCTACAATTAATATTGCTTCTGATGCTTTGAAAAATGATAAAATAGTCAGTGATCCCGACCGGATCAGATACTATGCAGACCTGATTAAACAAGAGAATAAGAGAATGAACACTCAGGTTGAAATGGTGTTGAGAATGGCCAAGCTCGAACGAAATCAATTAGATATCAATCCACAGGATTTGAATATTGAAGATGTCGTCCGAAAATGTGTTTCGAACCATCGTTTTATGATTAATAATTCAAATGGCACTATTTTTGAGGATTACAACGCAACCAAAAACTTGGTTGAAGGAGACGCTTTCCATTTGGAAAATATGATTAATAATGTTTTGGATAATGCCAGAAAATATTCGGGTGAGAAACCCGATATTATTGTTAAAACCTACAATGAAGACGATTTTGTTGTAATTGAAATCAGAGATCACGGAATCGGTATGTCAAAAGCTGTTCTAAAGAAAATATTTGAACAGTTTTACAGAGAAGAGACCGGAAATATTCATAATGTACAAGGACATGGTTTGGTACTGACTTAAAAAAAAAAAATTGCAGAATTACACAAAGGCCTGGTATATGCCGAAACTGAAGCCGGAAAAGGAAGTGTCTTTTTCATCAGGCTGCCTTTAAAAAAATAAAAAATGAACGAAAAACAAAAACTGCTGCTGGTAGAAGATGACCCAAGCTTTGGAGCTGTGCTCAAAGATTATTTAATTATTAATGATTTTGATGTGACACACGCCATTGATGGTGAGGATGGTTTGAGCAAATTCAAAAACGGTCAATACGATTTGTGTATTCTCGATGTAATGATGCCCAAAAAGGACGGATTTACACTCGGAAAAGAAATTAAAGAAATCAAAAATGATCAACCTATAATTTTTCTGACCGCAAAAAATATGCGTGAAGATGTGCTGAACGGGTACAAAATCGGCGCAGATGACTATGTGCTGAAGCCGTTTGATTCAGAAGTTTTGCTTTATAAAATCAGAGCTGTGCTTCAAAGACATTCAGCTGAAGAAGAAAAATTTGAGCAGGAAGAATTTAAAATTGGTCAATTTGAGTTCAATGCAAAACTCAGACAATTGGAATCAGGTGTGAACTCATACAAACTTTCGCCAAAAGAAAGTGAATTGCTCAGATTACTTGCAGTTTATAAAAATGATCTAATGCCAAGAGAAGTTGCTCTAAACAGGATTTGGCATGACGATAATTATTTTACATCCAGGAGTATGGATGTTTATATCGCCAAACTTAGAAAATACATGAAAGATGACCCAAATGTGGAAATAGTCAATATCCACGGTGAAGGTTTCAGATTGTTAGTCAATGAATAATATACTATACCCTTATTTTATAAAAATCCCTTCTTATAATGAATGAGAAGGGATTTTTTTATTATACTAAAAACTACTGTAAACTATCTTAATAGTGTTTGGTATTATTATTTGAAATAAATTTTTTTAAATGTAATAAAAAAAAGGGGATTTTTCCCCTTGCAAATAGGGTGGAATGCCTTGTGAATCATATGTTTTTAAGTATAATATTTGTATTGTGAAAATGAAACAATAAAAATTTAAAAAAGGGGGAGACCCTCATACTAAAAAACTGTGTAAACTATTTAATTCCTAAAAAACCCATACTCGAATTTTCTTACTATTCCCCCTTTTTTAAGTTAGGTCCCCGGATTTTCGGGGATTTTTTGTACAAAAAAGCCGGCATTTAGCCGGCTATATTTAAAATTAATTCTTGTTAGAATTTGTAATCAAAACCTACACCGATAGATGAGAATGTTCCTCCAGTCACACTAATTCCTTTATAGAATCCGTAAGCATTAAAAGAGGTGTTAGTATATCCTATTCTTGGTCTGTAATAGAAGCCTCCGTCATTACCACTTGGTGAAACACCAATACCGTAACCTAAGTCAGCACCTGCAAAGAATCCTCCGAAATCGTACTTGGCAGCAGCAGCCAAAGGAATAAACGCTGCATCATCCGATTTGATTTTCATTCCCATTACTTCATACTCTTTTGCTGACCAATGATCATATCCAGTAGCAACTCCAAGTTGAAAATCTGCAGCAATATCCCAGTAATAAGCTGCATTAATGCCAAAGTTAATTGAATAGGCGTCTTTTACATCACCCATAGTAAAACCTATGTGCGCACCGGCTTCGAATCCGGTAGATTGAGCTTTCAAACCTGTCAATGCAAACATTGCTCAAAGCGCTAATAATCAATATATTGTGTTTGATTTTGATAACGTATTTGCCATGAAACAGTTAACCTAAATTCTCATGTAAAAAGATTTAAAATAATTTCTCTAATCCGTATTAATCTTTATCTTTACAAAGATTTAAAAACTTATAAATATGAAAAAAATTTTAATGATTTGTTTGGTTTTTGGTTTCGTGACACTGAATGCACAAACACAAAAAGGTAATTGGGTAGTAGAGGGGTCATCTTCTCTTGGGTTTGCGACTGGGAAATCGACTTATAAACAAGGTAGTTTAGAAGTAGATGGAACAAAAGCAACTGTTATTAGCTTCAATCCTGCAGCTGGATATTTTGTAATGGACAACATGGCTCTTGGTGTAGAGTTTGGGCTTTCTAGTATTGCTACAACGATATACGATGATTACTATGACGATGAATATAAGGTGACTGTAAGTACTTTTTCAATTATGCCCGGTGCTACATATTATTTTACTGCGGGAGAAAATATTAAACCATATTTAGGTGCAAATATAGGTTACGGTTCAAAAAAAGAAAAAGAAGATAATGAGTCTTTTTCTGGTGGCGGATTCGGTTGGAAGTTAAAAGGGGGAATGGCTTTTTTCTTTAGAGAGTCTATGGCTGTGAATTTAGGCTTAAGCTATGCTCAAATGACTTATAAATATAAAGAAGGCAAATATAATGATGAGTTTAAAGAAACTTATTCTCCATTTGGTTTTAATGTTGGATTTAGCTTCTTTTTATAAATATTTTTACATTTTGATAATACGATAGGGAGGCACCAAATAAGTGCCTCTTTTTAATTCAAAATATTGTCTTGTGTTTATTTATTAATTTGACCTTTAAATCTTAATTTTGCAGTCATCAAACTTTACAAAATGAGCAATACCTACAAATCCGCAGGAGTAGATAAAGAAGAAGGCTACCAGACAGTTTCCAAAATCAAAAAAGCAGTTGCCGAAACACACAACGAAAATGTACTGAATGGCATCGGAAGTTTTGGTGCATTTTATCAACTTTCAGGTTATAAAAACCCGGTTTTGGTTTCAGGAACCGACGGGGTGGGTACAAAACTCAGAATTGCACTTGATGTGAAGAAATATGACACTGTAGGTATTGATTGCTTTGCAATGTGTGCCAACGACATTCTCTGTCATGGCGCAAAACCTTTGTTCTTCCTGGATTATCTTGCATGTGGAAAACTCGATTCAGATGTTGCAGCAGAAATCGTGGGTGGAATTGCAGCAGCTTGTAAAGAGACCGGAACAGCTTTAATTGGTGGTGAAACCGCCGAAATGCCCGGAATGTATCAAATCGGTGATTATGATGTGGCAGGTTTCTGTGTTGGTGTAGTCGAAAAAGATGAAATCATCGATGGTTCAAAAATTAATGAAGGTCATGTAATTGTAGGTCTTCCGTCTTCCGGTTTTCACAGCAATGGTTTTTCATTAGTCAGAAAGATTTTCACTGATTTCAATGAAGAGTTCGAAGGAAAACCGCTTTGGGAAACGCTATTGGTACCAACCAGACTTTATCAAAACGATATCGATAAAATCAGACAAAAAGTAAATTTGTCTGGTATTGCACATATCACCGGCGGAGGTTTGATTGAAAATGTTCCGAGAATTCTTCCAAAAGGACTGACTGCGGTTATCGAAAAATCAAAAATCACAGTTCCTTCAGTAATGAAAGAATTAATGAAAAGAGGCGGTATCAGCGAAGATGAAATGTTTGGTACTTTCAATATGGGTGTCGGAATGATTGTTACCTGCGACAAAGAAGATGCTCAGACCATACTCGAATTAATTCCCGGAAGCAGCCTGATTGGCGAGATTGTAAAGGGCAATGAAGAGATTGTTTTGAAATAATTACAACGCTTCGGTCAATTCTTTCAGTAAACTGATTTGGTTTTTTGTTCGGTTTAAATTCTGTTCAGAATAGCTGATTTGATAATAAAGGTCACCATTCAAATAATCTGTCAGAAAACGGACAGCCTGAATGTAAATCACAATTTTTGCAGCCAAATCTAAATTTTCAATTTCGATTGGTGTGAGCTCACTTTTTAGATACGAAAGAAAACCATTTTTCAGAGCATTGTAATTTTTTAAACTGAAAGTAACTCCATCCGAATCGTCATCTTCATTTTTTAGATTGGTATAAGACCTGACCATATCGCCAAAATCATATAAAACAGGTCCTTTCATAAAAGTGTCCCAGTCGATAAGTCCAATGATTTTCTCATCCGAATTTTGGTCAAAAAGGAAATTACTGATTTTCGGATCGGCGTGTATGATTCGATTTGGAATTTTGACCGATATTTCATTCCACACTTTCAGTAGTTTCTGATTTTGAACGATGAATTCGATTTCATTTCGTGAATTTTCAGTTCTTTGGAACTCTGCCGATTTTAAAGCATTTTCAAATTGTTCAAATCTCGAATCAAAATCCAGAAAACCCGGAATTGAATCTTTGATTAAATCAGTATCTAAGTCATTGATGTAAAAATAAAATTCACTTAAAAATTTAGCCGCTTCAAAAGCCTGTTGCGCTGATTTGACTTTTTCAAAACTTTGTGAATTTTCTATAAATTCCAAAATCCGCCAACTGTTTTCATACAGATATTCACCATTTTTGAATGCAAATTGTTTTAAAATTTTGTGTGGATAATTCTTCTTTTTGAGATGATTTGAAATTTCAATAACATTTTGAGTCAGGACTTCGGTTTGTTTAAAAATCGATGAATTGATTTGCTGAAGGATAAATTTCTTTTTCTGATTGATTATTAAATATGTCGAATTGATATGACCGGTCGTTAATTTAATAACTTCAAAATCAGAAGAAATATCTTCAAATTTTTCAAATAAATTTTTTACAGCATTCAAATAGCCCATTGAACTTTGATTGATTTTTATTCCGATTTAATTTGCCGACCACTCATCATTAAAAAACACATAATTTTTCGTAATTTTGTGACTTTCAAAATAAAACCTGAAAAAGGGTTAAAAAATTAATTCAAAAATAAGTTTTTTACACAAATTATGACTGATACAAATTCTTATGACTCTCCGGGACTTCGTTTTAGAAAAGCGATGGCGGAAGAAAAACCATTGCAGATTGTCGGAGCCATCAATGCCAACCATGCTTTACTTGTTAAACAAGCAGGTTTCAAAGCGGTTTATCTTTCGGGTGGCGGCGTAGCAGCCGGTTCGCTCGGTATTCCCGACCTGGGTATTACCAATCTCGAAGATGTTTTAATCGATATTCGAAGAATCACAAATGTTTGCGATTTACCTTTATTGGTAGATGTGGACACTGGTTTTGGACCGTCTGCATTCAATGTAGCCAGAACCGTTAAATCACTGATTAAAGAAGGTGCGGCGGCATTGCATATCGAAGACCAGGTAGGCGCAAAGAGATGCGGTCACCGTCCCAACAAAGAAATCGTTTCTAAAGACGAAATGGCGGACAGGTTAAAGGCAGCCGTTGACGCAAGAACAGATCATCATTTTGTAATCGGTGCCAGAACAGATGCTTTTGCAGTCGAAGGATTTGAAAAAACTATCGAAAGAGCAATTGCTTACAAAGAGGCTGGTGCTGACTTTATTTTTGCCGAAGCAGTTCCAAACCTCGAATATTATCAAAAATTTGTGGATGCAACCGGCATTCCTGTTTTGGCGAATATCACTGAATTCGGAATGATTGATATGTACACAGTCGATCAGCTGAGAGAAGCCGGTGTGGAATTGGTGCTTTATCCGCTTTCAGCCTTTAGAGCTGCCAATAAAGCTGCGATGAATGTGTATGAGCACATCCGAAAAGAAGGCACTCAGAAAAATGTACTGGACACGATGCAAACCCGTCAGGAATTGTACGAAAGTATCGGTTATTATGACTATGAAAGAAAATTGGACGAACTCTATAAAAAATAATAAAATGGCTAAGAAAGAAGAACAACCAACATTTAAACCTAAAAAAAGCGTTGCACTTTCGGGTGTAGCCGCAGGAAATACTGCACTGGCCAGCGTTGGCCGCAGCGGAAATGATTTGCATTACCGCGGATACGATATATTGGATTTGGCTGAAAAAGCTGAATTTGAAGAAGTGGCTTATTTGCTGATTCACGGTAGTTTACCAACAGCAAGTCAATTGAAAAATTATAAAGCTAAACTGAAAGCACTCAGAGGATTGCCGCAAGGATTGAAAAATGTACTGAAAGAAATTCCGGCAGCTGCTCATCCGATGGATGTAATGCGTACCGCAGTTTCTGTTTTAGGTACCATCAGTCCTGAAAAAGACGACCACAGTCTGGCAGGTGCTAGAGATATTGCCGACAAATTATTGGCTTCATTTTCATCTTCGCTTTTGTACTGGTACCATTACAGCCATAACGGAAGAGAAATCGATGTTGAAACCGATGATGATACCATTGGCGGACATTTCCTTCATTTGCTGCATGGCGAAAAACCATCTGATTCATGGGTGAAAGCAATGCAGATTTCATTGAATTTATATGCAGAACACGAATTCAATGCTTCTACTTTCACAAGCCGTGTGATTGCCGGAACAGGTTCTGATATGTATTCTGCGATTACCGGTGCGATTGGTGCTCTGAGAGGGCCAAAACACGGTGGTGCCAACGAGGTTGCTTTTGATATTCAGAGTCGTTATGGGTCTGCGGATGAAGCTGAGACTGATATCAAAAACAGATTAGCAAACAAAGAAGTCATCATTGGATTTGGACACCCGGTTTATACCATTTCGGATCCGAGAAATGTGGTGATTAAAAAAGTTGCACACGATTTGTCAAAAGAAGCAGGCGATGTATTGCTGTACGATATAGCCGAAAGATTGGAAACTGTGATGTGGGCCGAAAAGAATATGTTCCCGAATCTGGACTGGTTTTCAGCGGTTTCTTACCACAGAATGGGCGTGCCGACTTTGATGTTTACACCGCTGTTTGTGGTTTCAAGATGCACCGGTTGGGCAGCGCACGTAATTGAACAAAGACAGGATGGTAAAATCATCCGTCCGAGTGCAAATTATACCGGACCTGAAAATAGAAAGTTTGTTCCGTTGGCAAAACGAAAATAAGAGAATCCCGTAGGGGTGAGATTTTGGTAACCGCGGGTGAGCGAAGCGTAACCCGTGGATAATAAAAACGAGTAGAAAGGTTTTGGCATGTGTTTTTGAATTACAGCCATCGAAGTTTGAACCGAAGTGGAATAAAAACCATGACAAAACCGAATTGAAATAATGAATTTCCTTTCATTCATGAGTCTTCATCCATTTGAAATTCAGCATAAAAAGTGAATTTCAGGCTAAAGGTTCAGAATAAAAAGAGATTGAAGAAAAAGAACCCCGTAGGGGTGAAATTTTGGTAACCGCGGGTGAGCGAAGCGTAACCCGTGGATAATAAAAACGAGTAG
>CAYFWH010000075.1:0-2421 GCA_964346785.1 uncultured Weeksellaceae bacterium | reverse complement strand
CGAAGTTTGAACCGAAGTGGAATAAAAACCATGACAAAACCGAATTGAAATAATGGAATCCCTTTAATTTGAGTTTTTATCCTAAAATTCAGAATAAGGGAATTAAAATAACAAGAATATTAACAACAAAAATAAATTAAATGTCATCACACATTTCAAATGAAAGACCGCAGCCGGACAAAGTTCTGACGGACATTGCGGATTATGTATTGAATTATGAAATTAAAAATGAATTAGCGTGGAAAACCGCTCATTATTGTCTTTTAGACACTTTGGGTTGTGGTTTTGAGGCTTTAACTTATCCTGCGTGTACCAAACTTTTGGGCCCGATTGTGGAAGGAACTGTTGTGCCAAACGGCGCGAAAGTTCCGGGAACCAACTATCAGTTAGACCCGGTTCAGGCTGCTTTCAATTTGGGAGCAATTGTTCGCTGGCTGGATTTTAATGACACCTGGTTAGCAGCAGAATGGGGACATCCTTCTGATAACTTAGGTGGGATTTTGGCAACTGCAGACTGGCTTTCGAGAACCAACATTGCTGAAGGTAAAAAACCTTTGAAGATGAAACAGGTTTTGGAAGGCATGATCATGGCGCACGAAGTTCAGGGTCAGATGGCAATGGAAAATTCGTTCAACAAAGTCGGTCTGGATCATGTGATGTTGGTTAAATTAGCTTCTACCGCTGTTGTTGGGAAATTAATCGGGTTGAATAGAGATGAATTAATCAATGCGATTTCATTAGCATTTGTGGATGGTCAGTCTTTGAGAACTTACCGTCATGCACCAAATACCGGAAGCCGTAAATCATGGGCTGCCGGAGATGCCACTTCGAGAGCCGTTCGTTTGGCTTTGATTGCAAAAACAGGAGAGATGGGTTATCCATCTGTTTTGTCAGCACCGGTTTGGGGATTCTATGATGTTTCTTTCAAAGGAAATGAATTCAAATTCCAGATGCCATACACTTCTTATGTAATGGAAAATGTGTTGTTCAAAATTTCATTTCCGGCAGAATTCCATTCACAAACTGCGGTTGAAGCAGCGATGACACTTCACGGTAAATTAAATGAAATGGGTAAAACAACTGATGATATTAAGAAAATCACCATCAGAACCCACGAAGCTGCGATTCGAATCATCGACAAAAAAGGACCGTTGAACAATCCTGCCGACCGTGACCACTGTATTCAGTATATGATTGCAGTTCCAATGATTTACGGAAGATTGACTGCCGCTGATTATGAAGATGATATCGCATCAGATCCGAGAATTGATGCGTTGAGAGACAAAATGGAATGTGTTGAAGATGTTCAGTTCACCAAAGATTATCACGATCCTGAAAAAAGGTCTATCGCCAATGGTCTGACAGTTGAATTCAATGACGGAACCGTTTTGGACGAAGTAACTGTTGAATATCCAATCGGACACAAAAGAAGAAGAGACGAAGGAATTCCTGAATTAATCAAAAAATACAAGATTAATCTGAATAGAATTTTTGCTGAAAAACAACAACAAACCATTCTTGACAACACACTCGAATTTGACAAACTTGCCGGTTTGGATGTGAACGAATTTGTAGATATGATGGTTAGAAATTAATCAAACAATTGATTAAATAGCATAAAAAAAGCCTTTTTCAGATTTTGAAAAAGGCTTTTTTATTGACATTCATTTTGCGTAATTTTGACCCAATCTCTTAAAATTTGACCGATTCAATTTTTAGTCATATTATTCGAAATCTGAAATCCGAAATTTCGGAATTGTCGCCGGCTTATTTTGCACTGGTAATGGCAACCGGAATCGTGTCGGTTGCAGTTGCAATGTCAGGTTATGAAACATTTGGAAATTTTCTTTTTTATCTAAATCAGATTTTTTTTGCTGTTCTGACTGTATTTTTTCTATGGCGGTTATTTTTTTATTTTGATAAATTCAAAAAAGATTTCATGACAGCCTCAATCAGTCCGGGCTTTCTGACTTTGGTTGCGGGCATCAATGTGCTTGGCTATCAATTTGTATATTTTCAGAACAACCATTTTGTCGCATCAGTCTTTTTTCTTTCCGGTTTGGTACTTTGGTGTGTGTTGATTTACTCCCTGTTTACGGTGATTATTGTCAAACGCGAAAAAGATTCTCTCAACCGCGGAATTAATGGAATCTGGCTTTTGATCGTAGTTGCGACCGAATCTGTTTGTGTTCTCGGAACCGAACTGGCACTTTATCTTCCATTCTCAAAAGATATTTCTCTTTTCATATCACTGGTTGTTTTTCTAACCGGTTGTATGCTTTATATTATTCTAATTACGCTAATTTTTTATCGACTTGCATTTTTTCGGGTCAGAGCAGCCGATCTCGCTCCTGCCTACTGGATCAATATGGGTGCAGTGGCAATCATTACACTTGCGGGTTCGGCATTAATCAGAAATTC
>CAYFWH010000074.1:0-10219 GCA_964346785.1 uncultured Weeksellaceae bacterium | reverse complement strand
TGGGGCGGAAACAACGTCAATACTTACAATGTTAAATTACCTACCGGTGTTTATATGATTGTAATTGAAACTGCTGACGGTGTAATTAATGAAAAATTGATTATCAAATAATCAACATTGAATTAGTATAAAAAAGACCGGAAATTTCCGGTCTTTTTTTATTTCGTCTAAAAAGTTGTAATTCATTAGTCGTCAAGAACACTCAATAAAATCTCACATCCTTTTTTAATTTCATCTTCTGTAATCGTCAGCGGAGGTGTAATTCTGAGATTATAACTACTGTACATCAGCCAAAAAAGAATTAATCCTTTTTCCATACATTTTTCAGCAACCCGGATTGCATACTCTTCAGATTCAAGTTCAGGAGCAAGCATAAGACCTCTGCCGTGTATTGTTTTAATTTTTGGGTGAACCAGTAATTTTCTGAACAGCTTCTCTTTTTTATCAATTTCTGACATCCACTTTCCTTCACACAGTTCTTCGAGTACAGCAAGTGCTGCTGCAGCAATCACAGGATTTCCACCAAAAGTTGTAACATGTCCCAGGCTCGGATGATGTGCCAAACAGTTCATCATTTCGGAAGAGGCAGTAAATGCACCAACCGGCATTCCGCCTGCCATTCCCTTGCCCATCACCAACACATCGGGAACTATATCGTAATGTTCAAATGCAAATAATTTTCCGGTTCTTCCAAATCCGGGTTGAATTTCATCCAAAATCAGAAGTGTTCCGGTTTGTTCACATCTTTGTTTTAATTTTTTCAGGTAGCCATTTTCAGGAACTTTAAAACCGGCTGCACCCTGTATGGTTTCAAGAACTACAGCGGCAGTTCCGGAAGTGATTTTTTCAAGATCTTCTGCCGAATTAAATTCTATAAAATTAATCATTGGCAACAACGGTCTGAAGGCTCTCTTCTTTTCTTCTCTTCCCGCCAGACTCAAAGAGCCCTGCGTATTGCCGTGGTAAGCATTACTGCAGGCAATGATTTCCTCGCATCCGGTATATCTTTTTGCAAGTTTCATAGAAGCTTCGATTGCTTCTGTTCCTGAATTGACCAAATAGGTCGTGTTTAATGGATCAGGCAGAATTTCAGCCAGTTTTTTACACAATCTAACAGGCATTTCCTGACTGTATTAACCATAAACCATTACATGAAGATGTCTTTCTGACTGCTCTTTGATTGCATTAATTATTCTTGGAAAAGAATGCCCAAGTGTATTGGCCGAAACTCCGGCTACAAAATCAAGATAAGCTCTTCCATCTTTTCCATAGATATATGAACCTTTTGCATAATCCACTTCAAAGCCCGAAGCAAAATGAGTGGTTTTTGCCTGGTATTTAAAAAAATCCTGTTTTAAATCTGATTGATTCATTATAAAAATAACAACAATACTGCTGCACCTCCTGCCACATAAGAACCAATGGTCAGCAAATCCGAATAGGGTTTGGAAAATCTTCTTTCCATAACAGATTCTTCATCAATTTGATTAAGATGAAATTTAAGTTCTTTTTCAGGTTTTCTCAAAATATGTGCAAAGAGTGTGTCCCCCTCCCATTTATCTACCTGAATTTTATACTGTTTTTCTTCAACTTTTATTTTGTAATTTTTATTAGGCTGTATTTTTGATTTAAGCGTACCGGGCTCAAAATCAATATCCTGTTTTGGTTTCGGCGCAGCTTTTTTCCCTCTCATGTCATCAGCTGTTCTGCCGTCTGAAGTCATGAAACTTCCTTTTTGTCTTTCAGTTTGGTTATCCATTTCCTGTTTTTTAATCTGCTCTTCCTTCATTCTTTTGATATCATCTTCAGACATATTTTCTTCAGCCATTTTTTTCATCTCAGCTTCTTTTTGATCTAAATCAGGAACTTGATTGTTATTCATTTGTCTTGAAGATGGCGTTGATGTCTTATTTCCATCTGCATTCGGGTTTTCACCCGGAACCGGTCTCGTAAGTGCAACAGCCTTGTCAGTATTCGAATTTGTTTCTGCTTCTGAAAGCTCAGAATAGGGCTTATAAATATAACACCCGCTTACAAAAAACAGCACTGTTAAAAATGGGATTAATTTCTTTTTCATTTCAGATGATTTCTTTTTTTCAACTTAGCGTTTGTAAAAATACTAATCTCTTTCGGATTTTTCCTGATTTTCTAATTTTTGTTCAGATGTATCTAACAGCTCATCCAAATCAATTTGCTGCATTTCAGATATTTCATCATTTTCTTTTATCCTGACTTCTATATAATCTGGCGGATCGTCAAAAATATCCTGCCACCTCAACATTTTTTCATCTCCTCTCCATTTAAATCCTTTTAAAAACCTGTCTGAATCCGGGAGTTTTGATTCGGGATAAAGTTTTGATGCAGCCTGAATCCTGCAGGCAAGCACTTCCACATCATTACCATTAATCTCTGCTTCAATTATTCCACAGTTCGATATGTTTATTCCAATCCGTTCTTTTTCTTTTGATTCATTTTCTTCTTCATCCACAAAATTTAATGCCTGTGCATTTTCGTGAACTTCTACCAGATTGAGCTTATTGTCCAGAAAATATCCTGTCATGAATTTTCCTTTTACCTGATTGAATTCAGTCTGTGTCAGTGAATCGACTTTCGAAATTGCAAATGAGTTGTTGAAAACCATTATGGAATCCAATACCTGTTTATCCGGATTGTTGTAAGAAAAAATAGTATCACCGGTAATTTGTTGTTCACCTGACCACATAATCGGGTCGCGGTAGAACTTCATAATTCCCTTGGTTTCATTATAAAAAATCGAATCAGATTTACCCTGTGCATCACTTTTGAAATACTTCGCACCAAAATAAGCTTTCAAAACCCTGGTTGAATCCTGCCGTCTGACAACCATTATGGTATCAGCATGAAAATACAGCGAATCGAGTTCAAAAGCTTTGACTGCATAAGCTCTGCCTGTAACATAAGCCGAATCTACATCTCTGAAAACTTCGCCGTATTCACCTCTCACAAACCTTCTTTCTTCCGGGTCATTGATGAGTACATCTCCTTTTGCCCAGCCATATCCGGTCTGATCATTAAAATACATTTCATCTCCCCACAACTCTTTTCCATCTCTGTAAATCGTTGATCTTTTTCTGAGAAATGCTTCACCTGTTCTTTTATTGAATGTGCCTCCTCCCTGAGGCATTACGATATAATTCCTTGGATTTTTTCGGTCAGTAATCGTAGTTCTGCCTATAAAATCAGTAATATCAGTTGCTTGATTCATTGTCATTTGATCTGAAACAATTCTATAATCAGGTGTTTCAATCATCGTATTGCGGTCAAAATTTATGGTTTTGGTGTTTGCATTATAAGTCAGAATCTGGGTATGGGTAACCGTTCCGTCATTTCCGCGAATAATCGCACCCGCATCGGTATAAGCAATTCCGGTTCTTCGGTCGTAAGTCATATATGGCGTTTCAATCCTTTGGCTCGGATCGACTAACACAACATTTCCGGTAGCTGTTGCCACATCGGTCTCACGGTTATATTCCACAAAATTTGCAAAAAGTTCCGACTTCTTATCTTTCATGTGAACATTTCCAAAACCTTTTGCAATTTTGGTATTGCCGTCATATTCCAGACTATCTGTTGTCATAGAAACCGTGTCATTGATCATTCTCACATTTGACCATGCACGAAAAAAATTCTCTCTTTGATAATAGACCGCACTGTCGCTGTACAGAAAGGTTTTGTCATGTTCAAAAGCGACATTTCCGTATGCAAAAGGATTTCCTTCAAATTTCTCTGGTGTAACTTTCAAAACATTTGAATGCAAATGTTTTATTTTCTTTGGCGGGTCTTTCTTCAAATCTTTTTGCTGTCCCAAAAGCACAGGTGCAATCAGAAGCATCAATAAAAATGAAAATATTTTCAGGCGTTTAACTGTTTCTCTTGCCATAGAAATATAGTGAATGGCCTTCAACCTTGATATCAAAAACTTCTTCTATTGTTGTCTTGATTACCTGGATTCTGGGATCACAGAACTCAATGACCTCACCGGTATCAGACAAAATGATATGATCGTGATTTTTATCGAAATAGGACTTTTCGTAATGTGCCTGCTGCTCTCCGAATTGATGCTTTCTCACCAACTTGGCTTCCATCAGCAATTCGATGGTGTTATACAAAGTTGCACGACTCACTCTGTATTTCTTATCTTTCATCATGATATACAGCCGGTCGATGTCAAAATGTTCATCGGTCGAATAGATTTCTTCCAGTATTGCGTATCTCTCAGGTGTTTTTCGGTGTCCATGCTCTTCAAGAAAATTCGTAAACACCTGTTTCACAATCTCATAATTTCTTTGCTTTACAGTCTCCATAATCTCTCTGACAAAGTTTGGGTAAAGGTAAGGTTTAATTTGAAATCTATAAAATTTAGATTGGTTCTAATTAAAAATTGTTGAGAAAATAATTTCAGCTTATTGAAAATTTAATTTGAAACAAGGGATGCAATTTTCATAATTCACCAATTCTGATTTTCATAAATCATTTCACCTTCTGGTTTTATTTTCTTGTAAATCTGTGGTTTATAAATAGTTTTCTTAATTTTCTTTCTAATATTTTGTTCAGAAAATCCAATGCCATAAAAAGTTCTCGGATTTTCATCCAATAAATTTATATCTCCGTTATCTTCAATCAATCCAAACCTCAATTGACTCGAACCTGCATTGATGTCACTATAAATTTCGAGTTTGAGAACATTCTTTCTGATGAAAAAATAGCCGACAATTCCTTTGTTCACATTATTGATGTCATCAATTTCCGGGAAATCTTTTACTCCCTGCATTTTGAATCTCCCGTCAGAATAAAAGCGAATGTATTCTCCCCTTCTCATATAATCACTCCTGTATTTGTACAAATCCTGTTCAGCCATATAATAAATCGAAGTTGTATCAATTAATTGATAAACATCTACATCCGATTTCTTTTTGCTGTAACCAAATTTATATTTTTCAGGTGGACGAGTAAAACCCTCATTGTTAACCACATAATGAGAACAAGAAGTGATCAGAAAAAAAATAATGAAAATAAAAAACGGTTTTTTCAATTGAATAATTTTATGATTTTACTGATTTTCCAATTCTGACAAAGCTTTTTTGAGCTTGTTCATAATCAATGGAATATCTGCTAATTTAACTGTTCCAACCGAAAGTCTGAACCAGCACAAATCATCGCTTGTTCCAAATGCATAAAACGGAACCAGAGCGACCCGCACATCATCTATCAGCCAGTTTGTGATATCTCGTGCAGAATTCAACAATTTTCCGTCAATCGTTTTTTTACCTTTTAAATCCAAATTAACACTCAGATACAATGCAGCCTCCGGAGCAATTGCATCTACACTGAAACCTTCGGATTTCAATGCCATGAAACCATCATAAAAAGCTTTTAATCTGGCTGAAAGTTCGGAACGGTGGTGTTCAAGATATTTTTTCACTTGTTCTTTCTGATTCAAAAATTCAGCTACTGCAAGTTGTTCCGGCTTGGGTGCCCATGCCCCGATATGAGTCAGTAAGGCTGTCATTTTTTTGATAATATCCGTCGGTCCGTAAGCCCACCCCACTCTGACTCCGGTGGCTGAAAAAGCTTTTGAGATACCATCTATTGACAAAGTGAAATCTCTCATTTCCGGGCGAAGTTCAACCGGGTTCAGATGGGCCGTTTCGCCATAAGTCAGTTGCCAGTAAATTGAATCATAAAGTAAATAAAGCGGTTTTCTGTCGGATTGGATTCTATTTTTATTCTCTTCGAGTATCAAATCACAAATTTCTTCGAGCTGAACTCTTTTAAAAACCGTTCCTGTTGGATTCAAAGGTGAACAAATCGCTATCAGAGCAGCATCCCGAATATGAGGTTCCAGCTCTTTTGCGGTTGGCATAAATTTATTTTCGGCTTTTGTCTGAATTGCAATTGTCTAAAAAAAAAAAAAAAAAGTATAAGCATCATTGTTCCAGGATGGCAACGGATAAAGAACCTTGTCTCCGGGATCGATAATTGTCTGATAAAATGAATAAATCAATGGTCTGGCACCCGCCGAAACCAGAATTTCATCTTCGCTATATTCCAAACCACTGACAGATTTCAGGTAATCAGAAGCACTTTTTCTGAGTGATAACTCACCGATTGCAACCGGATAATTGGTGTATCCCGCACTGTACTGACTGATGACTGCTTTCACAAGTGCTTCAGGTGTCGAAAAAATTGTGGTATCAAAATCTCCGATAGTCAGATTATAGATTTGCTCACCTTTATTAAGTAGTGACCTTACTTTTCCCGCAACTTCCAGTATTTGAGAGCCTTTTAGATTTTCAGATAATCTCGAGGTTTTCATTCTCTGATTTATTTTAAATTTAAAGGGCTAATTTAACTAAATCAGTCAGTAAAAATTCAGTTTAAAGAATTATTTTATCATTCTAAAAGTAGATTGTATCAAAACATAATTTATAATGAGCTATATCATAGCCTTGGTGAATTTCTTGTTTTAATTTTACACTGAAAATGAGAAACAAACCTTTGTCAATTGTTTGGATGTTGATTTTTGTACTGCTTGCCGGCAGTATGAAAAATTCATTGATTCTCAACTTCTATCTACTGGACAACAAAGATTTTACCGCTTTGTTTTGTGAAAACAATAAACAAACTCAAAGTAACTGTAACGGCGGATGTCAAATTTCAAAAATGGCTGACTCAAAAGATTCAAATGAACTTCCGGCTATTTTTGAACAACTGAGGAGCGAATTAGTTTATTTCGCTGTCGAATTCAGTTATGATGTGCCCGAAGTTCAGGTTGAAGTAATTCACAATTACTTTTATTCGGATAATTATCAGTCAGTCGATTTGATAAAATTCACGCCACCTCCGGTTTTGATTTAATTTTTTTATGGTGAACTAATTTCAAGTTACCATAATTTTTTATTTTTTGGAAACATAATAAAACTGTACGATTTTCTGAACAAATTAATTCGGAAATCTAAAATACAGCTGTTTGTTTCTCTAATTTCAATTACAAATTAATTAAATCAAAAAACAAATGAAGATTTTTAAATACACAATGCTTATTATAGCAACTTTTTTCATCTCATGTTCCGATGATGACAATTCGAATCAGCCGCAATCACAAGATGAAACAATTGATTTGATACTTACAGAAGTAATTTCAACTCAAACACACCAATTAGCTGTTTATACCAAAAACGGAAAACTTTATGATGGTTACAATAAATTATATTTTCAATTAAAAAATCAGAATGGAGATTTCATTAAAAATGCAACATTCAATTGGGATCCTTACATGCAAATGACCGGAATGCAACACGGTGCACCACATTCTGAAATCACAAAAACAGCCGGAAAAGAAACACTTTACGAAGGCTGGATTATTTTTCAAATGCCCGGAAATCACAATGACAGCTGGTTTCTGAGCATGGATATAAATATCGGCGGTCAGGATTATCCGCTCAATGGAATGATTGATGTGGTATCATCCCCAAAAAGAATCGTAAATGTCTTTGTAGGAAGCGACGGTGAAAAATATATCTTGTCGATGATTGAACCCACAGAACCAAAAGTGGCAATCAACGATATGAGCGCAGCCATTTTTAAAACTGACGGCATGCACAACTTTGAAATTGTAAATAATTATAAATTAAAAATCGACCCGAGAATGCCGGGCATGGGAAATCATGGATCTCCCAACAACCAAGACCTGACACAGGGTAGCGATGGTTTCTATCACGGTAAGCTCAGTTTAACAATGACCGGTCTTTGGAAGATTAATCTAATTCTTCAAAACGAAAACAACGAAATTCTGAAAGGTGAAGAGATGGATGAAAACAACGAAAGCAGTAGTATTTTCTTTGAAATTGAGTTCTGATTCAATCAATTAATAATCAAAACATAAAAAATGAGAAAATACATTATCATTTTTCTGTTGTTAATTTTCAGACAGAATCTTGTTGCACAGGAATTTCCGTCGGATAGTTTGGAAAATGTCAATCTTGAAGAAGTAATTATTATTTCTCAATCGGGCGATAAACAACTGAAAGAATCAAAAGTTTTGGGCTCGCTCGACAATTATCTCGAAAAATCCACAGCTGTCAATATGATCAAAAGAGGTGCTTATGCCTGGGAGCCAATGCTCCAGGGAATGAGCAGTGAGCGGAATGTTGTAACACTGGACGGAATGAGAATTTACAGTGCATGTACCGATAAAATGGATCCTGTTACTTCTTATGTTGAAATCACAAATTTTTCAAAGGCAAATATCATAACCGGAAATTCCGGCTCTGAACACGGAGGCACTATTGCCGGAAGTATTGATTTGATTCGCAGAAAAACAGGTTTTGGAAAGAACAGCTGGGGTGGTTCGGTTTTTTCAGGTTTCGAGACTGTAAATAATCAAAAAATCATAGGAACTGACTTACACTATTCAGCTGATAAATTTTATACAAATCTCGATTTCACATACAGAGATGCCGAAAATTATAAGGCCGGTGGCAATCAGGAAATTTTATACTCTCAGTTTACGAAATACAATTTATCTGCTATTGCCGGAATAAAAATCAATGACAAACAATCTGTTGAAGCTTCAATGATTTATGACCGTGCCACCGATGTGGGCTACCCTGCCTTGCCAATGGATGTTTCACTCGCTGAAGCTGTTATCGGTTCAGTGCAATACAATTTCAGAAATTTGAATGACAACATCAGCGGATGGGAAACAAAATTGTATTACAACAAAATCAAGCATGTAATGGATGACAGCCAAAGGCCTGATGTACCGGTCAGGATGGATATGCCGGGATGGAGCGAAACTTATGGTTTTTATTCAAAAATCAATGCCCGTTACAACAACCATAAACTGAGTATGACGATTTCCGGGCATTTGAATAATTCTTTGGCAGAAATGACAATGTATCCGAATGATCCATCTGAAAATGATATGTACATGATGACCTGGCCTGATGTAAATACAATTTATACCGGTATTTTTGTAGAAGACAAAATCAATTTCAGTCCACACCTGAAACTTGATTTATCTGCAGGCATGGGGTTACACCACAACAGCATCGAAAGTGATTTTGGATTAAACAGTCTTCAGGTTTTTTATCCTGAAATGGAAGAAAGTAAAAGCCGTTCAATAAAAAACATAAGCGCATCTTTGTCTTTTCATCATTCAAAATGGCTGTATAGTTTTGGCGCAGGTTATGGGGAGAGAGCTCCTTCGGTCTCTGAAGCTTTCGGCTTCTATCTTTTCAACAGTTTTGACACCTATGATTATGTCGGAAATCCATTTCTGGACAATGAGAAATCTCTGAATTTGTCAGTTTCAGCTCAGTATAAATCACCAAAGTTCAATGCAAAATGGTCCGGGAGTTATTTCAGAATTTATGACTTCATAATTGGAAAGCCGGATGAAAACCTGATTCCGATGACCATCGGAGCAAATGGAATAAAGGTTTATGAAGCTTTAAAATATGCAAACATTTACAATACTGACTTTGAAATTAATTATGATTTTATAGAATACTGGTCATTGGCCGGCGTTTTGTCCTATCGCTTTGGAGAAGATTTCAACAAATCAGAATTGCCGCTGATACAGCCATTTAATTACAGATTCAGTTTGAAATTCGAAAAAAACAAATGGTCAGCTGAGGCAGATATAGAAGGCAGTTCAAAAAATAGCCGCTACAGTGCTGAGTTTGGCGAGACACCCAAAAATTCATATCTGATTGCTAATACGGCAGTTTCAAAAATATTCAGTTTTGGTAATCAAAAATTAAATCTGAAAATTGGTGCGGAAAATTTATTTGACAAAAAATACAATACATTTTCTGACTGGAACAATATTCCAAGACCCGGTAGAAATCTATTTCTGAATCTGATTTATATCTGGTAATTTTTTCATTTAATTCTTGTTTTGATAGTCTCAAACCTCATTTAATTTTATTGAGGTTTGAGATTTTTCATTTATGAAGTCCTCAAAAAAAGCAGGATTTATGAATTTTACAGGATTGATTTGGCTATTTAGGTTTTTTTAAACTATTTTTACTACCATTATTTTCTAACCGGAATAAAAAGCCTTTGCCATCTCAACAAAATTGAAACTATGACCAGAAAATATTTTCTTTTAATTCTTCTGTTTTTCTATCCGCTGATTAATTTTGCGCAAAGCCCCATATACATCACTCTTGAT